>NZ_JAMPKC010000059.1:0-3018 GCF_039961975.1 Trichocoleus sp. DQ-A3 | reverse complement strand
TTCTGACTACTGAGTAAGTATTGGCAGTAATCTAGTCTAGTAAATGGCACTTGGTGTTCAATCTCTACTCGACTTGAGACTAACATGCTCAGGCTCAATTAATTAGTTTTTTTGGATGTAGCTGTATCAGCCCCTATGCCACTACCTATAGCGTACCTGCGTAAGTCCTGAGCTTATCATTTAACTTAATTTAGCGGTTGTTTTTCAACCGCGTTCGCTGTGCTACTTGTCTAATATTCTGTGTCTGTGTTTTATGATTTTATAATTAAATAAGCAGGAATAAATATACTAAAAATGACATTTAAACTACAGGATTTTTATTGCCCTTTTTCTTCAGCGATTAATCAGCATTGCGAAGTGGCTTGTCAGCACACTCTAAAATGGCTACGCTTATTTAAGCTTGTTACAGATGAATCAGTCTATAAAACTTTGGAAGCGGCAAAATATCATAAATTGGCTGCACGCATCTGCCCTAATGTTTCGCTAGAAGCTCTAAAAAGTTTTTCGGACTCTATGCTCTTGTTCTTTATATTGGACGAGCAATCGGAGGATGCTGGAACCAGCGGACAACCCGAAATGTTAAAACCTCAACACGAGCGTTTAGTCGATATTTTGACACACGCGGAACTCTCTAAACCTGATACGCCAACAGAACTTGCAATGCAGGATATTTGGCAGAGGTTGCTTCAGCTTCATCATACGCCATTACCGCTGAGGCTTCGTTTCGCAAAGAGTGTGAAAGAGTATTTTGAGGGATTGCGCTGGGAAGCTTTGAACCACTCGCGTGGGATTACTCCAGACGTTGAAGCTTATATAAAGATGCGTCCCTTTACAAATGGGGCTTATCTTTGTTTTGACCTTATACAGATAATAGACCTCTTGCGGAATTAAAATTTCTTAGCTAACTTGAGTTCGTAGTTGTAGATACCTGCAATTAGGTTGACTCGCAGTCCAAATCTCTTCCTTCGATTGCGATAACGACTAGATAAAATCCGAAAGGTTTTTAACAGCCTAATAATATGCTCAACTCGAATTCTCCTCCGAGCGTGTTCGCGATTAAATCGTTTTTGTGCGGGGGTTAATTTTGCCCTTCTAGGCTTTTTATAGGGAGTTTGGCTGTTAGAGTGGTAGCGATTAATTCCTTGATAACCCTTGTCAGCTAGAAGCTGTATCTCTTGCCTTATATGAACCTTGCTGTTTTTAAAGATTTTAAAGTCATGCTGCTTCCCGATGCCTAAAGCTGTGCAGATGATTTCTTGGGTCATTTGATTGACTAAGAGCTGTAGTTTGAGCGTATGGCAGCGCTGTTTCCCGCTGTAATACATTTTCTGTTTTTTTTAGGTCCCTCAATTTCTGTTTCTGCCACATCCACAACAACGACTTCAATTTCTTCAGACTCTTTCCCAAGCGGTCGCCGACTCGGCAGGTGAAACTTACTAGATTTTATTAATAAGTTTTCAATTCGTTTCACTGTCCGCTGTGCTGTTGATTCGTGCATTCCCCAATCTTGAGCAATATGAACAGGAGTTCTGTACTCTCGCCAGTACTGCAATGTTAACAAGATTTGGTCGGGAATTGGGATGGAAGCATGGTTGCCACGGCTTCCCTGTTTGCCATCCCGTACAATTTTCACCATCATCCAAAATGTTTCTGGTTTCACCCCGTACATTCTTTTAAAGTCAGATGAAGACATCTTTAGTGCTTTTTTGTAACGCATCTATTTAGAATCTATAACTATTAATTCATTGAAGTCTTGTTTATCTGATTTTATTCAATTCCGCAAGAGGTCTATTGGAGGCAGTTTCCCGACTCGAACAACCGAACGGTTGCCTAATTTCTGTTGCTCTTGTGCAAGTCTTGGGCTGAGTTGCCAATGACGTGTTTATCTGACTGCCCCCTCAATCCATGAGTCTCTGGACGTTTACAGCCTTTCGGCATCGAAGTTGTCTTACATTAGTCAGATAGAGATAAGTGCAATTATCTCTATCTGAAATCCATCCAACTCTGGCGATCGACGATGTCTGACGCCTCTACTGACTCTGTTTTGCCGATCGGATCGCGCCCATTGAGGGCAGCACGAACTCCGGTTCAGAGCAGCTTCCTAGTCCGGCATTTCCTCGATGCTTCGTGGTTCCCTGTTGGGCTGCTGGTTCATCTGATGACGGTAACGACTGGACGCCTCATAGACTTCCTTGCGTAAACGGTGAATCGATCCCAGCGGCTGATGCTCTGCAATACAATGCCAGGCATTGAACGACAAGACGTCATCCACGTACACCTGCCGGGCAGGACTGTATGCCTCCTGCATCCCAATTGTGAGTTTGGCGATCGCCTGGTAAGGACTTTCCCCTTCTGACCACTCAATCGACGCATCCTCAATCGGCATCGTCTCTAGATTCGTGCAAAGCTGGACACGTAGTTCATACTCGGCAGACTGTTGCCGGAAGAATTCAACGATTAGATCTCGCAGTACAGAAGCGTTCTGTGTATCAATGCGTTTGCCAATGAGCGGCTGAAGGCTGGCGGAGACGGGAGTGACACTCAATTTAGCAATGTAATCTCCATAGCGCAGGGCAGCAGAGGTATAGTAGGTTTCTCCCAGAATGTGAGTTTCAGGCTGGGTGAGACCTAACGCGCTCGGATAGAGGTTGATCCCTACTTTCTGAGTCATCGCATTGGTCATTCGAGCAACCATTCCGAATAGCTGTTGTGCCTCCTCTGGGGCACTGACCACAACCTTTTCCTGGAGCAACTGCTCTGGGAGAAAGCGAGCAAGAGTGCCCGATGGAAAGACCGGACTGTTGATCATCAAAAAGTCTTGAGTTACGGCATCAGGTTCGGTCTCCAGGAGCTTCGGTCCTGCCACGCCAATAACCTTGATGCCCATGCCGCGGAAGCAAGATAGACCATCCGGCATGATGTCACCGGGAACGGTTGAGAAGCGAATCATCACCGGATAAGTGCGGGGTTGGCAAAACAATCCCTGCGCGAGATGGGCAGGCAAGTTGTCGTAGATCC
>NZ_JAMPKC010000058.1:0-3698 GCF_039961975.1 Trichocoleus sp. DQ-A3 | reverse complement strand
CATCCACAAATTTCACGGTGGCTTGGGCTGGACGTGGTTCTGTCATAGGTAAATTCTGGCTTTGAACCCGTTTTAGCCTATTATCCTCTCCCTAAAGTGACAAAAGAGCGATACAATAAAGTACTGTCAGCCGTTCTATGCCCTAATCGATGGCTTAGATGTTCACCTGCTGCACCTCCTAAGGCTAAGCCAATTGCAATCAAGCGTTCTGCAAATCGACAAGTTCGTCGTGCCCAAGGAAGCGTTACTTGGGGCAATCGCTCTGTAAAAATTCGGCGCTTACACGCAGGATTGACGCAGAAAAATTTACAGGCGTTGCAGCCGTAAGGTTACACCAAACTGAACGCAAGGGAGGTCTTGCAACTGCCGTTCATAGCGGCTGTGAATCTTTTGAGTTGAAGTTTGGCAAAGTGGGCAAGCAGTAGCTCTCTGAGTAGAGGAAACCACTAGGGTGAGTTGATGAGTGGCATGGTCAAGCTTCCATTGGTTGAGGTGAAGATGGTCTTGACTCGGTAGTAAATATTGGTAGTACTCAAGATGTAATGATAGAGGAGTAGAGTTTCTTGTCGTTCTCCTCCCATGCCTGCGTGTCCCCTGAAGTGCGTCTTCCAAAACGGTCAAGAATGGTCGCATCCACAACGGTAAACAACGGTTTAAATGCCTTGACTGCGGACGACAGTTTGTTGAACAACCAACTAAAAAAGTGATCGACCAAGCGACACGGGAGCTGATTGACCGATTGCTGTTGGAACGCATTTCTCTGGCTGGAATCGCTCGTGCCGTCCAGGTTTCTGAACAATGGCTGCTTTCCCTATGTTAATGAGAAATATGCTCAGGTGCCCCTCGATCGTGCATACGGCACCCAAAAAAAGGGGAGGCTAACGATTCAATGCGATGAATTATGGTCATTCGTGGACAACACTCGTGAACAAGCAGTGGGTCTGGTTAGCTCTTGATACAAACACTCGTGAGATTGTCGGCGTTTACATTGGCGCACGGGATGAAGCCGCAGCACGCAAGTTATGGGAATCTTTGCCTCCGGTTTATCGCCAGTGTGCTATCGCCTATACCGACTTTTGGGCAGCCTATGGGGCAGTGCTACGCCCGCAAACGACATCGAGCCGTTGGTAAAGAAACTGGAAAAACCAGCTACCGAAGAGCGATTCAACAATACGTTGAGGCAACGGGTATCTCGCCTAGTCCGAAAAACCTTGTCCTTTTCAAAATCGTTGGAGAACCACATTGGTGCTATCTGGTATTTTATCCATCACTACAATGCATCATTACTTATGTAGCACTACCGAAGAAATTCCAACTTCTGAGTTTGTTGCCTGTATACCCTGATCCTGACACAGGATCACCAAAAGTTGGGAAGAACCATTATTTGGCGTAGAATCAAATTTAATGTCGTTAAACTTCTAAATCGATATACTTCTCATCTCTCCTATGTCGTAGCGATAAAGGTTCTCTTGGGACAACAGCACATTGGACTTATCGCTTAAAGCAACAAGATTTGCACAGAGCATTTGTCACTGAGAAGTTTTTGCGACACAACCATAACGTCTAAACTATTAAGAACCCTTAGACCAATAAGATGCGCCATGCCGACCTATCGCTCCAAAACCTCCACCCAGGGACGCAATATGGCCGGTGCCCGCGCGCTCTGGCGCGCCACCGGAATGCACACTGAGGATTTTGAGAAGCCAATCATTGCAGTTGCCAACTCCTTTACTCAATTCGTACCCGGTCACGTTCACTTGAAGGATCTGGGACAACTGGTGTGCCGTGAGATTGAAGCCGCTGGTGGTGTCGCCAAAGAATTCAACACCATCGCCGTGGATGACGGCATCGCTATGGGTCATGATGGGATGCTCTACAGCCTGCCCTCGCGCGAGATTATCGCCGATTCGGTCGAGTACATGGTCAACGCCCATTGTGCCGATGCCCTGGTCTGCATTTCCAACTGTGACAAAATCACCCCGGGAATGTTGATGGCAGCCCTGCGTCTTAATATTCCCGCCGTATTCGTCTCCGGGGGACCGATGGAAGCGGGCAAGACCAAACTCTCGGAGTACAAACTAGACCTAGTGGACGCGATGGTGGCTGCCGCGAACGACCGTATCAGCGATGAGGTGGTCGAAGAGTATGAGCGTTCCGCCTGCCCGACCTGTGGCTCTTGCTCCGGTATGTTTACCGCCAACTCCATGAACTGCCTCACCGAAGCTATCGGGCTATCCTTACCGGGGAACGGCACTGTGCTTGCAACCCATTTCGACCGGAAGGATCTGTTTCTCAACGCTGCGCGCACTATTGTCAGCATTACCCGCCGCTACTACGAGCAGGACGATGAATCAGTACTGCCACGCTCCGTCGCCAGTTTTAAAGCATTCGAGAATGCCATGATGCTGGACATCGCAATGGGCGGCTCCACCAACACCATTCTGCACTTGCTGGCTGCCGCTCATGAAGCTGATGTCGATTTTACCTTGGCTGACATCGACCGCCTCTCGCGCCAAGTTCCTCAACTGTGCAAAGTGGCACCAAACACACCCCAGTATCATATCGAGGATGTTCACCGCGCTGGCGGTATCCCCAGCATTCTTGGCGAACTAGATCGAGCTGGTCTGCTCCATACAGATGTACCGACAGTTCACAGTCAAACGCTGAAAGAAGCGCTCGATCGCTGGGATGTCATGCGTACCGATGACGAAGCCGTCCACACCTTCTTCAAGGCGGGTCCTGCGGGTATTCCAACTCAGCAAGCGTTCAGTCAATCGACCCGCTGGCCCTCACTCGACCTAGACCGAGAAAACGGCTGTATCCGCCGCCTCAAAAATGCCTACAGCACCGAGGGCGGACTGGCTGTGCTATACGGCAACCTGGCTGAGCGCGGTTGTATTGTGAAGACGGCAGGCGTAGACGAAAGCATTCATGTGTTTGAAGGCAAAGCGCGCATTTATGAAAGCCAGGATGCTGCTGTCAAAGGAATTCTGGGTGATGAAGTGGAACCAGGCGACGTGTTGATCATTCGCTATGAAGGACCGCGTGGTGGACCTGGTATGCAGGAAATGCTCTATCCAACGAGCTACCTTAAATCCAAGGGATTGGGCAAGGTTTGTGCATTACTGACCGATGGTCGATTCTCAGGTGGGACTTCGGGCCTCTCGATTGGTCATGCCTCTCCAGAGGCAGCAGCAGGCGGCAACATTGCTCTGGTCAAGGACGGCGATCCGATCCAGATTGACATCCCCAATCGCCGCATTAATGTGGAGCTATCGGCGGAGGAATTAGCCAACCGTCGTGTGGCAATGGAAGCAAAGGGCAAAGATGCTTGGAAGCCTGCACAAAAGAGGCAGCGTCGGGTAACTGCGGCGCTCAAGGCTTATGCACTGCTGGCGACTAGCGCGGATCAAGGCGCGGTACGAAACCTGGAAATGCTGGAGTAGAGAAATACGCAGACACAAAAACTCTTTCCATCTGGGTGTACTAGCGGTTGTTTTGGAACTGGAAATGCTGGAGTAAAGAAATACGCAGACCCAAAAACGGGGTTGTGTCGCTTGTAATAGGTCACTGGTAAGGTGGGAAAGCTCACGGGGTGACAACCCCGTCAAAATATGCGTAAAATCAAGGACATAGCCCTCAGACCTCTCTGAAAAAATGGCAGCTTGTTACGTCTTATTACCATTAATTCATGAACA
>NZ_JAMPKC010000057.1:0-7341 GCF_039961975.1 Trichocoleus sp. DQ-A3 | reverse complement strand
ACTGTAATTAGCGAGCTTAAAGATAAATTTTTCAAAGGAATTTGTTTAGCCCGGTATAGCCACCCTAAAAATCTTTTGGCATGTTCGCGGCGGATTTTTCGGCTAGATTCCTTATAGCCACGTGCTTTCATCCAATTCTCAAAGACTTGAATTTCTTCAAATATTTTGGCAAGGGCTTGCTTAATGCTCTCCGATTCCTCACTGGATTCGGGGGAGTAATCTTTTACATTAAAGCTTAGAGCAAACTTATTTAGCGTATCGGCTGGTCGGTTAGTTAATTTCTTCCGCTTCATCACCCCCTTCCCTTTGAAGTAAAACCTGTAGACTTGCGTTTCACTGCTTTCATTTAGTGACCCAGTAACTAGCCAATTTTGCTCATCAACCCAATTCAACAACTTGTTCAGGTAGCTTCTTGGCTTAGACTGTTGGTCCGCTGGGGTTTGGAGCAGTTTAAAGGTTTTTTCCTGCGCCTTCCGGAACTCAGAGAGTTTGGAAAGAGGCAGAGTCGCGAGAAATTGACGAATGGTTAAAATTTCGTTTGCCGTGAGCCGTTTTCCTTGAGGCATTACTCCAGAAAGGGCTGGAATCGTAAACCGAAATAAGCTACTCTGAATTAAGGAAAAATCATTGGAATCGTTCAGATGTCTATATGCATCAACGGCTTCCAATACATTCGTTGGAATCCCAAAAAGCGGTGTTCTATTGTCCATGCTTTTGCCTTATTTAGGTGTTTTTGTTCATACGCATTAACGAAAAAATTATTAGATATCATTTTCGCTAATGCATACTCAAGCCTGCCTTCTCCTGATTACAGAACAAAAAAGAGTCAGTAGCATATACGGCACCCCTGTTTACGCAATAATGGACTATACCAAATTGATGTCAAGGCTCCTCTAGATTATGCTTGAATTACTGAAACCTCTATTAATTTTTAATAGTTTACTTGTCAATCAGTTTTATAAAAAGCTTGCTGGGAAAGCTTTTTAGGCGGTTATTTTAAAAATGAACTTGATTAAAGCGCTTAATCAAGAAGCCAAAGCTAACAACAAAGTCTTGCAAAAATTGAAGTAATTAAGCTTTAAGTTTGACAAAAACCTTCTATAAACCCCTTCTATAGTTATAGAAGGCTGAAAATTCTCTATTCATGCACATAAACAAAGCCTATGTATGGCAAGGGTTAGAACAGATAGAATTTTTCAAGCCTCCTTATAGAACGCCTTTTACGCTGGTATTAGAAAATAAATTTTGCGATTTGGTTCGTGCGTATAAACTGGAGTAACCGATGGTAAAGATTAGAAAGAGTAGTATTAGGCCAGAGTACCGAAAAAAGCCAAGCCATAAAGGAAAGCAGTGCCAGCGGGGAAAGGATTAATTTACGATGAGCTAAAAGAAAGATTAAACCTGACAATTACTCCCACTGGAAAAGCCTTGCTTGAAGCTAAAGCTAAAGCGGAACGATGTAGCATTTCAACACTGATTGAAGAGTTTGCTAGAAGTGCAGATCTTGAAGAATTTCATGTGAGCGCTGACCTTCAACCTTCTACTTCCTTCGAGAAGACGAAAGAAATTTTACCGTCACCGCAACCGTCGCAGAAGTCAACAGAATAACCGAGTTCACCGTTAATATTCCGAAGCAACCCACTCTAATAGATACAACTCTTAGAATGGGTGTGTGGTTCCGGTAATAGAAGTAATTGCAGTTACTATTACCCAACCTTCAGTGGTTATAATAATCTCACTTTTCATCTAGATGAAGCACCATTGGGACATCTTCCCTCTGTTGTGATACATATTGAATTAGCTCCATCAGAGCCAACTAGACAACCTTTTATGAATTCATTTTTTTATCGCTTAGACTCCTGTGGGTTGTAGCCATTCTCTATCAATGAAAGCTATTTATCCAATACCCAAGGATTGTCCACTTCTGATGGGAGCAGTGATGTGAATGAGTGCTAGTAGCTCTTCTCGAAAACACAAACCTCTCTCTCACTCTGTCTTGAAATTGCTTTCTAAAAAGCTATTGTCTCACGCTTATTTCCGCTTAACTGGCGGATGATTTTAATGACCTTTCAGTCCCGTCAAGCGGAATTTCAGTTTTGCGACATCTAAATCCCATCCAAGAGCTGGAACTATGTTTCTGTTAAATCGGCATCCGTTGTATAGAGTGCCTAACATAACCCTAGAGTTAGGCACTCCAGTTGATTGACCCGAACCAAACTGATAAGTAGAATGCCTAACATAGTCCTAGAGTTAGGCACTCTGGCCATGTTTATCCGAACTAAAATTATTAAAGGCCAACCTTACCGTTACCTGGTCGAAACTTATAAAACCGCTGACGGTCAAAAACGCCAAAAGGTACTCAAATATTTAGGTCATGCTCCCACCCTACCGGATGATGCTCCAACGGCTGTTGTACTGTTTGCTGGAGGCGGTGGGGTAGAAGCTGGCATGGTCATGGCTGGTGTTAGACCTGTCTTGAGCGTGGAATGCGACCCCAGTCGAACCGAACTCTCTGCCGCACTTGCTGCTTCGTTATCGCTGAACTTTAAACCCTATGGCACTCAGGTCGTTCAACAAACGGTTCAAGAACTCGCTGCGGCTGGTTTTCCCGGATTCCCCCAGCCGGATTATCTGCACGCTTCTCCGGTCTGCTCAAACTTTAGTAAGGCGCTGGGAAACGGTACCGAGCAATCAGTAGATTTGGAAGCGGCAACTGCTGTAGCCACTGCGATACGGGTATTGCAGCCCAAATGTTTCACGCTGGAGAACGTATCAGGATATAGACAATCCAAATCATGGCTTCTTATTCAGGATGAGCTTGTAGCGTTGGGATATCAGATAACCGCCGCGGTGCTGGATGCGGCAGATTATGGGGTTCCTCAGTCTCGAAAGCGATTGATTGTCAAAGCCGCAAGAGGAAAAGCGCCAGGGCTACCACCGGGGCAAAGCCGGGTGGGCTGGTATGAGTTTGTTAAAGATTTAATCCCATCGCTGCCTGAGTCTCAACTTCTCCCAAATCAACAGAAGGTACTTGAGGAGAAGCTGGCGATTTGTCCGGGGATTCCAGCTCTCTTGATTGAGCGCATTGGGTTTAGGAACGCTTTACCGAAACTGAGAGAACCCACGGAGCCAATCTGGACGATTAAGAGAGCCATCTTTACAGACCAGAGGCAAGGGGTTCGCAGCCGGTTTATTGATTTGTGGTGTTCAGATGGCACGGTTAAGAGATTAACAGTGGAAGCAGCAGCGCGGCTTCAACGTTTCCCTAACTGGTATTATTTACCCGAATCAATCAATGTGGCAGGCTCGCTTCTGGGTTATAGCGTACCGCCGCACTTTGCACAGCAACTTTACTCACCTTAAGCGATCGCTCAAGGTGGGGAGCGTTATTGGACTTTCTAAAACAGACCTAGAGCGGGCGAGAGCGATCGCACAAGGTAAATCGGAATCTTTATTGGAATCTAAAACAGACCCAGAGCGGGCAAGAGCGATCGCACAAGGTGAATCGGAATCTTTATTGGACTTTCTAAAACAGACCCAGAGCGGGCGAGAGCGATCGCACAAGGTAAATCGGAATCGTTATTGGAATCTAAAACAGACCTAGAGCGGGCGGGAGCGATCGCACGCTGACAACTTCAATAAACTTAACCGAATGTGCTTATGCACTACAGAAATTAGGATTTTCCCAAAAATGAAGAAAAATCTTTATCAATTTCGCGTGCGAGTTCAACCTGCCCGCTTATAATTCTTTCAGGCCTCGCAAGTTGACTTGGCATCGAATGCTTCCAGGACGACCGCGTTCTGAGAAGTCAACCCGGAAGTGACTTCAACTTTCAAGAAAAGCACTCTTCAAGAGCGCTATTGATCAACAACTAAATATTTGCCACGGGCTAGGAATTTTTTCCTAACTCAGAAGGTGCGAAAGTTTGCCAACGATACCACCAACTGAGAATGCGCGATGAAGGCTAACCACGAAATTAATCGTGGGGAGCTAGACCGTGGCAATTACATTTTACTGAATCTGGCTCCAAACTTGTCAAAAATTTTCAACTTTTTTTGCTCAAGTTGATTCAAAGAATCAGTAAATCCTCGCTCCAGAGCCTCCATCGCGCACTACATATACTTTTGGAGGTTTTTATGGTTGCGCCAACATCTGGAAACAAATCTTTTTCTTCAGTCGAATCTTTCCCAGCTCACCGGGAAGAATGGGTCAACGGCAGCGGAACCTTGGATGAAATCGCTGGCCTCAACCTCAAAAGTCTGGATAACCCAACCAAAATTGCTCAGCTACTCTCCTGGAAAGCCTACGGTGGCACAGCTGGCTGGTACGTTCGAGGAATTGACCCGATAACCGGCGCTGACCGAAATTTCGGGCAGTTCAAACCCAACGAACCGATTCAATTTCCCGATTCGGATAAACCGCAAAAATATTTCAGTTTCCCCAAAGGCGCTGTCTCAGAAGCTATCTTCCTGCGAATTTCCTTGAGCGCTTGGCATCTGGTCGCTTGCCGTTATGGGGTGACTATGCCTCATCAGATTGAAATCAATGATTTGGGTGAAGCCCTTGGTTTCTGGACTTGGGTACTAGAACACCCGGAAATCCCGATTACCATCACCGAGGGCGTTAAAAAAGCTGCTTGCTTGCTTTCCGGCGGTTATGTCGGAATCGCTCTAACTGGGGTCTGGAACGGTCAGCAAAAGAAACGGACTTTGATACCGACCTTACAGCCTTTCGTTACCGCAGGACGCCCGGTTGACTTGGCATTTGACGCGGATATTGTGGTCAAGTCCGAAGTCCAATCCGCCCTCAAGTTCTTGGGTCATCTGCTTAATATTGCCAAAGCAATTGTCCGCATTGTCACTTGGGACTTACAACTAGGAAAGGGTTGCGATGATTTCATCGTGGCTCATGGTCAAGAGAAATGGGACGAAGTTGTGAATAACGCTACACCTTATAGTGAATGGCTCAAGAAACTGGAACAGCAGTTTCACGGATACCGCAATGCTGACAATCAGCGTCAAAGAACCGGAAAGATTCCCCCAGCAGATCTGGTGGCTCATGAAATCGCCGCAGAATACCGCGAACAACTCGCCTTCAACGATGAAATCGGTTATTGGATGCGCTATGAAGCTGACAATCCCGGTATCTGGTCTATCGAGACGAATGAATATATGGAGTCGATTGTCGCCAAAATTTTGGATTCCAAAGGAATCCGAGGTTATGGTACCTATAGCTATGTCACCAACGTGGTGAAGAGCCTGCGGGTTTTGCTGATCAAACGCAAATGGGTGGAACCCTCCCCGAAAGAACTGCTCCCTTTCCGCAACGGGGTTCTGGAAGTATCTACAGGTAAGCTCCTACCTCACTCGCCAGGTTATCACCTCACCTGGCAGTTACCCCGCGACCACGACCCCAATGGCAGCAATTGGAGCCGGATTGAAGCGTTTCTTGACCATCTTTCCAACGGGAATACAGCGATTAAGGAAACCTTACTGTGTTTTTGCAATGCGGTCTTAAAAGGACGCAAAGACCTGCACAAGTTCCTGCACTTGATTGGTCTGGGGGGAACGGGTAAGGGAACCTTTGGACGGCTGCTGACCGATTTAATCGGCTCTGACAACATCTACAGCACGACTTTGGAAGATTGGTGTGGGAATCGATTTGAAGCTGCTAACGCTTATAAGAAGCGTTTAGTCGTGTTCTGGGATGAAGATAAGCAGACTGGGAAACTCGGTAAGTTTCTCTCTTTGACGGGTGATGATTGGATACGCGCTGAAGAGAAGGGGAAAAAAGGCTTCCAGTATCAATATGACGGCTTGACGCTGGTTTTATCGAATCTTCCGATTTTCACTGGAGATGCTGCCTCGCGGATAGCACGACGGGTAATTACGGTACCTTGCAATAATCCGGTCTCCACCCGCTCGCGTCGCGACCTGAATGCTGAGTTCAGTGGCGAGTTAGATGCTTTTACCAATCATGTTTTAAGTCTTTCGGATGCCCATGTCACTAAGGTGCTGATGGGGCTGGTGGATATCCCAGAATGCACGTTGGAATTTTGGGAAAACCGCGCCCGTGTTGATTCGATTGCTGCTTGGGTCAATGACTGGGTAATTTACGATGTTTTGGCGGTGACTCCGGTTGGTAACGATAAGGAGGAGGGATTCAACGGCGCTCCTCGGACTTTGTACGGGTCGTATTGCTTGCACTGCAAACAATCTGGTACTTCTCCCAAAGCCAATAAGAATTTCAGCCCAGATTTATTGGAGTTGTGTCGGAGTGTCTTGGGTTGGGAGGTGTCGCGCAAGGTAACGAAAATCGGGAAGTTTATTCAGGGATTGAGGCTGCGGACTGAGTGGGATCAAGAGATTCCAACCCATGACTTTTTGTTGATGCAGCGGGTGACGGATGAGAATTCTGGCGGTCGCTCGGAAGATGACGGATTGCGTAATGGAGTGGGTGACGGGTCACAAGTTTTGCCAGCTAAGGTTTCTAGCTTAAGTGACGAATCTTCTTTAATTTATAAAGGAGATCCAATATCTGAATTAGTAGTGACAATCCAATCTAATCATGAACAATGGGGAACTCCTCAGGTGACACCGAGGTTCAACCTTTTATTAGATAAGGGTTCTGAAGAGTCACGAGCATTGGACACTGTGTTTGTCACCGGCGAGGAAACCCTAGAGGGACAGTTAGCCAACTTAGAGTCAGCAGCATCAGACACCACATCTGATGCTGCTGAGGAAACTCCAGCGTTGCAATTGGCTAACTTACTATTGCAGTGTCAGACTTGGGCCGAGATAGAGAATGCGGTTTCTTTATATGAGGCTTACAAGAATGAAGCCTGGAAGCTTCTAGACCCGCAGCAGCAACGACGCATTAAAACCCTCAAGGTGAGGTCCTTACTCCGAGTGGGTTCGCGGGTCTGTATTGACCCAAGTTCTTGGAGTCCTTTATCGCCTTATATCGGAAAGCTAGGCACGGTCAGGAAGGTGACAGATTTCGGCTACTACGAGGTGCAACCAGACGGGGAAAATAAGCGAATCAATTATGGAGTTGAAGACCTCAAACCTGTGGAAACGCCACTTGGGTTCGGCAAGCGGTAACTTTCTTTTGTCAGCACCAGATAGACAAGCATTCCGCCCTGTGGAAACGCCACTTGGGTAACGCTTGCGGTAACTCCGGGTAGACGAAGCTAAAATCTCTCGCTGAACTGGCTTTTCGCTCTATTAGACCTCCTGCATGAATGGTCAAGTAGTGTGCCAGTTCATAATCGAGATTGCACAATAAGGGAGTAGATCAGCATCAAGACACTGGGGAGTTGGTATGCCGTATACGGAGCT
>NZ_JAMPKC010000056.1:0-8140 GCF_039961975.1 Trichocoleus sp. DQ-A3 | reverse complement strand
ACTCAGGATTTGATAGATGCTCCAACTCTCGGTATTGCATCGCTGATTCTAGAATTCGTTCTCATCAAAATCTAGCGTGCTTTTCCTAGCAACAATTGCCCACTGTCACACGCCCTCCTATTCATGCAGGAGGTCTACTGTAGAGAGGAGACGCTCTCGATGTTTCCAGATTCTGCCCTAGCAGCTAAGTGTAGCTCCAATATCTAACATAAATAAACTGTGTTCTTTTGTTAAATAGCACCCAATAACCATCTGTACTTGTAGGTGGAATTTGACCAAACTTATGCTTCGGTTGTTGGGTAAAATAACATTCTAAATTTTCTACCTCGTTTAAATTTTGTATATCCTCAGCAGAACGATTGGATAAAGGAATAAGCCCAAACAGTTTGTTTTGTTGGGTGATAACTTGAGAAAACCACTGTCTAATTTTTTCTAATTCTTGACGGTTGCAAGCTGTACCATCTCTTATACCCTTGTAAAAACCCTGATATTTAGGTGGAGGCAATTCTTCTTTTACATGAAATCTAATCCATATATCTCGACCGTCAAAAATATAGGTGTATCCGCCGCCAATTAAGCGATCGGCTTTGACCTCTGAACGAAATTCCCAATCGTATAGCCAATCAGGCTCGGTGGGAACCGGAATTCCACCAGTTGTGAGCAAGAGCAGAAAAAATAGCACAACAGGTGTCCCTATTACAATTACGAGTAATGCTAAAAGTTTCTTGATCATCTTGCAAACAGTTGGGGATTAGTCGCTCAGCTTATTATCGTCGTAGAGCCGTCTTACTTAAGTAAAATTTTAAATGATTATTTTTACTGTTAATTTTGCAGTAATTTCGCGACTTCCCGAATTAGTGCGCGTAGCAGTTTAGCTTTAGTCTGCCCGGTGTATTCAGCCAACTGTGATAACTGCTCATAGGTTTCTGGGTCAAGGTCAAGCGTGATTCGGGTTTTGGAGGGGACTTGCTTCTTCAGCTTCTCCAGCAGGTCTTCTTCTTCCTGGGTCGGAGCCGTCTTCTTCCGTTTTGTCTTTTGTTTGCTAGCAGGTTCCGCCTGTGGTTCTAAGTTACCCAATGCAAATTGAGAAACCAAATCAGTTAGAGAATGTCGGGGTTTATTCTTGCTCACTTCGCCAACCTCAGAATCTCTGTAAATAGCCGCTGGTAATCTGACGCTGCATCTGAAGATCCTTTTAGTCCCCATACTGTTGTGTTCTGCAAGAAGGCATCAGCAATCGCTTGCCGCTGATAGATAACTTGCTTGAATGCCGTAACCCCCTCCAACTGCTTTAATAGCTCTTGAGCTTCTTTCAACAGCTTGGTATTCCTCACTCCTCGATTAATGAAGATGCCGGAGAGAGGAAATCCACCTCGCGCATTCTGGATTTGGCGTACCATCCTGACAGCCGATGCCGCTGAAACTAAATCCAGTCCGGATGGAGTTATCGGAATTACTGCAAGTTTTGCAGTAAGAAGCGTACACCGCGTTGCTTCTCCTAAATTTCCAGCATTGTCCACTACCAAATAATCCACAGTCTTTTCCAGCTTCGGAATTTCTTCAGCCAACTCATCTGGATCGGTCATGCGATAAATAGGTACTTCTGTATCCATTGAATGCAGCCAGGTGGATGTACTGCTCTGTCCGTCCGCGTCAATGACTGCTACCTTACGCTTTTTGATAGCAGATAACCAATAGGCGAAATGGGTAAGAGTCGTTGATTTTCCGACTCCACCCTTTAAATTGCTAAAGCAGATGGTAGTCATTATTACTGCATTTTATAACTGAATTAATTTACTGTATTTTACTCCAAGAATAGCCGACAGCTTGGTAGTGCCGAATTTCTTTGATGCGGTTAGGGAGTAAGAACCAGGCTGGGAGAGGGGAGAATAAGTACCAACTGGTACTTTAAGGCGATCGCCAGTTGGTAGTGTGCAATGATTGGGGCAGCAAGTTCCAATTGGAACTTGGGACTTATTTTCAAAGGCGATCTCTACTCACATTTCAATAACAGTTCCTCAGCATGGGAACGGTAGGAATAAAATCAATCAGCTCAACCATCCATCAAACACTCTTGCTATCTAGATAGAGAGCGAGGGCTGTATATATTGCTGGTTAGTCTTTGGGAGGGCGGACTCTTCTGCCTTACCTAGATACCGAGTGAGCAGTTTTTCGTCCTGCCAGTACCTCAAATAGCGATAAAGTCCATAAGCTTTGCCCCGCTATTTATCGGGAATCATCTTCACCTCGATATGTCCACCAATTCCCCTGGAAAGCGCTGCGATTCCTCCTTTGCTTTGCGGCGAGTCATTCTCCTGTTGGGGGACTTTGGCTTCCAGTAGAGATGCAATCATCGCCTGAACTTTTAGTTTGGCGGTCGTGAGGGCATCTAGCTGTTGCGCGAGCGCGTCTAGGACGGTTAGGTTGGGCATGGCTTCGAGAGCGAATGCTTACTCCTCTATTCTCCCTAATTACATTCGCTCTCGAAGTAACACCTGACTACCCACCCCTGCCTAAAAAATAGACGTTTTGCATAAACGTAACGGAAAGAATGCCGTTGCGTTTGATGGGGTAAATAGTGTGGCTTTTTGTTTTTAGGAATTCATGCAAAGACGAATTCAGGCAACCTCTTTCTCCCAACTCTCAACTCGCTTAAAAACAATCATGCTGTCTGATAAGTCACGAAAAGCGCATCGCTCTCTAACCATCCTGATGGGAGTGGTATTTGCTACTGCTTACAGCATCCCCATCAACGCCCAACCCAGGACTCCCATCCCATCTCAGTCACCGACGATAGAAAACTCCAAATCATTAGGAACACGACAACCCGTGCAAGCATTTGGTGGACAACTCGCGGTATTTGTGGGGCATGAGAGTTATGTCCATAGTGCAGTATTTAGTCCCGATGGTAGGCAAATCCTGACTGTCAGTGGCGATAAAACCGCCCGATTATGGGATATCCAAGGTAATCTCTTGGCTGTGTTGCGAGGGCACGAGAATTGGCTCAATAGTGCAGTATTTAGCCCCGATGGTCGGCAAATTTTGACTGCCAGTCACGATAAAACTGTCCGATTGTGGGATAGCCAAGGGAATCTCCAAACTGTGTTGCGAGGGCATGAAGAAGGGGTTACCAGTGCAGTATTTAGCCCTGATGGTCGGCAAATCCTGACTGCCAGTCACGACAAAACCGTCCGGTTATGGGATAGCCAAGGGAATCTCCAAGCTGTGTTGCAGGGGCATGAGGAAGGGGTTACCAGTGCAGTATTTAGCTCTGATGGTCAGCAAATCCTGACTGCCAGTGCGGATAATACCGCCCGGTTATGGGATAGCAAGGGTAATCTCCAAGCTGTGTTGCAGGGGCATGAGAATAATGTCAGCAGTGCCGTATTTAGCTCTGATGGTCAGCAAATCTTGACTGTTAGTAACGACAATCACTTTAGTAAAAATAACGAAAAAACTGCCCGGTTATGGGATAACCAAGGTAATCTCCTGGCTATCTGGCGGGGGCATGAGGAAGGGGTTACCAGTGCAGTATTTAGCTCTGATGGTCAGCAAATTTTAACTACCAGTAGCGATGGAACCGCTCGGTTATGGAATATCTCCATCGTCATCAAAGTTTCTGCCTCTAAAGTAGCCTTTATCAAGGGAACTCAACTTTCTAGCCAAGGTAGTGTCAAATCTAAACAACTTGCACTTCTAAAGTTAGAAGAAGCCTTGGCACTGTATCGTGCAGAGCAAAATTATACCCAAGCTGCACTCACTCTCTTATCAATCGGTAAAGTTTACGCCAATTTAGGTCAATTCCAAGCCGCCTTAGACTCCTACAATCAAGCATTGCCTTTATCGCGACAAGCGGGTGCTAAAACGGAAGAAGCCAGTATCCTCAACAGTCTCGGTCAACTCTACACCGATTTAGCCGACCCGAAAGCAGCCCTAGACTCTTACAACCAAGCCTTGCCCTTGTTGTATCAACTAAATGACCAAGGGGCAGTAGCCACCACCCTTAACAATATTGGTGATATTCACGCAGCTACAGGAAAAGGGCTAGATGCCTTAAAATTTTACAATCAAGCCCTCGCTATTTCTAGGCCGATTGGTAACAAAACCGCAGAAGCATCAGCATTGATGGGCGTTGGCGGCATTTACATCGCTTCAAAAGAATGGACAACCGCCTTTAATGCCTACAATCAATCTATTATCATCTCCCGCTTCCTCAACGACCAAATAAAGCAAACCAAAATCCTCAACCAACTGGGGAAAATCCACGCCGCTTTAGGCCAAAACTCTACTGCAATAGAACACTACAACCAAGCCTTATCTTTATCCCGGCAACTTGGTTACAAAACAGAAGAAGCGAACATTCTTTACAACCAAGCCACCTTAAACCGCCAGCAGAATAACCTTACCGCTGCTAAAACCGAAATCGAAACGGCGATTAATATTATTGAATCACTCCGCACCCAAATCGCTAGCCAAGAACTGCGGCAGTCTTACTTTGCCCGTAACCAAGACTATTACCAGTTCTACATCGACCTGTTGATGCAACTGCATCAACAAAACCCAAGTCAAGGATATGATGCCCTCGCTCTCCATGCCAGCGAACGCGCCCGTGCCCGCAGTCTCCTCGAACTTCTCACCGAAGCGAACGCCAACATCCGCTCTGGGGTTGACCCAAAACTTATCGAACAAGAACGCACTCTTCAACAACAACTCAATGACTTTGAGCATCGCAAGTATGAACTGTTGACGACTCAATACACTCAAAAGCAACTCGACGAAATTCGACAAAAAACGGACTTGGTTCTGGCTCAACTCGACCAACTTAAAGCCCAAATTCGCACTAATAGTCCTCGCTACGCCAACCTCAAATATCCCGAACCCCTGAATCTACAACAGATTCAACAACAGGTACTCGACGACGATACCCTACTTTTAGAATATTCTCTCGGTGAAGAACGCAGTTACCTGTGGGCCGTCACTAAAAACAGCATCACCAGTTATGTACTCCCCAAACGCAGTGAAATAGAAACCGCGGTCCAAGCCTTCCGAAAATCTCTGAACCCCAATAGCACGAACCATCTCGAAACCGGACTCCCATTGAGTCAAATGCTTCTCGCCCCAGTTGCAAATCAATTGGGGAATCAACGTTTATTGGTGATTGGAGATGGAGCATTGCAATATGTTCCCTTTGCCGCACTGCCCATACCAGCTTCTCCTACCACCCCGCTTTTAGTCCAAAACGAAATCATTACGCTCCCCTCGGCTTCTACGGTTGCCATTCAACGCCGACAACTAGAAAACCGCCCCATTGCTGCCAAATCCATTGCCGTTGTTGCCGACCCCATCTTCAATCTCAACGACTCTCGTATTGCTGGGACTCCACCCCAACAAACCCCTGATACACTATCTAGTCGTACCCTCACTCGCGCTGCTCGTAACTTGGGCTTAGGAGACAGTGGAAGGGTCTTTGACCGTCTGCAATATACTCGCACTGAAGCCGAGAAAATTCTTGCCCTCGTCCCAGAACAGCAACGTCTACAAGCTTTAGACTTTAACGCCTCCCGTGCCACTGCCACTGACCCAAATTTAGCCCAGTATCAGATTATCCATCTTGCCACTCACGGCTTACTCGACCCCATCAATCCTGAATTATCAGGAATTGTGCTGTCTCTGTATGACCAAAAGGGCAAATCCTTAGATGGATTCTTGCGCCTGCACGATATTTTCAACCTCAACTTGCCTGCGGAACTGGTGGTCTTGAGTGCTTGCGAAACTGGATTGGGTCAAGAAGTCAAAGGTGAAGGATTGGTGGGATTAACAAGAGGTTTTATGTATGCGGGTTCAAGACGAGTGGTGGTGAGTTTATGGAGTGTGAATGATGCAGCGACTTCTAAGGTGATGGCGAATTTTTACCAGAAGATGCTTCAGTCGGGGCAAAATCCGGTAGCTGCGCTGAGAGCGGCACAACTGGAAATGTGGAAATCTGAGCAATGGCAAGCACCTTATTATTGGGCAGCGTTTACGATTCAAGGAGATTGGCAATAATGGCGCATTCAATTCAGGAGAGTGATTTTTTGGAGGATGGAGCAGACGATATGGTGAAATGTCTCAATATCTGATTTCTCCTGACTCCTCCTGTTATACGGTGCCTTTTTAGATGAGTAACTTAAGATAGTGACTCGCTAAATTAATCGTCTTCATCAGGCTGGGGGTAGTAGACACGTCACAGTGATGATGATGTAGAACCGGAGCGGACACCAGTGCAATTGCACTGCGAGAAATGTATGAATTCTGGACTGGAAGAAGCTCCTCGTTCAACTTCAATCAAGAATTCTAGTTTGAGTAAGTCGGACTCTTGAACCGCAGCCAAGAATGCGATCGCCATTCAGAAAAAGAAAATAACCTTCTGGGGAATTTTGACGTTTTCGTCGCTCAACTATTGCACCTCTGCATCTGGAAGTTGTTGTAAGTAGTTGTTCATGAGAGAACTCATTGAGTTTCTCTTGTTAGCCTGACCTTCAACCAAAATCGCTATTAGGTCCAGGGATTGAAACTATCACCTGCAATGAATGCTTAGGTAAGACTCAATTTCACCAACCCTAAATTGATATCAGGCTACATCTGTGGCTCTACTCGGTGATTGGGTACTTCGGGACAACGCTCAACCCGCCCTAGTTGGTAGCCTTGTTTCTCTAATCGTTCCACAAATTCATTCGGGTCAGAGTTAGTTTCTGATTGAGGCGATGGTTGTGTCAATTGCCTGATTTGCTTGAGTTTAGCTTTCCGTCCCATTGGCTTTTTCCCTCTTAACGATGCAATCACTTGGTCAAATCGACCTTAAAGGTTACGTAATTTGTCGTATTTTTCTTGTGGCTACTAATAATTGTGGTTGCGAATTACTGAACTCAACACCTCTTATCTTAAATCAGCCATCAATTTCATGAACTCCTCATGCGAACTTACCCCCACCTCCTCACCCCGCTCGCACTATTTATAGCTTTGACATGACACCAGGGTTTATTCAGCTTGTGAACCCATTTGCCTAAGTTGATTCACTTTGAGTGCCCAGTTTAAGGTTAGTCAGACAAAGGTATTATGCCGAATGTAACAAAAAATCGTTTTTTGCATAAATGTTAAACCTAGAGGCAATAAGTACTATATCTACAAAGATTATCTAAATGGAGAAACCTATGAAGATTTTAGAGCATACTTCAACTCGCCTAACTCTTCAAGATTCGACGATATATGTTTGGTTGGCGAGATTGGTTGGTAGTCTTTTTTTGTTTATCGGTTGTGGGGCACTCTTTCTATTCATTGAATCCATGAAGGGGGTAAGGCTGGATAATCTAGCTAATATTATTGAAAAATCATTACCAGGGATAGGCTTTATGATTTTTTTCTTAGTTTCGGCATTACATTCGTTTTCTTTTTTCCTAAGAGGACGGTTTGGCTTGATAAAGAAAATGAAAAATTAATGATTAAAACTGAAAAATTACTAATGACAAAAACTATTGAATATCCAATTACAGATATTGCTAATGTGATAGTAGAGAAAAATTATAGTTCCAATAATTCTGCACAGGTCTATACTATTTATTTAAACATAGCTTCCAATCGCCAAAAAATACGATTGTCCAGTTTGGGCTTCAACAAGGCAAAAGAAAGAGCGAATCTTATCCGCAGTTTTCTAAATATGCCTTTATGAATTTACACACGGTTTCGCTAAAATTGGCAAGAATTGCTAGGGTGCTGTTAGGGCTTATTGGCATTCATCTAGGATTGATAGAGTTTTCAACAATCTTCACACTCATCGCGATCTCTGTTGGTATAGTTTCTGCAAAGCCTGCGCTTGCATAGCCACCTTGCCCAGTTAGTCGTCAAAATGTTTGCAAGTAGTTAGTCAGCTAAAATAGCTCAGGACTTACGCAAAGGCGCTAGATATAGCGTACAAGTTACACAAGTTGCATGGGAATAGAAGGATGTTTCAGTTCCTCAATTAAGGAATCAGAAAGCCACTGGTATTTCATTTGGTAAATGGTTTGAGCATTAAGTGCAGCTAGTCTTTTCAAGTGAGTCCAAGCTAGAATCGCACAAGCGATGTGATTTCTTTGAATTCTAGCTTTACGACATTGGCAAGCTT
>NZ_JAMPKC010000055.1:0-8400 GCF_039961975.1 Trichocoleus sp. DQ-A3 | reverse complement strand
TTTTCAGGACGGTATCGCAACCGCAGAAAGCGCTTTGGCTTGCGTTTAAACCTAATTGCTGGCTTGCTCAACTACGAACTGGCACACCCTTCATGATTCATGCAGGAGGTCTAGTATTTCTGGGATTGAGAGCGCTTTCAGACCGGAACGGGCGATCGCCTCCGCGCTAGGTTCCACAAAAATGACCTACAACCGTTTGCCCATAATACCGTTTCACTAAATGCCTGATGGGGAGATCGTGGGTGGCTTTTCGACTAAACCTAGATCAGAGGGTAGAGCAACATAAATGAAATGGTCTACCCATTGCTCGTTCTCATACAGAAAGCCGCGACGAATGCACTCCTTCTGCATACCCACACTTTGAGCCAATGCAATTGATGCTTGATTATCCAGATTAATGGCGGCTTCGATGCGATGATAACCCAACGTCTCAAACCCAGCAATTAGTGTGGCGCGAACTGCTTCCCTGCCGAAACCTTGCCTCCAGTGTTGATTGTGAATTTCGTATCCTAAAATTGCCCACTGATGTTCTGTGCGACGAATCGTTGAGAGATCGATGTTTCCAAGATGCTGAGCGGTTTGACGAGAAAAAATACCGAATACGAAAACCCGATCGGTTAACGCCTGCTGTTGATGACGCTGACACAAATCTGCAAACCAGCTGCGATCGCAGTGATTCAAACTAACCAGCCCATCATCGTATTGATGCTGTTTTGGCAATCGCCCAGAAAAGCCAGCGTACCAATTCTCATAATCACTTGGTTGCTGGGGACGAAGGATCAGCCGTTCAGTATTAATGGTTAATGCCCAGAAAATTCCCCTCATTTTCTTCGCAGAGGCAACTTATTTCTATACCACTACTGCAATGTCTTTCATAGTGTTGTAAGTGAGGTCTTTACTTGGGTTTACTGACAAACCGATGAGGTGAATTCGTTAATCCAAGCTGTTCGCACCTCAGCAGATTGATTAGCCTGCCAAACTCTGCCGCTAATTATATCCCAGCAGGTTAACCAGCCCTTGCCGTAAACCCAAGTATCGATGCAGACAGCATAACCAATATGGCGAGGGATACCACTGGTTTGAACAGTATGTCCGCACACTAGCGTTTTACCAGAACAGTGCCGCTGGACGTACTCAAACGGTTCCCACAACAGGATGTGTTCTGGTTGCTCGGCAAGAGGCATCTCTGGATGAGCGTTAGCGTGTACAAATAAATGTGTGTCTGTCTCGTACCAGTTGACACACACTTTCTTCAGGAATTCCCAATGGTTATCAGGTACATCCGCTAGCTTACCCGCCTTACCCGTGACTGAGTAAGAAGCGAGCGTTTTATCACCACCACAATTAAGCCACGGCAATTCCCAGGCACTATTTTTATAAGCTTGTAACATCATGCGCTCATGATTGCCACGAAGAGCTACTAGCTGTTCTGTGTTATGGAGTGCAATGAGCCGATTAAGAATGCCTTTGGAGTCAGGGCCGTGGTCTACGTAGTCGCCAAGAGTCACTACTCGGTCTTCCGGCTGTAAATCTACAGCAGCTATGAGTTCTTCAAACGCTGTCGAACAGCCGTGAATATCTCCAATCGCTAGAATACGCATAGTTTGGTTAACAGCTCATTTTTGCATTGAGTTATTCATACCCCAAAGAGTGTGTTATTGCAGGGATGGAGGTAGGCTCTTTCGCGATTTTCAAGAGCGATTAATAATAGCATTCACTTTTCTTTATCCCGTGGAGAAGAAGGTTGAGTAAGCGTGTAATTATAGAACTTGCAGCGCTTTTGAAGGGTGGAAATGGGATTGAGCAAATAGCTTCCTTCACTGTTTTGTAGATGCTTATATAAATCAGGCATTGCTTTAGGGCTAGCTATTTCACCCAGTACATCTGCTGCACTAGAACGAACACCAGAGTATTTGTCTTCAAGAGCTTTAATTAATGGCTTAACTGCTGCTTTTGCTCGAATTTCACCCAGTGCTTCCGCTGCTTTAAGGCGAACCGAATCGCCTTCATCTTCTAAAGCTTTAATTAATGGTTTAACCGCAGCTTTTGCTCCGATTTCACCCAGCGATTCTGCTGCTTTAAGACGAACCGAATCGCCTTCATCTTCTAAAGCTTTAATTAATGGTTTAACTGCTGCTTTTGATCCGATTTTACCCAATGCTTCTGCTGCACTAAAACGGACATAAGAATTTTCATGTTTTAAGGCTTTAACTAAAGGTTTAATTACTGCTTTTGAGCGGTTTTTACCCAACTCATCTGTTGCCCTCCAACAAACAGAACGATCTTCATTTTCTAGGGCTTTGATTAACACTTTAATTACTGCTTCCGACTGGATTTTGCTCAAAGTTAGTACTGCACTAGGACGAATATCAGAGTATTCATCTTTTAAAGTTTTAGCTAACGGTTGAACCGCTGCTTCCGACGGAATTTTATTCAACGCCTCTACTGCTAGCCAACGCACCTCAGAGTCTTTATTTTCTAAAGCTTTAATTAACAGTTCAATCCCTGCTTTTGATGAAATTTGTCTCAGTGCATATATTGCATTACAACGAACATAAGAATTGTCATCTTCTAGGGCTTTACTTAACGCTTGAATCATTGCTTTTGATGGAATTCTACCCAGCAATTTTTGCGCCCTCACACGAACAGAAAAATCATCATCTTCTAGACCTTTGTTTAATGCTTGAACTGCTACTTTCGATGGATTTTTTCCGAGTGCTTCTACTGCCCGTAAACGAACAGAGTCGTCTTCATCTTCTAAAAGTTTAATTAATGGTTGAATTACTGCTTCCGAGGGGATGTTACCCAGTGCAGATGCCGCCATATAGCGAACAGAATTGTCTTCATCTTCTAGGAGTTTAATTAATGGTTGAATGGCTACTTCTGACCGAATTTGACCCAACGCATATATCGCGTTACGACGAACAGAAGAAGCTTCAACTTCTAGGAATTTAATTAACAGTTGAACGGCTATTTCTGAGCGAATTTTACCTAGCGCTTCTGCTGCCTTAGAACGAACTTCAATATACTCATCTTCTAAGGCTCTAATTAACGGTTCAACTACTATTTCTAACTGAGTTTCACCTAGAGCTTCTGCCGCCTTAATACGAACATAATGATGTTCATTTACCAGAGCTTTAAATAACGCTTGGATTGCTGTCGGCAGCGGGATTTTATCCAGCGCTTCTATCACCTTCTGACAATGAAACCAGCCTTCATTTTCTAAAACTTTACTTAAAACATGAACCGCTGCTTCTGACGGAATTTGACCCAGCACCTCTATCGCCCTTAAACGAACATAATAATCTTCATCTTCTAGAAGTTCACTTAATGCTTGAACCGCTGCTTCTGATGGTATTTTACCCAGCGCCTCTACCCCCCTAGAATGAAGATAGGAGCCTTTATTGTTGTCCAAAGTGTGTCTTAACAGTGGAATGGCATAGTCAGAACGGGTTATACTCAAAAGCGCAATCTTCAGCTCTTGAGAAATTTCTCTAGCGTCTATTAAAGCAATCGTTTGCTCCTGAAACTCTGGTTTTACCGCTCCAGCCAGCCTTGCTCCCAGTTGCAAATCCACCTCTAAGGCTAACTCGACCACTCGCAGTGCCTGCGCCTCATCTTCCACCAACTCCAGCATCAGTGCGAGGGTTGGAGTCCATTTAAGATAATTCAGATAGTCTCGTTTCAGCCTGTCCCCATCCTGAATCAGGTGCGGTAGCTGTTTGAGCAAGCATTCTGCGGTGTAATATTCCTGAATCAGTTGATGTTGAAATTCAATCTGGTCATTTGCTCCCAGTTGAATCAGGTGATGCTTGAGTAAATCCTCAATCCACGAGAAGGCGCAATCCTCCGGACAATTCACCTTACCTTGCAGAAATTCTATTAGCACGGCTTCGGCTTGATGTCTGGAAAGCACGACTTGCAACTGTGTCAGCTCATTCCCGTTCGTCATCATCCAGGCTAGGTGTTCCAACAGTTGGGGGCACCAACGGCGATACTCATTGGCAATTGGGACATCTTGAAAAAGCTTGCGGTCATAACGATTAGCGAACTGGCGAAACATTAAACCCAGGTTGGGGGGTATTTTGTTGCTGTTATCAACAAATACAGAACACAACATTTTTAACAGCAGTGGTGATTGCCCGAACTCCCGCAAGCGGCTCCCCAACTGCCTCAACATCTCCTCCCCCTGCCCCGACAGATAGGCTAAGGAGAAGTGCCGCATTTGCTCCTCCGTCAGGGGTTGCATCTCTAGCTTCCTGTCAATGTCGAGGTCGCCCTCTCTGCCCAAATCCTGCGTCGTGAAAACCATCGGTGTGTGTGGATTGTCCATCTGAAACGCTTTCAAATCTTGCCGCGCTTCTTCAGATGGCAACTCGTTGAGACCATCCAGTAATATCAAGAATCGCCCCTGAAATAGCAGTTCGTCTATCTCGGCATCTTGCAACCACAAGCCATGCCGCCTTAAGAAATCCTGAATTAAACTCAGCACCGAAGTTTGGTAATACCGAAGTTTTACTAGCACGGGAATTTTGGGAAGATCCTCCCCTGCCACCTTTAACAAGGAGGGGGTAAGAGGTTGCTGTTCTTCCCCATCTCCCTTTCTCCCTCTCTCCTTCTGGGCTTCCTCCAACAACAACCGCGCCAACGCCGTTGATTTCCCCGAACCCGGACGCCCTACCAACAATACGTGTTCCGAAGCATACTTTCGCAGCCCTTCCAGAATACTCAAGCGCTCCACTCTCTCTTGACTATTGCCTCCCCTCTGACTGTCAGGCTGAATCGTCTGCACCATGAGAGTAAAATCCAACAATACTGATGATGTTTGCGACCCTTCCCGCTTTTGTCCCTCCCAATTCATAATCGTGTAAACGTTCCACCATTGGGCGTAAGCGTTGCAGAGTGAATCTAAATAGGGATTCCAGTTAACCATGTCAATATGCTTGAATCGAGATGCTTTATATTGCTACAAAGGCTATTCCATTATTTCCAAATCTTTTTGGAAACGTATAGAGTGTTGTACGTTGTTAAGCAGACTTAAGCCAAATCCCAAAGTTTTAATCACCACAAGAAAACTCTAGTCTACTTTTTGGGGCTTTTTTCTGAATGGCATTAGTAGATTTTAGTCATTCAGTCAGTCGCTCACCAAAAACTTTGGTAATTTCTTCTAAAGATTCGTCAGATAGTTTTTGCAATATTGCAGCAAAGGCTTCCGGGCAAACTTTCCACAAGCGATTAGACAGGCATTCGATTATCAATTCTCGTCGTGTTGAGCGTTAAGAGGGGTCTATTTAATGATGTGTAACTTGAGGTACTCACTATGACAACATTTCTGGAGCGATACAAAAGCGGGGAATACGAGCAAGTGTGGGATGAATTGTTAGCAAGAGGATCATCGATTAGGAACGAACCACTGCTAGAAGATGCCCTTGCTGTTGCACGGGAAACGATGGCTAGAACTCGAACAAACATCGAAATGCTAATAGAGCGTCTCCAGGCAATAAATTAGGAATTTGAAGACCCTGGAATTGTTTTCATATCGCCACAACCAGATATTCGCGAGCAGATAGCCTCCCTGGAAAGCCTTGCTGGAGTAATACCGCTATCACTTCGAGCTTGGTACGAGATTGTGGGAACAGTTTCTTTAAGGGGTTTTCATCCTGACTGGGGCAAGTTCTTTGCTTTTGCACTCGTTGTTGACCCGCTTGATTATGTACTTGTGGAGTGTGATGCTTGGAAATACGATTGCGATGAAGAACCATTTCAGTTTCCGGTCGCTACACGTCCTGACGGTGGAATCCCCTATGTTATTGAGGTGCCTAATGCCTCAATTGATGCGCCTTTGTTGGAAGAGCTGCATAGCACTACCTTTGTCAATTACCTGCGGATTTGCTTTCGCTGGGGAGGATTCCCTGAATTTGAGAAGTACCGAAGGGATAACGAAATATACCTAAAACATTTCCAGAAGCTCAAGAGTAAGGAAGCCATCCCTACCAAAAAATCTTTGGGGGAAAACATAAAGGATACCGAATCTCGTATCCAAGAAATTGACAGTATAATCACCTATTTAAGTGAAAATTTGCTCCCACTATAAACGTTTTTTTTGAGCAACTCTCAATCGCTAAGGAAAAATTAGGAAGACAAAGACCTTATAAAAAGTCAATGGTTTTACTAATTGATTAATGAACACCCTCTCAAGAATTAATAAAATAGCTTCCTATAACAGGAGGCTTAGCTGCGCTAATTATCTCCTGTTTTTTGATAAGGAAGCATAATTTGTTTCAGATAAACGATTACGCGCAATAAATTCCTGCATTGTTCATCTGAGTTAAAGCAGTGCGTCGGAAAGAATTGTTTCTAAGAAAAGATTTTTCATACCTTCCTCTGCAATTGGAGTGAAAGAAGGGGAAAAAATACCCCAGCTAGAAGAGCCAGGGTACAAATAGCATCGAAAACTAATTGCAGTCGTATCACTGCATTCACTCCACATTTTAGGGGTTGCAGCTAGTTACGCTCAGTCCTCTCAAAAATTCAAGAACAGGATACAGCAGCGTTCCTCTGTAGAACTGTTACGGGCAATACTTCGTAGTGACTTTCCAATCAACGGTTGCAAAACGAACCTTAAGGAGGCGGACGTAGTTAGAACCAATATATTAACTAACTAACCTCACAATATGTTGTTCTATCGCCTTTTGATTTCCAGGGAGGTTTCTGAATTTTTCGCGATAATTGGTTAAAAAATTGTTAAAGCAGGTTGACAAAATACCCCCGGTAACATTCCTGTAATCGGCAATATGGGTAGCAGTTTTTTCACCGAAATTAGTGCTAGAACTGGGTGTACTAACTTTGGGTGTGGGCTGCTGTACTGGTGTTTGTGGTGACTGAGTGGCTGGACATCCAACCAACCCAAGCAAGACCAACGCGATCGCTAACACTCGAACGCGATGATGAGCGAATAGATTTTTGAGAGTTTTCAACGGATTAGCACTTCCCTTACAACAAACGTGTCTCTGAGTTCTAGGGGATAGTATAAGATTGCGCTTGCTCCCCTTTCTTTAGTTCGCTTCGGGTAACGAAGGTGAGAAAATAGCTTTCTAGAACCACACTTCTGATAAGTAAATGAGCCGTCTAGCCGCGAAAACTCTGGTGCTGACAACACCGCTGCCACTGACCCAACACCCGGCTGCGGTATATTTGGATGGGCTGGCGGATGGTTCCAGACCGACTATGAGACAGGCATTGGATGCGATCGCTCGGCTTCTCACGAACAATCAGTGCGATGCAATAACACTGAATTGGGCAGCCCTCCGGTATCAAAACACTGCGGCTATCCGCACGGCACTGATGAAACGATACGCCCCGGCGACGGCGAATAAGATGCTGTGTGCGTTGAGAAGAGTGCTCAAAGAGGCGCTGAGATTAGATTTGATGGATGCGACCGATTATGCTCATGCTGTGGATTTTCCGAGCGTCGGGGTCACAAAAGGACTCAGAGGACGGGCACTGAGTCAGGATGAAATTGCCGCGCTCTTTCAGGTGTGCGTTGATGACGCAACACCCACGGGTGCTAGAGATGCGGCGCTCATCGCTATTTTGAGGGGCGCTGGATTGCGTCGGGCTGAAGCAGTCAACTTGGACTTGAAAGACTTTAACGCCAGCAGCGGTCAGCTGGAAGTGCGCGATGGGAAGGGTGGGAAAGACCGGACGGTGTATCTGTCGAGTGTAGCGAGCGTACTTGTGGAAGATTGGCTTGTCGTCAGAGGCTTGTCACCGGGACCGTTGCTGTGTCCAATTCGCAAGGGCGGACGAGTGGAACTGCGGCGGATGACTCCCCAAGCGGTGTTATTGATTGTGCAAAAACGCGCTACTGAAGCGGGGGTAGCGTCGTTTTCTCCCCACGATTTTAGAAGAACCTTTTGTTCAGACCTCCTCGATGCTGGCATTGATATTGTCACGGTGCAGAAATTAGCTGGTCATGCATCACCAGGGACGACGGCGAAGTATGATCGACGCGGGGAAGAAACGAAGCGTAAAGCTGTGGAGCGGTTGGAGATTCCCTACACTCGGCAGGGGTGAGGGTGCGAGAGCATCTATCTGAAAATTTCGGAGGGAGTACCAAATTTGTAGTCCATCCTTCATAGGGGATATCAGTCGCGCCGATGAGGGATGCTACTGTACGCCATCGACGATTCTGTTTAATTGAGTGATCGCACTCAGCCTAAAGCTCATAATTTGCCCATGTTCAGGCCGGAAGCAAGATAAACCTTCGGAGTTAGCGATTCATGAATAGACCTCCTGCATGAATCAGGAGGCATGTGCCAGTTCGTAGTTCAGCAAGCCAGCAATTAGGTTTAAGCGCAAACCAAATCTCTGCCTGCGATTGCGATAACGTCCTGAAAA
>NZ_JAMPKC010000054.1:0-10866 GCF_039961975.1 Trichocoleus sp. DQ-A3 | reverse complement strand
TTAGCACTGGCACAGGCGGATCTGGGGGGAACTCATCTGGTGACATGAGTCCAACGAAGAAAGCCAGCAGATCCTTTGGGATCTCTCCACTCGCGTCCTGATACAGTTCCCAAATCCAAGCCACTTGCTACCTCTCACTCTAATATTCCTTTCAAGGAATGTCAACTTCAATATTCTCTCAAAGGAATACATGATTTGCCAAACAATATCCGAGACTTACGCAGAAGTAGGCGAGGAGCTGAAGAGGCAAGCCCTAGACTAGAGGAATGACCTTATTAAACTAGATCAGTGCCAGTATTTACTGAGCAGTCCCATCAATTACACGATGACAAATTTGGCTGATCGCCTTGATAGCATCAGTCATGACTGCATCAACCGCTACTTGCGTGGCGAGAAATTGACCCCTTGCCTCTTGTGAGACAACGTTGAACCTCTGCTGCGAATTTCTAAGAACGCTTATGAAAAGCGAGTGCTTCTTTTATCTGGTTGTCCTATCTCCTCAATAATTGCACCTGTTGCCATGCATTCAGCAATAACTAACGTAACTTGATAATTGAATGTTAGCGATAGGGATTGATTTTCGATATTACCTGTATCTCAGCTCTTGCACTTAAGGTTTTTTTCGATAAACATTTTGTTTTCCAAACAACCGTTTGAAACACCAAATTTAACGCCTATCGTACAGTTTTTGGAATCATCAAATAGCTTGATAGCCTTGATTATTAAACTTTTATTCCTCTAGATACGTAACCCCAAAATGATTAACATTGAGCAAGCCGTACTGAAGAATTTGCGGGTTTCTATTTAGCCAATACCAAATAGGCCCGGTTGCACCAGTTTCAGCAACTCCCGCTGTGCTTTTTTATATAACGGCATTGACTCAGACTCAATATGGCCATACCCCTTCATCCCCGGTTGCAACTGTAAATCTGGCTGGTCAATCAAAATCCGGACACTCAAAGTCGGTTTAGGTTGAGTTTCAGTTACCGCCACCGTTGACGAAATTTCTTGCACTTTACCTGTATATTTACGACCGCCAGCATCGCGAGGGAAAAACTTCACACTTGCTCCCACTTTCAGCAAATCTTTGTCTTCTTGGGGAACTTTAATACTAATACTCAGTTTATTCGGATTGAAAATTTCTAACAGCGGCTCACCCTCTTTGAGCAGGTTATTTTTCATTAAGTCAATTTTCTCAGCAATCACAATCCCCGCAGTCTCAGATTTTAACTCCAACAGCTTCTTCTTTTCTTCTCTTCTGGGAATTTCCGCATCCATCTTGATAGCTACTTCCTGCTGGTTTTGAATAGCCGTTTTGGCATTTTCGACTTGCTGTAATATAGACTGCCGCACAGCTTGTATGCGCTTGAGTTCGCCTTGCCGTTGAGCAAGCTGTTCTTGAAGCTGTTGTTTAATTGTTTCTATCTCGGATTTTTTAGTGGCTATCTGTTTCTGGTGTTTATTTTTGAGACTAGAAAAGTTATCGACTTCTTTCTCTATATCTTCCACATCATTTAAAGGAATAACACCCTTCTCAAATGATTGATAACGTTTTAGACGAGCTGAGCTTTTTTCGATCTGATTATTAACTCCCGTTATTTCCTCTTCAATTTCATCTATCTGATGTTCTAATCCCCGAATTTGAGGGAAGGAATTCCCTTGCGCTATTTTCTCAACAACTTGCTCAACTTGTTGTTGAGCATTAGTTTCATTAACATCAGCTTCTTTCACTTGAGATTGAAGGTTATTTAGCTGTTGTTCATAATTTTTTACATTAAGCTTTGCTTGAGCTGCTTCCTGTTGAGCTTTAGCAATCTCATCTTCTAGCTCTTTGCTGAATAAAATCGCTAGAGTTTGTCCGGGTGTAACTTGTTGATTGTGGCTAACATAGATTTCTTTGACAATACCAGAGAGTTTCGCCGTAACCGCTTGTCTGGCATTTGTCGTGGAAGTCACTTCCGCTTCGCCAGGGACGGAATTAGGTACTTGAATCAATCCCAAACCACTGATACCAACAAGTACAACGCTAATGGTTATCCACTTTTTTAACGAGTTTGGTTTTGAAGCAACGACGGAAGCTGGAGGTGTCGCCGGGGTAACTGAGGGTGTAGTGGAGGGAGTGGTGGTGGGAGGAACGACTTTTAGTTGTGGCTGCGGACGGGGTGTCGGTGCGTTAGAAGTCATAGTTTTAGAGGTAGATGGCCAGTAAAAGTAAATCGCCCAAAGTGTGAGTAAGATGATGGCAATGGTGGGAATATTCGTCAGCGTCCAACCTGTCACCAGTCCCAAGAGACTACCGAAAACCAAAAGACTGTACAGTAAGCTGAATGGAGCGTAAGCTGCTAAAAAAGCTTGATCGCCTGGTTTTTCGTTGGTACTTCGTCCTTGCAGCAAGTTGCCATAGAATCCAAATGAGCGACTCCGCAGATTGTTGATGCCACTCATCGCAACTGCCAGATAATAGCCATCAAATTTGGATAGCGGATTAAGATTAACGGCAACAGTGAATAAAGCCGCGGCCATGAGTAAAAAGCTAGTCGTGTGCAGCCACATGGATGAAATTTGCCACATCCAAAATGCACCCGCAGCGATCGCTACTTGACAAATCACACCCGCAGCGACAACCAGTACCCGTTGTCTTCGCTTCACCAAGCAGTAGGCATCTGTCGTGTTCGTGTAAGCTGCGGGTATCAGGAACATAAACATCATCCCCACTTCTGGGACAATGCCACCGTAATACTTCAGCGTAAAGGCGTGACCAAGTTCGTGGAGTGTCACTACTAGCATCGCCAAAAGTCCGAAAGGCAGCATTAGAGAGCCTCCCTGAGTTCTCATCAGCTGCTGACCAGCTAGTAAAATGTCTGTACTGTGGGAGAAAGCGATCGCGCTTGACCATCCCAGGAAGAAGCACAACAATAAGGCAAAAGTCCGCGTCCATATCCAGTGCAATTTATCAACGTGTCTGCTTAACCAGCGGTCAGGATTAAACAGGGACAGTTTGAAAAACAGCAGTTGCATGGGAGTGAACTTCCCTCTGGATGGCTTTTGTGGTTTCGTTCCCACCAGCATTCCAGTAGCAGCCAGTTGTTGTAGGAGTTTTCGCAACTCCTGAGTGCTGATATTGTATTTTTGGGCGATCGCTTCTAGTTGCCGTTGTCCCAAATCGGAAATTACCGCTTTACCCGTATCATCTACCTGGATAAACGTTACATCTTCCGGGTTGCGTAAAATCCAGTAGCCATCCGGGTGTTTAATCCACTGTACGCAGGCTTTCAGTACCGACCCAGAAGCCCCTGGCGTGGGACTTTCTTCGGCATCGGATAGCGTCAAAATGTCTACGACGACCAGCTTTGAAAGCAACTGACTCACAAAGTCGGGGGAGATAGCATTGCCTAGCTGTTGCTGACAACGCTCTTGGACTTGTCCCACAGTAAACCGCCCAGTAAAGGATTGCAGAGCATAGCCTTCGGTGGCAGAAAACCGGATGCGTCGGTTCCCCTCAAGTGACTGGAGAACGAATTCGTCTGAATTGCGAAGTTTGCCTAGCTTCCAATCAGCAGTCAGGTCGGGACAAATCCAGTTGTAACTTTCTCCTGGAGCGAATCCATCCTCAAGATTCATGACCGAAAGTCCTACTTACGGTAGATGCACAATTCCCAGGATAAACCGGAATCTTCAATAAAAGTAGAAAAGTCAAGCAAAACAGATTAATTTGCCAATCTAGTTAGTTTTTAAATTAAATATCTAGATTTATCCGCATATTTACTGATTAAACATATTCTTTAACACTGTAAGACGTGCAGCATTTGCTTCATCCCAGCTCTATAAACTGTGGTGTAGAACTGGGCTGAGCTTCTCCATGAATTTATAATCTGGCCAGAGAATTTCAGTAATTTCTCTAACTTCAAAAAAAAGAACAAAAGTTAAATTGTATCAAGCCAGAGAATAATCACTGCAAATTGCTGGCGCTATGCAAAGTATTAGTCATCACTAAGGGGAATCTATGGGTTTGTTTAAGTTTTTCTCCAAAAAGCGTGCTGCGGCGATTGGATTTCAGCCCCAAAAGTCACCTCAGAAAACATCGTTGCAGACGTTTATTTTGGAGCCGATTTTGACGCCCAGTGGTTTGTTAGACGGCGGAGATAGCGCGCCTGACCCTGTGGTGATGGATTGGAACATGGATACGCTGGCTGATGTTGACCTACCAGAGATGGATGTCGATGCTGACGCGGCGGATGCGATCGCTGATGTTGACATACTTGATAGCGATGGGGATGCGACGGATGCGATCGCTGATGTCGATTTACTTGATGCGGATGCAGATACAGATGCGACCGATACAGTTACTGATGTTGAGCTACCGGATGCGGATGGGGAAACTGACGCAACGGGAACGTTCGCAGCCAGTACGTATGAAATGGAAATTTCGGATGCAGACATCGAACCCGTTGGCTTCTTCTATGGCGATAAAGATGACTCACTGACGGCTATTGCAGAATCCAACTCTACTATTGGTTCGGTTGATCTACCGGATATAGATGCTGATACAGATGCGAACGCTTCGGTTGACCTACTTGGTAGCGTTGGGGATACAGATGCGACGGATGCGATCGCTGATGTCGAACCTGATACGGATGGAGACACAGATGCAATCGCTGATGTTGATCTACCGGATATAGATGCCGACACAGATGCTACAGACGCAAGCGTTGATGTTGACCTACTTGATACAGACGCTACAGGTGCAGACGCAGATACTGAGATACCCGATGATGGCATCGAAGCTGTTGATTTTGTCTACAACGATGCAAACAACCCAGTAACAGATGTTATCCAACCCAGTCCCCCCTTTAATTCTGGTGTGTTCACCGTGGGCGAAACTGGCGAGGTGAGTATTGATTTCTTATTTGACGGCGGTCAGTATCAAGGAGAATTAGCCGTTTTCAGCCTGGATGGGATGGATGGCTTTGAGCCGGGTTCAGAGGCATTTATTAAAGAAGCAGCTTCTCGCGCACTCTCTAATTCCGAATTGGGTCATATAGTGATCGCTGACGCTACCGAGGGAGCGAGGTTTAGTGGCGCACTGCCCCATGAAGGCAACTTTAACACTGGGGCATACCAGGGCGTTAAGACTTTCTCGATGCGTCCGGGCGGCACTTTTGGTGTGATGCTGGTGCCTCATGGTACGGTGCAGCAGCTATTTGATAATCCTGCTGCTGAGGGTTACGGGCGTCCGTTGTTCTCAATGACGACAAGCAAACCGACTGATCTGTTCCACATGGGACAGATTGCCGATGTCACGGGAGATGGCAATACCTTCGTGATGGAGGATATGCGGGTTGATGGCTGGACAGACAAAGACTATAACGACGTTATCTTCCAGGTGCGGGGTGCAAAAGCCCAAGCAGTACATCTGGATGATGTAATTGACTCTGGTAAAGATTGGCGCAACACCGATATGGGTCAGGCGTTGATCGCTTATGCTGAACCCTACGTTACACCCGATACTGATGATGGGGGAGCGATCGCTGTCGATCCTATTCTTGACTTAGAAGGCACAGTAGATGATGGGGGCGCGATCGCTGTTGACACAATTCCCGATTTTGAAGACTCAGTAGATGATGGGGAAGCGATCGCTGTTGACACAATTCCCGACAATGAAGACATTGCTGAAAATCCAGCTGATAGTACAGATGTTGTAGAAGAACACACTCATGTAGAGGAAGTACCCGTAACCAACACGGTTCAGCCGCAGCGGTTTGAGTTTGCCAAAGCAAATCAGCCTTTGGTGGGCGTGATTGATACGGGTTTCAGTGCCAATAATCCCGATATTGACTACAGCCGGATTATTTTAGGACAAGACCGAGTAAATGGGGATGCTAACCCGTTGCTATCAGATGGTGAAGGAAACGAGCATGGCACCCATATTTTAGGCATCATTGGCGCAACTCAGGACAACGGAGTTGGAATTGATGGTATTAATGACGATGCACCTCTGTGGGTAGGACGCGCCATTGGTTCTGGGAAATGGGCAGATTCTTTAGTTGAATTTGTAGATGCTGCCAAGGAGTCAGGACAACCGAATGCCGTAGTTAACCTCAGCCTTGACTTGACTCAAGTTAACCGGGATGGCAGTGTGACGACGCGCTATGAGTTTACCCCGGCTGAGAGAGCAGCGATTGAGTATGCCCGTCAACATAATGTGCTGATTGTGGCGGCTGCTGGTAACGATGGCGGCGTGATGTCGGTTTTAGGTCAAGCTTCCCAGGAATTTGACAACATTATTACTGTAGGTGCGGCTGAACGGGTCAACGACGAAGTGGCACTCTCCAAAGCTTTTGACCGTGCTGCTTATTCGTCTTATGGTAACGGTCTGGATATTATGGCTCCCGGTGGGACCGTTGAGAATCCAGAACTGTCTACCACTGGCGATGGTGTGGGTACAATGGCTGGGACTTCTGTAGCCAGCGCTAAAGTTACAGGTGCAGTGTCTCAGGTGTGGGCGGCTAATCCGGGTTTGAGCTATCGCCAAGTGATTGAGATTCTCAAGAATACTGCGGCTGATTTGAAGACACCAGGATGGGATGGCGAGACGGGCGCTGGTTTGTTGAATATGGCGGCGGCGGTGCATTTGGCGAAGGCGACACAACCAGAGTTATTGCCAGTCAAACCATTACCAATAGAGCCACCTAAAGATGAAGAACCAGAAGTCCAGGAATCGGTAATTAAAATTACTCCTGAAATGGGCTTTTTACCAGAGCCTATTAAGCTTACTGATGATATTTGGTTCCTGGGAGGCCCTAGTCCAGATGAGTTAAATTTGATTGGTGGTTTTTCTAATAGGAACGCCGCCGATACAACTAATGCAGATCAACTTTGGTCAGGTGGAGGTTTAGGACTAAACCTAAATGGTTCTGGTGTGACTGTTGGTGTATGGGATCAAGGAAAAGTCCGCAATACACATCAAGAGTTTGGTTCTCGTGTTGTCATTAGTGATTCAGCCTCAAATTTCAACGATCATGCTACCCATGTTGCCGGAACAATAGGAGCTACTGGGGTTAACTCTGAAGCTCGCGGTATGGCTAATCAAGTTAATATCCGTAGCTATGATTGGAATAACCATTTCCAAGAATTAGAAGCTGCTGCTAAGACAGGGTTGAGTTTATCTAACCATTCTTACGGTAAAGTAATAGGCTGGACTTCTGGAATTGATTGGTCTGGAATCGGTGTTTACGGAGCAATTGATACTTGGTGGTCAAATCGAGCACTATTTTCTGAAGCTGAAGCTTTTGGGAAGTACGGTCAAGGCTCTAATGACTTAGATCGGATACTCTATAACAACCCTAATTTGCTAAGTGTATGGGCTGCGGGTAACGATCGCAGTGATAGTTTCGGAAATCAATCTGGAAACAACACTTACGTCAGTTATTTCTCATCAAATCCCGGTAATATCCCCAATTGGCAAAAAGCAGGCTGGTATAAAATCCCCAACAGTAGTGTTACAACTGCTCCTGGTAAAGATGGCGGAAATAGTGGCTACGATACTCTATCTTCGGAGGGCGCAGTAGCCAAAAACACTTTAGTAGTTGGTGCCATCAACGCAATTACAGCTGATCCCTATAACAACAGTAACGTTGTTATGTCATCCTTCTCTAACTGGGGGCCAACGGATGATGGGCGACTCAAGGTTGATGTTGTTGGTAATGGAATAGATGTCTACTCAACATTAGCTAGTTCCGATACGGCGTACAAATCTTCTAGCGGTACGTCTATGGCAACACCAAACGTAACAGGAACAGCCGCATTACTAACTCAACATTACAAAAACCTCTACGGTGTATCTCCCCGTAGTGCCACACTTAAAGGTGTAATAACTCATACAGCTTTTGATGCTGGCAATAAAGGACCAGACTATACCTATGGATGGGGCGTTGTTGATGGGGCTGCTGCCGCCACATTCTTGACTAACGCCAAAAATCAAGTAACCAATCGTCTAATAGAAAGCACATACATAGGTTTTCAACAAAGCTATCAGATTACATCTAATGGTAGCGGCTCACTAAAAGCTACGCTCGTCTGGACCGATCCACCAGGAACTCCACATGGTAATGGGTTAGATGAAACGACTCGTGTACTCGTCAACGATCTTGATTTATCGATAACCGCACCAAACGGTCAAGTATTTTACCCTTGGACGCTCGACCCGAATAATCCCTCAGCACCAGCAGTTCGCACTACCCGTAACCATGTCGATAACATCGAACAGGTGCTAATTGATACGCCTATGCCTGGAACTTACACGATTAATGTCAATCATTCGGGTAATTCCTTCACACAAGCGTACTCTTTGCTAGTCAGCGGTATTTCAAACCCACTAGACAATCCGATCGGTCGTGGCTCACGCGCACCCAATCTCTTTATAGATGCCTACAACCGCGTCAACGGTCAAGGTCGCGGACTCAAAGCTCAAGGTGATGCTTATCGATGGGGTAATGGCTGGACACAACGCTTCCTTGACTCCAATAATAATGAAGTTTTGATCATGCTCGAAGATGGTCAAAACAAAGCTTACGTGGTGTGGGGAGAAATTCTCAAAGAATACAAAAATGTAGGTGGCCCTGTTGGAGCAAACCTGCCCGGTGGTGGCTGGGCATATCTCGGCTATCCCCGCTCTGACGAAAAAGGCGGCACCAGCAGCAAAGGCTCACCTCTAGCCATCCAAGAATTTGCGGGTGAAAATGGTAAAGCACGGCTTTACTACCACTGGAATAACGGGAACCGAGTTGCTACTTGGGGAAGCATTGGTGCTTTCTACATCAATATCGGCGGTCACAATCATTGGTTAGGAGCGCCAACCAAGCGGGAATACATTGACGGGGATACCATTTTTGCAGATTTTGAAGGTGGTCGTATTGGATTCCGAATCAGTGACGGAAAGACAGAAGCTTTGCAACCAGGTCAACAACCATCTTGGCGACAACGACCCAGTTGGGAAATAGCCATAGATCAAGCCTATTCGGCGAGTCCAGTCGGTTTAGGTTCTCCACTTTCTGGTTACTTCGATGCGACTAAATCGCCACAAGGCACAACTGGCAAATACCGTGTTTACCAAAACGGCACTATTCACTGGACACCGCAATACGGTGCTGTTCCTCTTTGGTATGATTTGCAACGAGAATATAGTGAATATAGCTTTCCCAATGGTTCTGGTGGTTGGTTAGGTTTTCCCACCAAGCGCGAATATGCCTGGAATGGAGGAATGCGAACCGATTTTGAAGGAGGATATATATTCTGGAATGGACAACGGGCAAAAGCATATCAGCATGGGCAATTTCCTTAATCTTTTAACAGTTTCGATATCTCTGCTACGTATGGCTTGCTTGGAGATACTTCCACATAACTAGAAACTTAGATATTCGTGTGGCTCCAAGATTTAATAGATGGGTAAGTCAAGTGCTGGTGCAAATGTCTGCTCTAGCCCCAGCACTAATTTCTCCAAGATTGGGTTTAAAAGTTACAGGGAATCGGTTACTTTTGATAGTTGGATTTATGGAGAAAGGATTACTGATGTCCAGTTAGGAACTCCAGATGAGTGGTGGTATCGGATAGTGGGTACTACCAAAAAGTGGATTCCTAGTGCGCTAATATTTGGCAATACACCAGGTTCTACTCCATTGCCTCCATCATTTCCTAGTAGTGGTTCTACTATTGGAATTCCAGTAGATTAGAATTCTCCTACATACCGCCAAAATAATTCCTTATAGCGGACTGGATACGCACCAAAAGCTGTTAATTCGCCTATGTATCGCATGGTAAACCCTAACGATAGGGAAACTGTACCTGGTATGCTAAGGTCGTTTCAGACAACGCTCAGGTAATAGTTTTGCTGTACCCAATACCAATTTGCTCACATAAGACCTTCGGTCTTATGTGAGCAAATCCTGAGATGCCAGTAATCAAGGGTTTCAGCTTTTGGTTTTCGTGCGAGGGAAGAGTATAACGACTACTCTGCATCCGTTAAACTAATCAGCCAGGGTGCATTCCGGCTCCAGTTTGAGAGAAAGAATCAAAGGTGTTAGAGCTAGTACGGCAAGGACTCTCCTACCGGAAAGTAGCCAAGAACTGGGGCTATCAAAAAACACTGTGATGAGAATTGTGCGAGATTCACGAGACCCATCCCAATTGACGCGGAATGAAAGCAATCGCTTCAGAGTCAAAGTTCAGATCCAGATGGTTTTGGCTGGGAATACGACTGGGAAGAGAAGAGATTTTATACCGTTTAGATTCTCTTAAATCTTGCATCAGAGTTACTACTTGTCAATGCCTAATTTTCTGGTACTCCACTTAAGCGACTCATGAAATAAATGATTCATCAAAAATAGTCGGGCAGCGACCGCTGTTCACGCCACCGCAACGCTATCAATGCTATTCCCAATTGTGGGACAGAACGGGAAAGTCATCGATTTCGGATTGAAAGAAAAGCCTCTCTCAACTCCAATCGAGAATTCTAGTTTGAGCGAGTCGGACTCTTAAACCGCTGCCCTGACTGCGATCACCAGTCGGGAAAGTCGAGTATTCCGACTTGAAGGAAAGTTCTCTGTTAACTCCAATCGACCGTTCTGGTTTGCTAGAGCAGGACTCCTGAATCGCTGTCAAGAATGCGATCACCCGTCGGGAAAGTCTGTTATTCCGGATTGGAGAAGAACTTGGATCAAGCGCTAACTGAGCGATCTACGTCTCCTGATGACTTGTTAGTTTAGCCCACCCCCAAGTTTTTCCGCCCAATTGACGCTTCATTATTTTCGGGATAAAGCACTGTGGGGTAACACTCGTAGCACTTCTTCTACCGTCGTTACCCCAGTTGTT
>NZ_JAMPKC010000053.1:0-13058 GCF_039961975.1 Trichocoleus sp. DQ-A3 | reverse complement strand
ATCATCGACGGAGCAGAACAGGTCTTCTAGACTGAACATGGGGTAAGCAGATGGATGAGAATTCGCGCTTTCAGCCTATCTGTTTTGCCCCTCTCTTATCCCGAACTCACGTTAATTTATGGGCTTTGTTGCGGTAGCACTAGCGATTTTACCCTGATTCTGTCACTTAAAAAAAGCACTTCTTCCTATAAATTAGGCTAAAAAGAAGTAGACATCTACTGAAAAAAGGAGCTAAATTCATGAATCAATCTATTTCTAGATTAGTAGATAACCTGCCAAGTAGCAGCATGACCGTTTATATGCTGCGATCGCTCGATTATGTCGTTCCTGGTGAGTGGCAAAACTTGGTGGGATTTGAAAATACTATCCGTGCGGTGACAGGTGTTACCGACAAAGGTCTGATTGAGGAGATTGGCGAAAGAGCGATCGCGCTGTACAACGATCCAACCCAGAGTTATCAACAAACCTTATGGCTTTACCAAACAATTGACCGTGCTGATAGCGCCATTGGTGCAGCAGCGCTAGCGAATAAAGTAGGCGAGAAAATCAGTTTTCTGAATTTTTTAAACCAGCTTACTCCCAAAGCGGATACCGTACAAGCGATTGATTTGTCCCTAAAGCTGGTTGTCGAGTTGATTGCCTTTTGTCGGTTGCACGGCATTCCTACCAGCATTGAAGCATTTAGAACTTCTTTAGGAAACTATCACAACGAATCCATAATGCGAATGGCTGCGCTAGTTGCTGTTGATGGATTGATTCCTCTTGGCCCCAACTTCATCCTCAAAGCTCAATCTATTCTCAGCCAGGTCAATCCTTCGCAATTAGAAGGAAATACTACCTATCAGAGTATTAACAGTGCAATTCCTGGCGGTACTACAGCTGGAAAATTAGGCTTCATCGGTGAGAGTTTTGCCTCAGTTAACGGCTGGATGAATAACTTTGTTGCATCTCGTGGGTTAACACAAGAAAATGTTTTGGGACACTTACAACAGTTTATGAATACGGCTGATAGTAAGTTGGATTATCTAGCTGCATTCCTAGATATGTCAACCAATTACTACGAGCATACGGGTACGCAAACTGTGGCTCGAAATTTGATTTTACGAGCAGCCGAACAAACTGAAGGTAAAGGTAAAGGTAAAGACAAAAAGAAAAAGCACAAGGACAAAGAAAAGGAAAAAGGTAAAAAAAAGAAAGATTAACCAGAGTGCGATCGCTCCTCATTCTCTCAAATGGAGACAAGTACAGGCATCAAACGAGGAATAGAGAGTATAGAGCATGGTCGAACACGCCCTATTGAGGAGTTAGGGCAGGAAATGCTGTAAAAATAGGCTTTCAAGTTAGAACAACTAAGACGGTAGAAGAGCAAATAGAGGCAAATTACCTGTTTGTTAACATACACATTACTATCAAGATTTGACCTTGCAGAAATATCTTACCATGACGCAATCAGAAGAAATATCCGTCTCATTAGATATGATTCGCACTGACAGTGATATTGAATCTAAGGAAAAACAACATATATGTATAATTAAACGTTTTGCCAAAGTTATGCGAGATGGTGACGATTATCCATCAGTTATATGCTTTTTTGATGGCAAGCATTACAGACTTATTTACGGTATTAATCTTTTGAAAGCTGCTGAATTAGCGGGACAGAAGACTATCCTAGTAGATGTTCATTCTAACCCGTATATTTATCCACGCAAAAATGACGATAAGGGTAGGACTGTTAAGAAGGTACTATCCCTACTAGAGGCAATGGGTGAAGATGAGAAATTGAACTGGTCAACCTATAAAATTGCTGCTATATGTTGTGTTAGCGAGCGCACAGTCTGTAATTGGATCAAGAAATGTGGCTACGAAGCTCCCGAAGTAATTCAAGCATGGAATAGACACGGTGCAAAAAGAGATTACCAAGTTAATACACATAACATTCGTCAAAGCAATCAATCAAAATCAAAAGCAAATGGATTTAATTGGACTGCTATTAATGACAAGCAATTTGAAGAAATTGTGTATGAACTAGTCAAGTCTTATAATCCAAATTATATCGATTGGAGAACTGGAACAGGTGGTAAGGGCAGAGATATAGAGGCTAAGTTCAAAATAAATGGTGGCTTGGATGAAGAGAGAGAAGAACTCTACTTTATTGAAGCCAAGCACTTTAAAAAAGGCGTAAACTGGGTACATCTTTCAAATGCATTTACTTGGGCAGAAAAATTCAAGCCTTCAGTTTTTGTTATTGCTGTTTCAAGTCATTTAGCTAATAATTGTAGAGATGAAATATCAGATTGGGAAAAGATTCATTCATATATTCATGTTATTCGTTGGGATCGAAAAAATATTCAAGAATTAGTTTTATCTAAACCAGCTGTCAAAAATCTAGCTGTAAAGTTAAAACTAATACCTAAATCTATGCAATGACAATTGCCTTAAACTTTTAGTGAGATCGCCTACCGCCGTAGCTTGGGTTGACGCTCTTGTAAGCCAACGCCCACTTCCGTCCAATATCTACGCCAAAGGCAGCAATCGCATTTCAGCATTGGTGAGGATAGCGATCGCTTAATTTATCAATCGCGCCAGATCCCAATTAGTCTGCCTCAGAAATGCACTCGCTAAAGATGTCATTCAAGTCAAATCTAGGGAAAAATTGGCTCTGTTGAACTAAAACGTAGCGCTCATCGCGGAACTGATAAATTTCAATTTTCTGTCGGCGGATGATCCAATGATCGTTGTTACGATGCATTCGTTACGATGCAGTCGCCGGTGATGACTGCCAAAAAGACTAACGGGGAAAAGAAACCACGCGAAAAGATGCTTCTGCGGATAGAGATTCCCTACACTCAGTAGAAGTAAGAGTGGGATGCGATCGCTCTCTAGAAATCCTCAAGAGAATTTGATTCCTTCTGTTGCCACTCGATTTTATACATCGCACCACTATTTTTGCGCCATTTTGTAGACTTTAGGTAAGCCACTCAAAGTGGCGGCTTACTGAGTAAAGAAGCATTACCATGTCTGAAACTCAACCAGTACCAGAAAAAACCAATGCTGCTCCCACCGTACAGAATTCTCCACAACTCAAACCGGGAGGAATTCTCAGCAATTGGAAAACCAGAGTCGGGATTATCGCTACGGCAGTCATTGCTGTTGTTTTTGGCTTGTTTGTTCTCGGTTTCTTTTGGCAGCACATGATTGCAGGGATGGGTATGAGGTCTTGGTCTAGCCATGCGCGTGCCACACCGATTGAGTGCATGATTAAGGACACGAACAATGATGGCTATGTTAGCTGTAGCGCCATGCTAGGCGGCGAAGTCGTACCACTTGAGTGTGGAGCCAACATATTAAATATTGGCTGCCGAGTGAATTATGGTGCGGCGGCTGCCCCTCCTGTGCGTCCATTCAATCTGCCAAATGTTCGCGGAAGTTCCTGAAATTCTAAGAAACTTTGGGCAAAAGTTTCTTAGAGATAGCGCTTAACATCTCAAACTAGGCGTTGCTGAATCGCGATCGCAGATGGTTTGGCGTACACACTCTACTGTACTGGAGACTAAGTAGAACGAATTTCGTGCAGAATTCTGCAACAACAGAAGACATAACCCTCCGATATTGAGGAGAGTTTACACCAAACTATTTGCGGTTCTCGCCCCAAGCTCACCAAACCATCTGCGGTTGAATCAAAAACAGCCTAAAGACCAAAACCCTTGCGTGTCGTCACTTCCCCCCGCTTCCCGCATACATAGTCCAGAATTCACCAAACCATCTGCTATCACGCGATACATGGCGAATTCGTTCCGATAGCAGACCAAAGATGAAACTAATAATCCCTAGCGAAATTGCATCTGATATCGAGCCGCGTTTACCTCCCAATTTACAGGTGGTACGTGTGGATAGCGAGGGCAATCTTGACGGCGATGCCAGCGATGCTGAAGTTTATTTCAACTGGATTCTGCTAAAACCAATTACTTTGCATAAAGTTCTCGCGGCTGCACCCGCGCTGCGTTGGCAACACACCCCTAGTGCCGGGGTAAATCACATTCTGACACCAACGTTTTTGGGACGGGGGATTACGCTCACGAATGGCGCAGGGGTTCATGCAATTCCGATTGCGGAATTTGTCCTGATGTTTATGCTCTATCATGCGAAAAATTTACCTCAACTACAAGCATTTCAAGCTGAACATAATTGGGGGAGAGGCATAAAACTGAAAGAGTTGAAGGATGCAACTTTGCTAATTATTGGTGCGGGAAGTATTGGCGTCGCGATCGCGCAACGTGCGTCATCTTTTGGCATGAGAGTTTGGGGTAGCCATCGCCATCCCGAACCGCTACCGGAGTTTGACAAAGTCGTGAGTGCAACTGAATGGCGATCGCTGCTTCCGGAAGCTGATTATGTCGTCGTTAGCACACCTCTGACACCGGAGACGAAAGGCACGATGGACGCAGCAGTTTTTCAAGCCATGCGTCCATCTGCCTTTTTCATTAATATTGCTAGAGGTGCAATCGTTGATGAAGCTGCATTGCTGACTGCTCTTCGAGAAGGCTGGATTGCAGGCGCTGCATTAGACACTTTTTCCGCAGAACCCTTACCGCCAGATAGTCCTTTTTGGTCGCTGCCTAACGTCTTTATTTCACCTCACTGTTCGGCAGATTCGCCACAAACTTACCAGCGATCCTTAGAACTGTTTTTGGAGAATTTGAGCCGCTATCAAGCTGGTTTACCGCTGCGAAATGTAGTGGATAAGCAAGTGGGTTACTAATATTTTTCCCACTCCTCCTCTGCAATTAGCAATTCGAGATTCTCAAAACTTCCTGACTCTCACTGCTGCTTTAGCACAAAAGTTCTCAATAGAGGACTTGTAGCGAGTGCGAAGACGTGAAGATGCTTGCTTAGGACTTGTGTAACTGTCACAGCGCAGTTTATAGGGTGCCTTCGCGCGATCGCCTTGCTTCAATTACAGTTGATTACGCAACGCAACAGGAAGCACTCAGCAACCTTTAGCCTAGATGATGGGTATGATTTCTAGGCTGGCTTACAGATTTTAGGGCGAACCATAAGCGTAGGAACGTGACGGTGAAACTTCGGTAACACGTACTTATTTTGTCCCGCCTTATCCTTATAATTAATCTTGGTCAATCAGCCTTTCAGGGACTACCTCATACTGCCTAGTTCGTCAACTAGATTTTCTTAACGATAAAAAAGTACATCTAGGGATTCTCGCAACGAAAGCTGTTCAATGGCTCCACTGAGCTAGTTAGCCGAAAAGCCTAAATCGTTGACTTGTACAATAATTTGCCAAATACAGGCTAAAACAAGGGGCCGTTAATATGAACTTGAGCGGCAAAAGTAAGATTCCGAAAATTCTCCAAACCGATCAATCCCAACTGCTAACAGACTGGATCTCAGAGCAAATAACTGCTGGTATCCGCAAAGACCTAATTAAGGAAATAGAGCTGCGTGAAGAATGCAGAGAATTCCTGGACTTGTTCTCGGCAGCTGTCCAGCAAGGTAACTTCACCGACATTAAATCGACTGAATGGCGTAGCGTGCGCGAGATGCTTGGCTCGATTTCGCGATCGCGCAGCCAGAAAGGCTTCACGCCAACAGAAACCGCAACTTTTGTTTTCTCTTTGAAGCAACCTTTGTTCAGCCGCTTGCGCCTAGAACTTGCACAGGATAGCGAAAGCCTTCTGGAAGAGATTTGGTCAGTTACGACTCTGTTGGACAAGCTTGGACTCTGGACAACTGAAAGCTATCAGAAAGCCCGCGAGGAAGTGATCCTGCGCCAACAAGAGGAGCTGATGGAACTTTCAACGCCGGTCGTGAAACTGTGGGAAGGCATTTTAGCCCTACCCATCATTGGCACCCTCGATAGCGCCCGCACCCAAGTGATGATGGAGTCCCTCTTGCAGAAGATTGTAGAGACGGGTTCGGAAGTCGCAATCATTGATATTACGGGAGTGCCCACCGTTGATACTCTCACCGCTCAGCACTTACTTAAGACAGTCACTGCGGCTCGTCTAATGGGCGCTGATTGCATCCTGAGCGGGATTCGGCCCCAGATTGCTCAAACGATTGTCTACTTGGGCGTGGATTTGGCTGATGTGATCACCAAGGCTTCTCTATGCGACGCATTTGCTTTGGCGCTGAAGCGAACTGGAGCCACGATCTCTCGCGCCCAAACACGCACTTAAGGAGTTTTATGGAACGTATCCCCATATTACAAATGGGTGAATTCCTGCTAGTGACGATTCAGGTCGATATGCACGATCGCCTCGCGATCGCTTTGCAAGATGACCTGACCGACCGCATTAGCCAAACAAGTGCCCGTGGTGTGCTGATAGATATTTCAGCACTGGAGATCGTTGATTCTTTTATTGGACGGATACTGGGAAATATTGCCAAGATGTCGCGAGTACTTGATGCTGAAACGGTTGTTGTAGGTATGCAGCCAGCAGTCGCCATCACTTTAGTAGAGTTAGGACTCTCCTTAACCGGCATTCGCACAGCCTTAAACGTTGAAAAGGGAATGTCCCTCCTGCATAAATCGTTGGAGGCTTCTCCTAGGGGGAGCATAGATGGTCTTGCAGAGGTCTGAAACGATAAGCATCCAGTCTTCGGCAGACGTTGTGCTAGTACGGCAAGCCGTGCGTCAGTTTGCCCTAGGACTGGGTTTTAGCCTAATAGACCAGACTAAAATCGTGACAGCGGCGAGCGAGCTGGCACGCAACACCCTGGACTATGGCGGCGGCGGGACGGTGCAACTCGAAGCCCTAGAGGAGGGACTCCGTCGGGGTCTGCGGCTAACTTTTGAAGACAGTGGGCCAGGAATTCCGGATATCGATCTGGCGCTCAAAGATGGCTTCACAACCGGAAACGGGCTGGGGATGGGGTTGAGTGGGTCAAAGCGCCTGGTGAACGAATTCAATATCGTTTCCCGTGTCGGAGAAGGCACAAAAGTCACTATTACAAAGTGGAAGTGAGTTAATTATGAATGCTCCGGTCGCCTTACCCATTTTAGAGTCTAGTCAGGCTGGTGAAGCGAGACGAATAGCCCTCGCGATCGCGACTCGTCTCGGCTTCAACGAAACTGAGCGGGGGCAGGTTGGTATTGTCGTTACTGAGATCGCCAATAACCTGGTTCTGCACGCTAAAGACGGTCTGTTGCTGCTACAGCCTTTAAGCAAAAACGAGATAACGGGTATAGAAATCCTAGCCTTGGACAAAGGGCCAGGGATCAGCAATATCCAGGAGTGTCTGCGCGACGGTTTTTCTACAGCAGGGACTCCTGGAAATGGTTTGGGGGCAGTTAGCCGCCTTTCTGCTTTTTTTGAGATTCATTCTGTTCCCAACGTGGGTACAGCTTTATTAAGTCACCTCTGGGCTTGCCCAGAAGTGGCAAACCAATCGACCAACAATCTAGAGATTGGCGTGGTGTGCCTCCCGATGGCAGGGGAGGAGGTATCGGGTGATGGGTGGGCAACCGACCAACAGCCCGGTCGCAGTCTGCTATTAGTCGCAGATGGTTTGGGTCACGGCCCTCTAGCCGCCCAGGCGTCCCTAGAAGCCATTCAGATATTTCGAGAGAATGTCCGCAAAAGTCCCGCAGAGATTATTGAAGCGGCTCACGTAGCCCTGCGGAGTACTCGTGGAGCCGCTTTAGCGATCGCAGAAGTAGACTTTAAAACTCTTGTCGTTCGTTTTGCTGGAGTTGGGAATATCGCTGGCAGCGTTTTTTCTCCCGCAGGAAGCTACAGCATGGTTTCCCACAATGGCACAGTGGGGCATGAAGTCCGTAAAATCCAGGAATTTGTCTATCAGTGGCCTCAAGGAGGGCTTTTGGTGATGCATTCCGATGGGTTAAGTACACAGTGGCGATTGGATCGCTATGCTGGTCTCATAACCAGACATCCCAGCCTGATCGCTGGAGTTTTGTACCGGGATTTCTACCGAGGTCGCGATGACATCACTGTGCTGGTTGCTCGCGAAGAAGACTGAAGGCCAAAGGAGTACAGCAGGGGCTGATGAACAATAAATAACAAGCGATTAGCCATTAGCAATTGACCAATGACCAATCTTCTTACGATAGAAATACGATTTGAGCAAGATGTCGTGATGACCCGTCAGCAGGCACGCCAGATTGCTCAAGCTTTGGGGTTTGACTCGCAGGATCAGACGCGCATTGCCACTGCTGTATCGGAAATTGCCCGCAACGCCTTCCAATATACCCGTGGGGGAAAAATAGAGTTTCGGGTGGAAGGCGAATTGCCTCAGAGCTTGGTGGTATGCATTCGTGACCAAGGGCCGGGTATCGCCAATCTGAAGAGCATTCTGGATGGGCAGTATAAATCAAAAACCGGAATGGGTTTAGGCATTATTGGCACCAAGCGGCTGATGGATCGGTTTCATATCGCGTCCACGCCAGGGCAGGGAACAGAGGTGCTGATGGAAAAAACCTTGCCAAAGCGGGCACCGATCTTGACAGCAAAGCGCTTGGCGCAAATTGCTGATGAGTTGGCGATGCGAGGGTCTCAAAATCCCTTTGAAGAAATTCAGCAACAAAACCAAGAACTGCTTCGCACTCTAGCGGAACTCGAAAAGCGTCAAGCCGAATTGGCGCAGGTCAATCGCGAGCTAGAGGATACTAATCGGGGTGTTGTGGCATTATATGCCGAGTTAGACGAAAAAGCAGTTTCTTTACAGCGAGCCAATGAACTCAAAACTCGCTTCCTCTCTAATATGAGCCATGAGTTTCGCACGCCGCTCAACTCGATTATGTCTCTCTCTCGACTGCTGCTAGATCGGATGGATGGTGAATTGACACCCGATCAAGAACAGCAAGTGACGTTTATCCGTCAATCGGCTGAAGGACTCTCGGAGTTGGTGAACGACCTTTTGGACTTGGCAAAGGTCGAGGCAGGAAAAATTGTGGTTCATCCGAATGCGTTTGAACTTAGCGAGCTATTCGCTACTCTTCGAGGAATGCTACGCCCACTTCTTAGCGATAATTCCTCAATTTCTCTTGTTTTTGAAGAACCTGTTGGCTTTCCCCCACTCTGCACCGATGAGGGGAAGGTTGCCCAAATTCTGAGAAATTTTATTTCTAATGCATTGAAATATACCGAAAGAGGTGAAGTTCGCATCAGAGCTGAACTGGACAAAAACGCTGTCGTCTTCTCGGTGGCTGATACAGGTATCGGAATTGCACCTGAGGATACTGAACGGATCTTTGAGGAATTTATTCAGGTGAATTCTCACCTTCAAAAGCGGGTTAAAGGAACAGGTCTAGGACTGCCGCTTTCGCGGAAGTTAGCCGAGTTACTGGGAGGGAGTGTCTCCATCAAAAGCTTACAAGGGGTAGGTTCCACGTTTTTCGCCACCATACCGCTCATTTACCGGGGTGAGGGTGATATAGAGGAGGTATCTGAACCCGATGCTCCTTTGCAGTTAGATGCGACTCGCTATCCAGTCTTAGTTGTAGAAGATAACCCAGAAACGCTGTTCATTTACGAGAAGTATTTTGCGGGGTCGAGCTATCAAATTTTCCCAGCGCGATCGCTCAAGCAAGTAAAACAAGCATTTCAAATGTTTGAGCCACGAGCTGTGCTATTAGACATTTTGCTTGAGGAGCAAAATACCTGGGATTTCCTTTCAGAGATGAAAGGAAACGCTGCGACACGAGATATCCCGATCGTTGTTATCACTGTTATTGACAACGAAAAGAAAGCTCGTGCTTTAGGTGCAGATGCCTTTTTTGTGAAACCAGTAGAACGATTATCACTTCTTGAAAAACTTAATAGTTTAGTAAAACAAGAGCATTTACAAAAAGTTTTGATTATTGATGATGATCTAGCATCCCACTATCTGCTCAAGCAATATTTAGCCGATTGTACGGGTAGCAGTAACCGTGAAAAATGTTTTAATTTTAAGATAATTGAGGCAACTTCAGGGTACGAAGGCATCCGTCACGCCCACCTAGAAAATCCTTCTTGCATTTTTCTCGACCTAGTTATGCCAGATATGAGCGGGTTCGAGGTTTTGGAACAGATGAAAGCCGATCCAGCTACTAAAAATATTCCAGTAATTATTAATACTTCAAAGCTTCTTGAACCAGAGGAACGCTCGATACTTGTCGAAAGCACAGTAGCGATTTTATCAAAAGAAAACTCATCTCGTGAAGAAGCGATCGCTCTTGTCCGAGAAGCACTTCTTTTAGCTGGGCTAGTTCTAGAGCCTGGAGAGGCTGCTCATGTCTGACCGCACCCTTATCACGATCTTGCACGTAGACGACAATGAAACGAACCGCTATGTCGTCAGCCGAATGCTTCGGAAAGAGGGGTATAAGGTTCAAGAGGCTGCCACTGGCGAAACGGGTCTGCAATTAGTAGCGCAGCAACCGCCTGACTTAATTATCCTTGACGTGCAGCTTCCTGATATTAATGGGTTTGAGGTCTGCCACCGCCTCAAGGCAAACCCTGCTACTTCCTCGATTCCTGTCCTGCATCTGTCTGCTAGTTTTGTCGAGAGTAAAGACAAGGCACAAGGGTTAGAGAGTGGTGCAGATGGCTATCTAGCCCAGCCGGTGGAGCCAATCGAGTTGCTCGCTACTGTGAAAGCTTTGCTCCGCATCCGAGAAGCTGAAGAATCGGCAATGGCTTTGGCGAAAGAGTGGCAAACGACATTCAATGCCATGAAGGATGGTGTTTGTTTACTAGATCACCGTGGCAGAATCTTGCGAACTAACAGCGCCATGACGAATCTTCTGAAAAAACCGTTCGGAAAGATCGAGGGTTGCTTTTATCAGGAGGTAATGCACGATATCCTGGGCTGCGTCGAGGTAACTCCCTTAACTCGTGTCCAAGAAACCCGTCGTCGCGAGAACGAGGAGCTACGGTGTGGTGAACGATGGTTTTCTGTAACCACAGATCCCGTGTTCGACGAGAGTGGAGTTTTTACGGGTGCCGTGTATATCGTAGCTGACATCACAGATCGCAAGTGGGCATCAGAAGCGCTGCGAACCAGCGAAGAACGGTTTCGCTTGTTATTAGAAAATGTAAAGGACTACGCGATTTTCTTCATCGACCCAGACGGGCGTGTTATTCGTTGGAGCATTGGAGCAGAGCGCATTTTCGGTTATCAAGAAGCCGAAATCCTCGGTTTGTCTGCCTCAATTATCTATATACCTGAAGACCTAGAACTCGGTGCAGACAAGCAAGAACTGGAAACGGCAGTAATAGAAGGTCGTGCTGAAAATGAACGCTGGTACCTGCGTAAGGACGCCACCCGTTTCTGGGCAAGTGGCATCGTAACGCCCTTACGAGATGAGACTGGGCAGCTACGAGGCTTTTCTAAAATCATGCGTGACTTCACTGAACGGAAGCAAGTTGAAGACGAACGCAACCAACTACTCGTTGCGGAACAGGAAGCACGCACAGCGGCGGAGTCAGCAAACCGGATGAAGGACGAGTTTTTGGCAACACTGTCTCACGAACTGCGATCGCCCCTCAACGCAATGCTAGGGTGGGTTCAATTACTCAATACCCGCAAATTTGACGAGGCGACTACTGCGCGGGCGATGGAGACCATTGAACGCAGTGCTAGGGCACAAGCTCAGCTGGTGGAGGATTTGCTGGATGTTTCCCGCATCATTCAGGGCAAGTTACGCCTAAATGTCCGCCCAATTGAGCTTGCTTTGGTTGTTGAGGCGGCGGTTGATACCGTCCGTCCGGCGGCTGATGCTAAGGCTATTCGACTCCAAAGTGTACTCGATCCGGCAGCAGGCCCGGTTGCCGGTGACTCAGACCGCTTACAGCAGATAATTTGGAATCTATTATCCAATGCAATCAAGTTCACACCTAAAGAAGGGCGAGTTCAGGTTCGCCTCGAACGGATTAACTCCCATGTTGAAATAACAGTAATCGATACAGGACTTGGCATTAACTCTGACTTTGTCCCCTATGTCTTCGACCGCTTTCGTCAAGCTGATAGTTCTATTACCCGGTCATACAGCGGACTTGGTCTTGGTCTAGCGATTGTACGCCACTTGGTAGAGCTACACGGTGGCACAGTTCGTGCAGAAAGTCAAGGTGAAGGGCAGGGAGCGACATTTATCGTAAAGCTTCCTCTTATGCCTGTCCGTATGGAGACAAGTGAGGGAGAGCGTGTACACCCAACGGTTGGGCGGGGAGTTTCATTTAACAATCCGCCTTCGTTAGATGGCTTACAAATACTCGTCGTGGACGATGAAGTTGATTCGCGCGTGTTTGTCACCACGCTATTGGAACAGTGCGGAGCTTCTGTGTGTGCCGTTGGATCGGCTGATTCAGCGATTGAAGCGATAAAAATTTTTAAACCAGATGTTCTATTGAGTGATATCGGGATGCCTGGAGAGGATGGCTACACATTGATTCGTAGAGTACGGGCATTGAACGTAGAAGAGGGGGGACGAACTCCTGCTGTTGCTCTAACAGCATACGCTAGGGCTGAAGATAGGATGCGAGCGATCGCTGCCGGATTTCAAATGCACATCCCTAAACCTGTGGAACCTTCTGAATTAGCAACCATTGTAGCGAGTCTTGCTGGACGAACAGGAATTCATGAAGTGTGAAGTCAACGGCAGTCAGTAAATCCTCTAAGACTCGACTTTCTACAATGAACGGTTCCACTGAGTTAAGTTTTTAAGTATAGCTGTATTCAAGTATGTTAGGACGCTGCGTGCTGAAGAACAGATTCCATCGTCTCGCGTAAACTGACAGAACTCACGGGGTGACAACCCCGTCAAAAGCCTAGTGCAAGCGCTCCTGAACCCAAGTTGCGGTAAAAAAAGATGGGGTCACTCTTGTTAAAAAGCCCCATCTGTTAAAAATGCTTCCTCAATTTTATCAAATTCATCTGCAACAGCAACTAAAAAACACCGAATACTTGACTCTAAAAATTTTGATATATCGCTCTTCTGTCACTCTAGGCAGCAGAAAATAGGGAATCTTGCATTTGTAGGGGGATAGGAACTGCGCCGTGAAAGTAATTCATAAGCGCAATCAAGCGTGAAAATCCCAAAG
>NZ_JAMPKC010000052.1:0-14298 GCF_039961975.1 Trichocoleus sp. DQ-A3 | reverse complement strand
CTGTGCGGCTTCACTTTTCTTCATGCCGTCTAACTCGATCGCTTGGATCACCTTCTGACGCAGGTCATAACTATAGGGGTTTGCCATGAGCAGCTTGAATAACTTCAGGACAACAGGTGATCTCTACTCTACGTCCTAACTATCTTGGCGGTTGCTATAGCTTCTCTCAGGTTTGCAAGAGCGCGGCGGAGTGGTTGTGAATCGCGTGCTAACAACCACACTTTCTCAAATGCCAAAGGACGTTCACTTTGAACTTCAAAGAGTTCACGTATCCCAACACCAAATACTACCGATTGGCCAGTATTGAGTTCTACAACTGTTATTATCTCAATATCGTATCCATACCCGTGAATGTAGTTGAGCGTATCTACAAAAGTCCTGATTGCGTCTCTTACATAGTTTCTTAAGGACAGTAAGTCGAAATTTCCACTTAAATTCTTAATTGTGGCTGATACTTGAGAGTTGCAAATTGAAATAATGACCCAGCATCTACAGCGTGCATTTGTAATGGTACAGGAACAGCAAGGTTAATGTCACAAAGGTCTGGTACTAATCTCCCAGTGAATACATAATCACTCATAAGTTGCTATCTTCTTTGTAAGATGGGGCTATCCATCTGAACATCCAATGTTGTCAAGTTCCTCACATTCGCCCAATGTGCGATCGCATCTCCTCTCTTAGGCAACGATAAGAGCGATCGCATTTTGTCTAACACTTTTTGAAGGGAAGTGATCGCAGTTTCGGGTTGGTGGATACAATAACAAGGCTACCGACTGGCTCTACCTCTGTTTGCGTTGTGGCTTCGCCAGCGCTTGAGTTAAAGAAGGCAGAGGGCGGAAGGCTTTTACTCCTAAGAAACACATTCCTTGGTGGCGCGTTGGGGATTAGCGGATGATATATAGCATTGAGGATGAAACTTTCACCTTATACATCCTGACAGTAGCTCATCGTAGAGAAGTGTCCGAGAGGTGAAGGAAGCGATCGCTTTCATGTTCTCAAAAGAGCGATCGCTTCCCTTCACCGGCAAGAAACTAAGATTTTTTCTTAGTGCTAGTGGTTGCTGTCGTCTTTTTAGCGGTTGTCTTCCCAGTTGTGGTCTTTTTGGTAGATGTTCCACTCTTAGTAGTTGATTTGCGACTAGATTTTGTTGTGGAACCTGCCTTCGCTGTCAATGCTTCCAGCGCTTTTTCCATCGTCAACCCTTCCACAGATTCCCCTTCTGGCACAGAAGCATTCGTCTTCCCATGCTTGATGTAAGGGCCATAAGGGCCATCGTAGATATTCACGGGTTCCCCATCAGTCGGGTGAGTCCCCAGTTCTCGTAACGGTGCCTTAGACTTGCTGCGAGTCCCGCCGCGTCCCTTTTTCGGTTCAGCTAGCAGCTCGACTGCACGTTCGATGTCAATTGTCAATACATCGTCACTGGCTTTCAGGGAGCGATATTCTTTGCCTTCCTTGCCTTGGTCGTGGACGACGTAAGGGCCAAAGCGTCCCAATCCTGCCTGGACTTTGCCGTTAGTTTCTGGGTGAATGCCCAAAGTCCGCGGCAGAGATAGCAAGCCAACTGCCATATCCAGCGTCACGTCCTCAATCGTGACCCCCTTGGGAAGAGAGGCGCGTTTGGGTTTTTTGTTCTCCTCAGTGGCATCACCCAGTTGGACGTAGGGGCCGTAAGTGCCAATCAGCACGTAAATCGGTTCGCCGGTTTCCGGATGCAAGCCGACTTTATCGGGGCCTTCTGTTTTCTGCTGTAGCAGCGTCTCAATTAGCTCAGCGTGGATGTCTGAGGGGGTCAGATCCTTAGGCAACGAGGCTTTTACTGGCCCAGAGTCCTTTTCAGCTTCAATGTAGGGGCCATATTGACCAATCCGGACTTTCGCCCCACCGAGATCGTCCAATTCGATAGTACGGGCAGAGGTGGCATCAATCCCCTTTTCCCTTTCCTTGACTTGGGTTGCCAGACCCATTTCTCCGAGATAGAACTTTTTCAGGTATGGCAGCCATTTGGCTTCCCCAGTAGAAATTTCATCTAGGGTTTGCTCCATCTTGGAGGTGAAGCTGGGATCGACCAAATCGGGAAAGTGTTGTTCTAGCAGACTGGTAACGGCAAAGGCGGTGAAGGTAGGAACGAGGGCGTTGCCATTCATTTGGGCATAGCCTTTCTCGATAATCGTGCCGATGATGCTAGCGTAGGTGCTGGGACGCCCGATGCCTTCGCTTTCCAGGGTTTTGACGAGAGAAGCTTCCGTGTATCTTGCTGGTGGCTGAGTTTCGTGCCCGATGGATTCTAACTTTTTGCAGGTCGGGCGATCGCCTTTTTTGAGAGTTGGTAAGATGACTTCCATGTCTTCTAGTGCTGCATGAGGATCGTCCGATCCTTCCACGTAGGCGCGTAAGAAGCCGTGAAAGTCAATCCGTTTGCCGCTAGCCCGAAAACCGGCATCTTCGACTTGCAACTGCACGGTAATTTGAGTTTGGCGAGATTCTGCCATTTGGGTGGCGACAGTGCGCTTCCAAATCAGGTCATATAGAGCGAATTCTCGACCGCTTAAGCCGGTTTCCTGGGGAGTGCGGAAGCTGCTACCGGCAGGGCGAATGGCTTCGTGAGCTTCTTGAGCGCCCTTGCTTTTCGTCGTGTACTGGCGGGGTTCCGGGCTGAGGTATTGCTTGCCGTACATTTGCTCGACACAACTACGAGCGGCAGCGATCGCTTGCTGTGACAAATGCACCGAATCTGTCCGCATATAGGTAATATACCCCTGCTCGTACAAACTCTGGGCAGTTCGCATCGTGTCGCGGGCAGATAAATGTAGTTTCCGGTTCGCCTCCTGTTGGAGCGTCGAAGTGGTAAACGGCGGTAAGGGTTTGCGAGTAACCGGACGTTCTTCTAAGTCAGCCACCGTCCAGGGTTTATCTGCCAGTCGCGCCTCTAAACTTCGCGCTTCCGCTTCCGAGAGCAGAATCACATTCCGTCCGGCAATAATTTGTCCCGTGGCTTCATCAAAATCGCTGCCAGTGGCAATTCTCGTCCCCTTGAGAGCGACAAGTCGCGCTTCAAAGGGTGTCTTGTCTTTGTTTAAACTTGCCTTGAGATCCCAGTAGCTGCCTTGGCGGAAGGCTCGACGTTGACGCTCTCGATTTACCAACAGCCGCACTGCTACCGACTGCACCCGTCCCGCCGATAAGCCGTAGGAGATTTTCTTCCACAAAAGCGGCGACAGGGTATATCCCACCAGCCGGTCTAATATCCGCCGCGTCTCCTGAGCACGAACCACCTGCTCGTCGATATTGCGGCAGTTCTTGAGGGCGTCGCGGATGGCTTCCTTGGTGATTTCGTGGAAGACCATTCGCTTGATGGGAACCTTTGGCTTCAATAGCTGGAGCAAATGCCAGCTAATGCTTTCGCCTTCTCGGTCTTCGTCAGTTGCCAACACCAATTCATCTGCCTCTTTCAGGGCATTTTTCAGGGCGGTGACAATCTTCTTTTTGTCGTTGGGGACGACATACAAGGGTTCAAAGTCCGCATCCACATTTACTCCCAGCTGCGCCCATTTTTCCCCTTTGTAGGCTTCGGGAATTTCTTTACTGGATTGGGGCAGGTCGCGTACATGACCCATCGACGCCTCGACCCGGTAGCTGGAAGGCAAGAATTTACTGATGGTGCGTGCTTTGGTGGGAGATTCGACGATAACGAGGGTTGACATGGGAGCTTGGAGAAATAGCAGATGGGCTGAACAGTTAATTTAAATACTTTATGTCAGATGTCAAGAGCGATTGAGAGGATTTTATGCGGAAAACCGACGAGTGAAGTCTCGATTCTGGCGTACCAAGCTTGACGAGAGCCGGTTCCAAGAATGGCGGTCAATCCCATCCAGGGACGATTCGCTCTCCCAAAGATAACTCGCTTTTTTAGAGCCGCTCGCAAGAGAGCTGTTCGCGCCAGACTTAATTTAAAGCTATCTCAATGTTTAACTTATGGAGGATTGCAATGGCGACCTCCCTAAGTATTTGAGTTGTGCCAGAATGGATGCCAACATCAGGCTGAAACAGCTTAGCAGCATTTGGAGGAGAACCGATGCAACCCATTCGACAAGGCGATGTGATTTTACTCCCCGCACAGCAAGCCGAGGGACAAAAGCTATCTCACCTGACTTTAGCCAAAGGTGAAGTGACGGGACACAAGCACCGCATCAGCGACGGACAAGCAGAACTGTACGAAAAAGATGGCACGCTTTATCTGCGCGTCTTCTCAGAGACGGCAACTTTAACCCACGAGGAGCATAACGCGATTTCTATTCCCCAAGGCAGCTGGATGGTGCGAATTCAGCGGGAATACGAGCCTCAAGGATGGCGATATGTCGCAGATTAAGATTGATAAACTTACGCCACAAGAAGCGCTGATTCCAGTTTATCGCCAGAAGTGGAGAGCGATCGCTTTCCACCGAGCCAATCGACCGAGAAGAAGCCGCAGAAGTGGTAAAAGCCGCCTAAACCGAATAAATGAACCAGCTCCTGATTGATGATTTGCTATTTAACCAAATATTTCGCGACCCGCTCACAGGTTTATTGAATCGGCGTTATATGTTTGCATTCTTGCAGTGGCAGGGGTGTCGAGAAAGAAGTCAGCAATTATTAGGTCTAATTCTGCTAAATATCGATTGGTTTCAAAGGTACAACAATTTGGTTGGTTTCTCAATAGGCAATTTCTTCCTGCAAGAATTGGGGAGCTTCTTACAAAGAAATATTCCTAACTCAGCGATAGCCTGCCGCAAAGGAGGTGATGAATTTGCAGTAATTTTGCCAGAAACTTCCCTAGAAGATTGTAGGCGACTAGCCGAGCAACTTAGGGAAGGAGCTAAGCTACTATACGTAGATCCGAATTACTACATTCATCGTTGCACTGTCTCTGCGGGAGTAGCAGTTTGCTTTCCAGAGCCTGAATTAAACTGGCAGGAATTAATTAAAGTAGCCGAGCTTGAGACAGATAAGGCTAAATCCAACGGACGCGATCGCGTGGAAGGTCCCATCCAATTCTCTATGAGAACCGAATCGTTTTTAGAAGAGACTTATTCGGAATCCAAGCAAGTAATAATCAAGGATGCTAGTGGATTTTTACAAGACTTACGAGCTACAGAATTAGATTCTTGGGAGGAATATACTTTACTCCAACTTAATTTATTGAATTATCCGGTTAATTTGTTACAGAAAACCTGCCCAATTACAGAAAAGATTGATATTTTATTTTTAACTTCTCAATTTGAATCAGCGAGGGAAACTGTTAAGTCTATTGCTGCCTTGAATGGCATTGACCGAGACACCCAAAGACAAGCCTATTGGCAGTTACAGCAGTTTGCAGGATGGACTTGGCGCTACTTTGATACACAAAATATAGTCAGCGAACGCCCTATAAAAATCTCTTTCGATAGCCAAAATCGCCTCCATGCCGAAGGAGAACCGGCAATCCAATTTGCTGATGGATATAATTTTTACTCCTATCACGGCGTAACATTACCAGAAGAATACGGCAAACTGCACCCAAGTCAGTGGCAGGCGCAATGGCTTTTAGAAGAAGACAACGCTGAGCTGAGGCAAGTATTAATTCAGGGAATTGGCTACAGTCGAATCTGCCAAGAATTACAAGCAACTAAATTAGATTTTTGGCAAGAATATACCTTATTAAAAATAGATAATAAGCTCGATGTAGAGCCAATATATTTATTAAAAATGACTTGCCCCAGTACCGGACACATTCATGCCTTGCGCGTTCCGCCTAATATGAAATCGGCGCGTGAAGCGATTCGCTGGGTGAATTGGGGAATCGATCCTGAAGAATTTTCTGTACAAACCTAAAACCCTCTCCAGATGCGAGAAATCGCTTCTCTACAAAATGTGGGTTTTGCTCCTTAGGGGTTCATTTCTCCAAACGCGATCGCGCTTACAGCAAACTCCGCACAGGTAACGTAAATCCAGGCACCACATCCTCACCACTCAAAACCGCTGTAGCGGGATATTGGGTAACTGAGCCATCTGGACGATACACCCAAGCTTGCTGATTTTGACGGTCAAACAACCATCCCAAACGTACTCCGTTATCGATATACTCGCGCATCTTGGCCTGGAGCGTTTCTAAACTATCAGATTTAGAACGAATTTCGATAACAAAATCGGGAGCCAAATTTAAAAACCTATCTTCTTGCCGATCCCAATCTTCTGCCAAGCGTCCTTGAGCAACAAAAGCAGCATCCGGCGATTTAATCGCTGTATTCGCTAACTTGAACCCCGTACTGGGACCAAAAACATCTCCTAAATCGTGAGTTTCCACCCAATTCAGCAGATAAGCCACTGCTTTCGCCTCTCGATTCCCAGAAATTCCTCCAGTTGGCGGCATAATTACCAATGACCCGTCAGCGTTCCGCTCAAATTGTAAATCTGGATTTTTAGAACTGATGAGCATCAATTCTTCATCAGTTACAGTAGCCCAAGAAGACTGTACCATCGGTTTTTGCCCTTGCAGAATCTCGAAAAAATAATGGCGTCATCGTTACAGAATCGAAGACACGCGATCGCCATACTGAGATTTTAGCGACAGCGCGATCGCGCGTTGCGCTGACAAGTCAGTTCGCCTCTTTCCTGCCTTTTTTCCTTGTTCTTAGCGTCTTTGGGGTTCATGACGCCAAAAGCGATCGCCCTCATCAATAATCCAAGCAACCCCGAACGCCATAAAATTAAATAATATTAAGAGTCTCAGTCTCTCTGCCTAAATACCCAAAACTATATATCTCATGAGTTTTGCTGAACTTGCAGCCCAGTTGAATGTTGGGACAATCTGGCCTGAGGGGATTTTAATTGTCACCCTTTTGGCAGTTCTCGTCGTTGACTTGATTATCGGACGGTCGTCCTCGCGCTTCACCCCCTATATCGCGATCGCGGGTCTACTCGCCTCTATCGTCGCCTTGTACTATCAATGGGGGAACACGAACACCATCGGCTTCTTGGGTAGCTTCAACGGCGATGCCATGAGCGTCGTCTTTCGCGGCATCGTTGCCTTGTCTACCGCCGTCACCATTTTGATGTCGATCCGCTACGTAGAGCAAAGCGGCACCTCCCTGGCAGAATTTATTGGGATTATGCTCAGCGCCACCATTGGGGGAATGATTCTGTGTGGTGCAGATGAGTTGGTGACGATTTTTGTCGCCTTAGAAACCCTCAGTATCTCGTCCTACCTGATGACGGGATACATGAAGCGCGACCCCCGTTCCAATGAAGCAGCGTTAAAATACCTGCTGATTGGCGCTTCGAGTACAGCAATTTTCCTCTACGGTGTCTCGCTGCTGTACGGACTATCGGGAGGAGAAACGAAGTTGAGCGCGATCGCTACTGGCATTTCCAGCGCGAACGCTGACTTATCCTTAGGACTGCTGATTGCATTAGTCTTTGCGATCGCCGGGATTGGCTTCAAAATTGCCGCCGTTCCCTTCCACCAATGGACACCCGACGTTTACGAAGGTTCGCCAACACCTGTTGTAGCCTTCCTCTCCGTCGGTTCAAAAGCCGCTGGATTTGCCCTCGCCATCCGCCTAATGGTGACAGCTTTCCCCCTCGTCACTCAAGAGTGGCATTTTGTCTTCACCGCCCTTGCAGTCTTGAGCATGATACTGGGTAACGTCGTTGCTCTTACCCAAACCAGCATGAAACGTCTGCTGGCTTACTCTTCCATTGCCCAAGCTGGATTCGTCATGATCGGTTTGATTACCGGCACCGAAGAAGGTTATGCCAGCATGGTGTTTTATATGCTGGTTTACCTGTTCATGAACTTGGGAGGCTTCGCCTGCGTGATTCTGTTCACCCTGCGAACGGGTACGGATCAAATTAGCGAATACGCGGGGCTGTATCAAAAAGACCCGCTTCTGACCTTGTGCTTGAGTATTTGTCTGCTGTCCTTGGGAGGGATTCCGCCCTTGGCTGGCTTCTTCGGAAAAATCTACCTGTTCTGGGCAGGTTGGCAGGCGGGTGTTTACGGCTTAGTCTTACTAGGGTTGCTCACGAGCGTCGTCTCGATTTACTACTACATCCGTGTCGTCAAGATGATGGTGGTAAAAGAACCCCAAGAAATGTCTGACGCCGTGAAGAATTATCCAGAAATTCGCTGGAATATATCGGGAATGCGTCCTTTGCAAGTGACTTTAGTGGTGTCGTTAGTGGTGACATCCTTGGCAGGGATTTTGTCTAACCCGTTGTTTACCCTGGCGAATAATTCAATTATCCGCACGCCAATGCTGCAAGCATCGGTGCATAACACAGTAGCGACGCAAGACCTTGCTCCCTTAGAATCTATGCTTCCTGCGGCTGACTCGGTTAGTCAAATTCAACCTCAGCTTGATTCCAGCGCCAAGATTTAACATCCTGGCGTCAAGGTTAAGACAAGGGATAAGCAGGACTCCTCATCGCCTAAAAAACGTAAAAAGTCCTTATCTTAGGAAAACCCGGCTTCTTGAAGAAGCCGGGTTTCTGGTATTTGGGCAAAATGTAGCGTGTATTTCGGCTTTCGAGCGATCGCATCCACCGGCGATGAGCATCCCTGGACGCTCATCAGGCGGACAGTTAGAATGAGCGCATAAATCTATCCCTAGATAGATGAGCAGATAAAACGATAGCTGACCCAAGAGGTTGTTTTATGTCGAATCTTCGCTATTCGCCCAAACTTGCTTACGTCCAGCATTCGACCGGCAAAAAGTTGAAATTAGGCGGCTATCGACCCGACACAAAGGATGCGAATGATAAGAAGTACGAGGCTCATCGATTTCAAGCCGAAAAGCTGCCGCCAAGAGTCGATTTGCGTCACTACCTGACTCCGGTAGAAGATCAGGGGGACGTGGGAAGTTGCACGGGGAATGCGATGGCGGGAGCTTACGAGTACCTGGCAATGCGCCAACTCGGTACCGCCGGGGATGTAAGCCGGTTGTTTATTTATTACAATGCGCGATCGCTCGCCGGAGAAATCGAAGAAGACGCCGGAGCAACACTTCGCAATTGCATCCAGGTATTGCGAAAGATGGGCGCTTGTTCTGAGTTAACCTGGCCCTATCATCCAGAGCGGTTGTTTCACCGTCCCCACGACCAAGCTTATGAGGAAGCAACCCAATTCTTGATCGACGATGCTGAGCGAATTGACGTGGATTTGTACGCCATGAAGCATTGTCTAGCCGAGGGTTATCCGTTTGCCTTTGGGTTACAGCTTTTCGATTCGTTCATGAGGGAGGGAAATAAGGGGATTCCCATGCCTAACCCGGAGCGAGAGGAGTCTCAAGGCGGTCACGCGATGTTGTGCGTCGGTTACTCGGACAAAGATCGGGTATTTGTGGTTCGCAATTCTTGGGGCGCACACTGGGGAGACAAGGGATACTGTTACATTCCCTATGACTACATGACCAATCCCGAATATTGTGATGACTGCTGGACGATTCGCAGCGTCACCGACCTCGACTATAGCCGAGGCGTTTGGAGTGATGATGACGCCTCCTTTTTGGATGACATTATCCCGCTGATTGGCGATGCTCTCGATATTTCAGACGGCGACATCGTCAGTGACGAGGAAGAGTACGAAGAAGTCGTCGCCGAAGATGAAGAATACGTCGAGGATGAAGATGAAGAAGCTGTAGAGGAAGAAGACATAGAAGCTGTCGCCGAAGACGAAGAATACGTCGAGGATGAAGAATACGAAGAAGCCGTCGCCGAAGATGAAGAATACGTCGAAGACGAAGAGGATATAGAAGCCGTCGCCGAAGACGAAGACGAAGAATCTGAAGGCGAGGAATACGACGAAGATGAAGAAGCTGTAGAGGAAGACGAAGAATACGTCGAAGATGAAGAGGATATAGAAGCCGTCGCCGAAGACGAAGACGAAGAATCCGTAGAGGAATACGGCGAAGACGAAGAATCCGTAGAGGAATACGGTGAAGATGTCGAGGAGCTAGACGAAGAGTACGACTCAGAAACCCTCGAAGAAGAGTAAAATCCGGAGAGCGAGTAGTGCCATAGCCCTTTGGACATACGCTTTGCGATCGCGCAAAATAATCGTCACAAAACAACTCAAGACAATCGATGGTATTACTGTTAGGTGATTTTCAACCATTAGCCGCGATCGCGACTACTCCCACGGGTGCCCAAAAACTACAGCCGCTTTGTCAATCAACGGGTGCTACTCTTTGGCTTCCAGAGTCTCTAACCGACGTTGTAGAGGCAAAGGTTGTCGCATCAGCCCAGGTTTATCGCGGTTCCCTCAAAGACCACCTAGCGACCTTGTGGAATACACATCGGGGCTTTATTTTCTGCTTGGCATCTGGAGCAGTGGTGCGCTTGATTGCACCCTTATTGCAAGATAAATCCCGCGATCCAGCGGTGGTCGTGGTGGATGAAAATAGCCAGTTTGTTATTAGTCTCTGTAGCGGTCATCAGGGAGGGGCGGATCGGTTGGCACAAGCGATCGCGCTTACCCTTGGGGCAACACCAGTCTTGACGGGTGCCTCCGCTGGTTTAGGACTGCCCGCAGTGGATATGCTGGGCGTTCCTTTTGGCTGGAATCGAGGCGAGGGAGATTGGACGGGCGTTAGTGCAGCGGTAGCGAGAGGGGAACGGGTACAAGTCATTCAGGAAGCGGGTTCTCCTTTATGGCAAAGTCATCTTCCTGAAAATCATCCATTTGATTTTAGGGTTCCAGAATATCTCGTCAGTCAATCAGAGATTGTTGAATCTAACCAGGAACCCGATCGTTCAAAATCATCCCAGGCGAGGATTTGGATTAGCCCCACCCAGCAACGATTTTCCTCAGAATCAAGGCTGCCAACAGTCCAGTGGCATCCTAGAGTCTTGTGGGTGGGAATCGGCTGCGAACGAGGAACCTCGAAAGCGTTGATAGAAACAGCGATTGGGCAGGTGTTTGAGAAAAATCACTTAGCCCAAGAAGCGATCGCAGGGATTGCCACCATCGACATTAAAGCCGATGAAGTTGGGTTAGTGGAATCATGCCGCGATCGCCATTTGCCTTTGCGAACTTTCCCGGCTGATATTCTGCGTTCCGTTAGTGTCCCCACGCCCTCAGCAGTTGTGGAAACAGAAGTCGGAACGCCCAGCGTTGCAGAAGCAGCAGCGATTCATGCGGCTTCTGTAGGGGCGGAAGGCATTGCTCCGCTGAAAGTGGTAAAACAAGTTTTCAAATTAGAAGGGCAACCAGGGGCGGTAACGGTCGCGATCGCTCAATCCGAACGAGAATATACGGGTCGCACGGGCTGTTTATTGCTGGTTGGTACGGGACCTGGAAAATTAGACCAAATGACCCCAGCGGCTCAAACCGCCGTATCCTGCGCTGACGCCATTATTGGCTACTCTCTCTATATCGACCTCATTTCTCCTTTGCTGCGTCCCGGACAGATTGTCGAAGCGTTACCGATTACCCAAGAACGTCAACGGGCAGAACGAGCAATAGAATTAGCGAATTGGGGCTTAACCGTAGCGGTTGTTTCTTCTGGAGATTGCGGCATCTACGGCATGGCTGGGTTAGTCATGGAAGAACTCCAAGTTAAAGGCTGGGATGGCAAAACGCCAGGGGTACAGGTGTTTCCGGGAATTACCGCCCTACAAGCCGCTGCCTCGCGAGTGGGTGCGCCTTTGATGCACGACTTCTGCGCGATTAGTTTGAGCGACTTGCTGACCCCCTGGGAGGTGATTGAAAAGCGCCTGACAGCCGCCGCGCAAGCAGATTTTGTTACCGCACTTTATAATCCGCGATCGCAAACTCGCACCCAACAAATCGCGATCGCCCAAAGTATCTTTCTGCAATATCGCGATCGCCAAACGCCGGTAGCGATCGTGAAATCAGCTTATCGAGAAGACGAAGAAATTACTCTGATTACACTTGAGAAATTACTCGATACTCCGATTGATATGCTGACAACGGTACTCATTGGCAATAGCAGCACTCGCACTCACGCTGATTGGATGATTACCCCCCGCGGCTACTTGGGTTTTGACGCCGGTTTTGACGCCAAAATCCGTTAATTTATTCGGCTTCTCTGTTGAACAAAAAGTTTAGCCCACTAGCCACTAGACTCAGAACAATTGAACCTATCAAAGCCTGCCCGAAACCAGCGATACTAAAACCGGGAGTAATCGCCCCAGCAATCAAAATTGTGATGGCGTTAATCACAAACAGAAACAACCCTAGGGTCACGAGCGTCAGCGGCAATGTCAAAATTACCAAAAGGGGTTTGACAATTGCATTCACTAAGCCCAAAACAATCGCAGCAACCAGCGCAGCCAGAAAATTTGTGACTGTAAAGCCGGGGACAATGTATGCAGTAATCATTAGCGCGATCGCTGTAAGTAGCCAAGTCACCAAAAAGTATGGCATAAGCTTTCCTTAAACCTCGCTTACTCACAATTTTAAGGGTCTGGTTCACATCCTGAAGGATTTCAGAATACACTAACTTGAAAGATAGCCAACTCTATAGCGTGTTTTGAAGCGCTTTTCTATGACCTTTCGGCAACTCGCTGCGTTCCTACTAACAATCGTTCTTTTCATCTGGGCATTCCCAGCCCAAGCAGGATACTACCCGCCTCCCTTGTCCTATAGCAATGCCGAGCTGAAAGCCAAGGATTTCTCCGGTCAAATTTTGCAGGTAGCTGAGTTTTCCAACGCCAATATGGAACTCGCTAACTTTGAGGGTGCGGACTTAAAAGGGGCGATTTTTAGTGCATCGGTGATGACAAATGCCAATTTACACGGCGCAGATTTAACTAATGCAATGGTCGATCAGGTAAAACTCAACGGCGCAGATTTAAGCGATGCTGTTTTGGTGGAAAGTATCCTATTGCGTACTATATTTGACGGTGTAAATATCGCTGGTGCGGACTTCACCGATGCAATTTTAGATGGGGCGCAAATAAAAGAACTCTGTATTAAAGCATCTGGTGTAAATTCTAAAACTGGTATCGCAACTCGTGAGTCTTTGGGGTGTCGATGAAGCGTGTAGGAGTAATTGGGGGGGGACAGCTAGCCTGGATGATGGCAGGTGCAGCGGAGGCATTGGAGATTGAATTGGTGGTGCAAACGCCCAATCCGAGCGATCCAGCGGTCGCGATCGCATCTTCCACTGTTTTTGCCCCTATTGATGATGCTGCCGCTACAGCCGAGTTAGCGTCTCGCTGCGATGTCATTACTTTTGAAAACGAATTTATTAACCTGAACGCTTTAGATTCTCTTGTCCAGAAAGGCGTCTGCTTTCGCCCTAAGCTGGAAGTATTAGCGCCGTTGTTAGATAAATACGATCAGCGCTGCTATTTAGAAGATATCGGCTTGCCAACTCCCAGTTTTACAACGCTGGAGGGAGACGCCGAGAATCAGGAAGTCAATCTTTCAAAATCCTTCACTCACCCCTTGAACCTCCAAGACCTGGATTTTCCCGTCGTTCTAAAAGCCCGACGCGGCGGCTACGATGGTCAAGGCACCTTCATTATTAAAGATAGCCGCGCCCTAGAGTCAACTTGGCAGCGACTGAAATATGCGCCAGTGTTGTTAGAAGAATTTGTGCCTTTTGAGCGAGAATTGGCGATTATTGCCGCTCGTTCTGCTGCTGGTGAGGTGGTGACTTACCCAGTCGTAGAAACTCAGCAGGTAGATCAAGTGTGTCGGCGCGTCTTGGTGCCTGCGGCAATTACGCCAACGGTGGAACAAGAGGTAAAAGCGATCGCACATACGCTTCTCGATAGCCTGCAAGCGGTTGGGGTCTTTGGCATTGAGCTATTTTTAACTCCAGCCGGAAAAGTGTTGGTCAATGAAATTGCCCCCCGCACTCACAACTCCGGACACTTCACCCTGGATGTCTGCGAAACTTCTCAATTTGAGCAGCAACTTAGAGCCGTCAGCGGTCTCCCTTTAGGTAATCCTGCCCTCAAAAGTGCGGGTGCTGTCATGGTAAATTTACTCGGTTACGAGCATTCCCAGAGCGATTATCTTACCAAACGGCAACAGCTAGCTGAGTTATCTCACACTCACGTCCACTGGTACGGCAAAACCGAATCTCGTCCCGGTCGAAAACTCGGTCACGTCACCGTTTTGCTAGAAACAGCCGACCGTTCTGAGGCAGAAGCGATCGCTCAAATCATTGAATCTATCTGGTATTCAGAGGAATAGACCTCCTGCATGAATGAGAAAATAGTGTGCCAGTTGGCGATCGTCGAATTGCAAAATTAAGGAGAGACAAGGAGCAACTTAAGGAGGGGGCGATGCCATACACACAGTTA
>NZ_JAMPKC010000051.1:0-14475 GCF_039961975.1 Trichocoleus sp. DQ-A3 | reverse complement strand
AAGCTTGCCAATGTCGTAAAGCTAGAATTCAAAGAAATCACATCGCTTGTGCGATTCTAGCTTGGACTCACTTGAAAAGACTAGCTGCACTTAATGCTCAAACCATTTACCAAGTGAAATACCAGTGGCTTTCTGATTCCTTGATTGAGGAACTGAAACATCCTTCTATTCCCATGCAACTTGTATAACTTGTACGCTATATCTAGCGCCTTGGCGTAAGTCCTGAGCTAAAGAAGGGTTAATTGTCATTAACATTTCTAATCGATTCCTGAATCTTGAGCCGGTTTTGGGCGCTTTAGCTCAGGATTTAGGATTGTCTACACTGAGGCAGAGAGAAGCAGATATTTCTGAATCTGAGCGGGAAATCGGGAAATCTCCTTCTCACTGGGTGCTATTTGCTCGTAATCAAAAAGATTTGGGCAATCTCGTCAGTGACTCGCGCTGGCAACCCATCCCGGAAACAAAATCAGCGCCTCTGTGGACAGATGATTTTTCTAATATCTTCCGAGTATTACGTGCCTTTGCAGCTAGAAAAGCCGGGTGAATGACAGATGCGATGCGATCGCACGCCGTATACAATCTACCGTAGCTGCCGTAATACTTTGATTTGTGAGGTGTTGAGTGTGGATGAGTTGGCAAAAGCATCGAGATAAGGAGGCTGATTCAAATAAATTGATTGAGGCGCTGTCTCGGTAGCCATTCTCTTGGCTTTTTCTTTAATTGATTTGAGTACCAGACGAACGACCCATGAAGAGAGTTGTGGATTTTCATCTATTTCGGTCATCAGAGCATCTAAATCGTTAACAATCGCCATCATTGGGTAGTTCAGGTCTTTTTGCATGACTTTCGCTCTTTATTTTCAATATTTGCTCGATTTACGCCTAAATCGCTCAGATTGAGCGATCAGCGTGTTCTTGTTGCGGTACTTACTTAAAATAAGAAACTTTTGCATAGCCCACAATCGTTGTTGTGTCACTCTCTTAGCCGACTTTCTACCCTGATGCTATTTCTGTGTTCTTTTTTAGCCGATGTAGTTGGCTACTCCTTGCTGTATCAACACTTGCGGCTTGGGGAAAAACGAGCGATCGCGCTTTGAAGTCCAAACAACTACTGCCTCTAGCAGTAGACAATTCTTCAACCGGCACACACAATCAAATTGAAATTTTTTTTCCTGAAGTAGAAGATGGGAATCAATCGAAGTGACAATGCCATGTTAAATCCGCCTGATTCCCCGCCATTAAGCGCAACCCTACCCTGATAGAGCCTGCGGCTCCAGCTTTCCTTGCCAAGAGCAGGTAGGGATTAGGGTGAGGTTCTGGCATTGCCCACCCCTACTTAACTCAGATGTGAATAAAAAAGGGGGGACTTTTCAGCCCACCCTACAAGAGACTATTTCCTAGCTATTAGCCCAACAGAGCCTTCGCCTTCGCGACTACGTTATCAACATTGAAGCCGAACTTCTCTAGAGCAACTGGCCCTGGAGCAGAAACGCCAAAGCGGTCAATGCTAATCATCGCGCCTTCATTTCCGAGGTAACGGCACCAGCCGAAACTAGAAGCGGCTTCTACAGCTAGGCGCTTAGTGACAGCCTTGGGTAATACAGATTCCCGGTAAGCTTCATCCTGCTCGTCGAACAACTCCCAGCTGGGCAGGGAAACGACACGGACTTTCTTCCCTTCACCGCGCAACTGGTCTGCTGCCTTGGCGCAAAGTTGCAGTTCGCTTCCGTTGCCAATCAAGATAATCTCAGGCGTGCCATCGCTATCGGAAAGGATGTAACCACCCTTAGTGGTGCCTTCAATCGAAGTGCCAGCCAAGTTGGGCTGTGCTAAACGAGACAGCGCCAGAAGGGTCGGACGATGCTGGTTAGCTGCCTCAATCGCCACTTTATAACAACCAGAGGTTTCGTTTCCATCAGCAGGACGCATTACCGTTAGCTGGGGAATAGCCCGCAGGGAGGCAATCGTTTCCACAGGTTGGTGAGTAGGGCCATCTTCACCTAACTGGATTGAGTCGTGGGTCATTACCCAGATCACGCCCGCATGAGAGAGCGCTGAGAGACGAATCGCTGCCCGCATATAGTCAGCAAAGACTAAGAAGGTTGCCCCATAGGGAATCAAACCTGTGCCGTGCAGAGCAATGCCATTACAAATCGCTCCCATACCGTGTTCGCGGACGCCAAAGCGCAGGTTGCGATTTTCGTAGTGACCTTTGAGGAAGTCCCCAGAACTCTTGATTAAGGTCATGCAGGAACCAGCCAAGTCAGCTGAACCACCCAAGAGTTCGGGTAAAATTCCAGCTAGAGAATTCAAGCATTTTCCAGAGTGATTGCGGGTAGCATCTGCTTTGTCTTCTGGGGTGTAGGTGGGGAGAACTTTGTCCCAACCTTCTGGCAGTTTGTTGCTAATTAGCCGTTCTAATTCAGCCGCTTCCTCTTCATATTTGGCTTTGTAATTTTCCCAGTTTTTATTCCACTCTTCCTCATACTTAGCACCGCGCTCGATTGCCTTGCGCCAATGGTTGAGGGCATCTTCTGGAACTTCAAAAGGCTCGTATTCCCAACCCAGATGCTCGCGAGTTGCTTTCACTTCATCCCCACCCAAGGCAGAACCATGTACGCCGTGGGTGTTGGCTTTATTGGGAGAACCGTAACCAATGGTAGTGGCAACTTTAATTAATGAAGGCTTATCAGTAACAGCTTTAGCGGCTTCAATTGCTTTGTGAATTGCCTCTAGGTCGGTGTTGCCGTCTTCTACGGTTAGGACGTGCCAGCCGTAGGCTTCATAGCGCTTGCCGACATCTTCGGTGAACGATAAATCGGTGTGACCGTCGATGGTGATTTTGTTGTCATCGTACAGGGCAATCAGTTTGCCCAGCCCCAGGTGTCCGGCTAGGGAACAAGCTTCGGCAGAGACGCCTTCTTGGTTGCAACCATCACCCAAAATTACATAAGTGTAGTGGTCTACGATCGTATGATCGGGCTTGTTAAATTTAGCTGCTAGATGAGCTTCAGCCATTGCTAAGCCTACAGCGTTAGAAATTCCTTGACCGAGGGGACCTGTAGTGACTTCTACGCCTCGAGTCATGAAGTTTTCCGGGTGACCGGGAGTTTTCGATTCCCACTGCCGGAACTGCTTGAGGTCTTCAATCGTTAAATCTTCGTAACCAGTTAAATACAGTAAGGCGTACTGTAACATGGAGCCGTGACCGGCAGAGAGGACGAAGCGATCGCGATTGAACCATTTGGGATTTTTTGGGTTATACCGCATAAAGCGGTCCCAAAGCACAAATGCCATTGGAGCCGCGCCCATCGGTAGCCCTGGATGCCCTGATTTTGCCTTCTCTACGGCGTCAATCGCCAGAAAGCGGACGGAGTTAATACAAAGTTCTTCGAGTGATTGGGTTGCAACGGCCATAATCTCTTCTACTTAACGACGGTTTAGCACGCTAATTGGCTGAGCGGGAAGTTGAATGCTCTGGATCGCCCTAAGCACCCATTAACCGATCATCCCATTAGCCGGATGGATGGGCAAGTCGTGGGCAGTATTAAGGGATCGCCATTCCATCGAAATAGGTGGTCTTGCTTACCCCATGTCGATTCGGAATGGGAGATCCCATACTTTGTGAGAAACAGGATAAATTATAAAGGGTGAAGGATTAAATTTTTTTCCCCTCACCCGACCCGCTGATATTTTTATCGCCCCTATCTGTACTTTTTAAATGCGAGTGTCACGTTGTGACCGCCAAACCCGAAAGAGTTCGACAGCGCCACCTCGACGGTTTGAGAGCGACTTTTATTGGGTACATAATCCAGGTCACAACCCGGATCGGGGTTTTCCAGGTTGATCGTGGGAGGAATCTGGTCTTGGGCGATCGCCATCACCGTAGCAACTGCTTCAATCCCGCCAGAACCCCCTAGCAGGTGCCCCGTCATCGATTTGGTGGAGCTAACCGCCACTTTGTAGGCAACACTCTCACCTAAAGCCTTTTTGATCGCTGCTGTCTCAGTCACATCGTTGGCTGGTGTGCTGGTTCCATGAGCATTGACGTAGCTAACTCGATCGGGAGCCAATCCTGCATCTTTCAAAGCTAGCTGCATGGCTCTACTAGCTCCTTCACCACCTGGAACGGGTGCAGTCATATGGTAGGCATCACAAGTCATGCCGTAGCCAACAATTTCTGCATAAATCCGAGCGCCACGGCTCAAGGCGTGTTCCAGTTCTTCCAACACTAAAATGCCAGCGCCTTCACCCATGACAAAGCCATCGCGATCGCGATCGAAAGGACGACAAGCATGAGCCGAGTCGTCATTGCGCGTCGAAAGTGCCCGTGCTGAAGAAAATCCAGCCAACGATAAAGGTGTCACGGCGGCTTCGCTGCCACCACAAATCATCGCTTGGGCATATCCCCCTTGAATCAGGCGAAAGGCATCTCCCACCGCGTTAGAGCCAGAGGCACAGGCTGTCACTGGGCAAGAGTTTGGCCCTTTGGCACCCGTGTGGATTGCCGTTAAACCCGCTGCCATGTTGGCAATCATCATGGGAATCATAAACGGGCTACAGCGGTCGGGACCACGACTCAAGTAGATTTCTTGCTGGTCTTCCAACACTTTAAGACCGCCCACCCCGCTGCCAATGATGACGCCGACTTGTTCTGCGTTCAGCTCATTAATGACAAATTGAGAGTCTGCGATCGCCTGCTTGCTCGCAGCTACCGCAAATTGAGCAAAGCGATCCATCCGCTTTGCTTCCTTACGCTCCAGGTATGTGTGGGGGTCAAATCCCTTGACTTCACCAGCGATGCGACAATCATGCCGGGAAGGATCGAACAATGTAATCGGACCAATGCCATTTGTGCCGCTCAACAACCCTGACCAATAATCTGTCAAAGTGTTGCCTATCGGTGTAATCGCGCCGAGACCTGTTACAACAACGCGCTTCCGTTCAAAATTTGTCATTATGCCAGTAATAGATGGGTTTTGCACCCAAAACGCAAAACAGTAATAGGACCGAGGAAAGAAGACTTAGAACTAAGTATCTATTGTTATTTTCAACTTAGGACTTCCCTGTGGGCGAGTTTTGCACCGAGTTTTAATTAGTTTTAATTAACGCGCCCGAAGAAAATTCTTCTTTACCCGCCCCTACAGCATTCAGCACGATTATTTATGCCGAAGCCGCCACTTTGCCACTGATGTAGTCCACAACGGCTTGAACGGTGGCAATTTGCTCAGCTGCCTCGTCTGGAATTTCGATATCAAACTCTTCTTCCAATGCCATTACGAGTTCAACCGTATCGAGGGAATCCGCTCCCAGATCGTTAGCAAAGTTAGCTTGTGGCGTGACTTCGTCGGGTGCAACCTCCAGTTGTTCCGCCACAATCTTCTTGACTCTTGCAAAAATTTCCTCTTGGCTCATATTGATCCTCTACCCATTCCCTCAAGCTATGTTCTTAGGGTTATACGGTTCTAAGCATCTCTTCATCTTATCTGAAAGAGGGGACAACAAAAGCGATAGATAGTCGCTTCTCCAAGTGGCACTCTTCTATTGAAACTTAAACGAATGTCACCAGTTGCCCCCAGTATGGGATGGACAAGCGATGATAGGGGTAAAGGGAGTGCTGAGAACTGTTAGCGTAGAGGCGTGAAAGTGCGGACTGAGGGAAAAAAAGAAAAAAGTAATTTTTTGCTCCTCCTGATTCCTGACATTCCTCTGCTCAGTCCGAGCTAACGCCCCGCTACGCTAACAGTCCTGAATTCTCAGTCCTTCTGAATTGCCTTTGGTCTTTCGTCAAAATATGGCATCCCCGACTCTTAAATATGCTTACTTTCCCGGCTGCGTTGCTCAAGGCGCTTGCCGGGAGCTTTACCAGTCTACAGCAGCCCTCACCCAAGCCCTGGGCATCGAACTGATTGAGCTAAAAAAAGCTGCTTGTTGTGGTTCTGGTACCTACAAAGAAGATTCTCAACTGCTAGAAGATACGGTAAACGCTCGCAATATTGCTCTAGCAGAAGAACTGAATCTGCCGTTGTTAACCCATTGCAGTACCTGCCAGGGCGTAATTGGTCATGTGGATGAGCGTTTGAAGGACTCCCAACAATCAAACCCGGCTTATATAGAACAGGTGAATGGCTTACTGAAGAAAGAAGGCTGTTCTCCTTATCAAGGCAATACAGAAGTCAAACATCTGCTTTGGGCATTAGTCGCCGATTATGGACTAGAGGAGTTGCAAAATCGAGTTAGCCGCAAACTAGCTGGCTTGAAGTGTGCGGCATTTTATGGCTGCTATTTGCTCCGCGCCCAAACTCATATCCCCTATGACGACCCTCTCCAACCCGAATCGATGGAAAATGTGTTTCGGGCAGTAGGGGCGACGCCAGTTTACTACCGAGGACGCACCCAGTGTTGTGGATGGCCTCTTTCCAGCTATGCCACCACGCAATCTTTCAAGATGGCTGGGTCGCACATTCAAGAAGCCCTCGATGCAGGTGCTGATTGTATGGTGACGCCTTGTCCCCTGTGCCATCTAAATCTCGACTCTCGTCAACCGGAGGTTGAAAAAACGATCGGGCATAAGTTAGGTTTGCCAGTGCTGCATTTACCCCAGTTAATTTCTCTGGCGCTGGGGATTAGCCCGAAGCAGCTCGGTTTGGATAGACACATTGTCTCAACTCATCCGGTGTTGGAAAAATTGGGCTTTTAGAGGGTAGGGTGGGCTACTTTAGTCCTAGCATCGGTGTCGTCTAAGTTTAGAAAATTCACCACTTTGATTGTTTCCTAGAAACTGTCTCGGCGGCTTGGCAGCGCGAGGCAGTTTCTACAAAATCTGACAAATTTGATGTGACATGACAAAGGCTTTCAGGTTAAAAGAATGTTAGGCGTCGGCATAAGTTTATAATTCCGATTAGGGATTGAAATAAGCGATGGATTTTGAACCAGAAGTTACTGCAACCTCAATGCCCGAAGCAACTGAATTTGCTGAACCACCAGAGCGAAGCGCCTTCGGAGCTGCGACGCTAACACCTTTGGAGTTTCTGCGAGACACCGAAGGGTTGCTGCGACGCAAAACCTTAGCAACTCTGTCGCCGGTGTTGCCGCCGCCAGTGGCAATCAGTTTGCAAGATGCTTCCGAGGTGGCTGATGAATCTCTCAACCAACTGGCAGAGATTGACTTGGATGAAATCAGCGATGAGGAATTGAAACCAGCTCGTATTCTAATTGGTTTGACTTTTTCGGGATTTGGGGCGCTTTTTCTGGTTTTGTTGCTGCTTTATCTGTATCTCTTGCATCCAGAACTTAGCCCTGTTGAGCAGGTGCGGGAATATTGGTATCAGTATATTTGGTTTGTCTGTTTGGGCGTTGCCGGAATGATGATGCTAGGTCGAGAGGCAATGCGTCCAAAAGATTAAAAATTAAATTCCTTAATTCTTAATTATCAGGGTTCTGAAAGTAACCATTGTGGCTAAACCAAATATTCAAAAAGTAACCGCTATAGCTAAAGCAAATATTAAACTTATCCAAGTAGCTTAGCTCAATATTACAAGCTTCTCAACTCCCGGAAGCCTTGTCTTTGATTGCCCAACGCTGGGGCTATGTTAACGTTCGGTAGCGCGTTTTCACCATTTGCACTACAGCGGCTTGAACTCTAGCGAGTTACAAAATGATAGGCTAAAATCCTTGCTGAGTCTGAGTTTGGTGTATTCGCACGAGAAAGAAGCGCGATCGATTGGAGCCTATCAAAGCCCCGAATTACCATTAGAACTATCGAAGTATTGAGAATCTCAGAAGGAACTGGTTTAACATTACTTAGCTTAGGATTGAGTAAGTTAAGGTTTCATAGTTTATCATCACTGAATCCAATCCTTGCAGAATTATTTGCTGGTTCTGCACCAGATGGATGAATTTAAAATGACATAGAAAGAATTTTTTTATTATCTTTATATGTTTCTTGAGCAATATGGATATTTTGATTGTTGAGGATGAACCGGAAATTGCTAAACTCATCCAAATAACTTTAGAAAAAGAGGGGTTTTCCTGTCATCTGAGTCGCGATGGTCTGAGAGCTTTACAAGTTTTTCAGGAGCAACAACCAGATTTAATCATTCTCGACTTGATGTTACCGGGTTTGGATGGCCTGGAAGTGTGTGCCAGAATACGGCAGAAACCAGGAGCGAAAGATCCCTATATTTTGATGCTAACGGCTAGAGGGGAAGAAATTGACCGGGTAATTGGTCTGTCTACGGGTGCTGATGATTACCTTGTCAAGCCGTTCAGCCCTAGAGAACTGGTTGCCAGAGTTCGGGCGTTACTTCGGCGTAGCCTGCGTCAGGGCGGACAACATCAGGTTTATCGCACTCAGCATTTCACGGTTGATGTAGAGCAGCACTCTGCCTCTCGTCAACTGAGTCCCCATCCTTGGGAAGCACTTGATTTGACTACCTTAGAATTTAATCTCTTAACAACGTTTATCAGTCATCCCAGTCGCGTCTGGAACCGAACGCAACTCATTGAGAAGCTTTGGGGGAACGATTTTTTTGGCGATGAACGGGTGGTGGATACTCATGTGGCTCGGTTGCGGAAAAAAATTGAACCAGACCCAGCGAATCCTACCTTTATTAAGACAGTAGTTGGTGTGGGCTATAAGTTTGAAGATTCACCTCTATAAAATGCCCCGGAATAAAATGGGACTGCGATCGCGCTTGTTTCTTTCCCATCTTCTAGTAATGATGGTAGGAGTGGGTAGTCTACTCGTTATCAGCAAACTGTCTTCTCCCCGCTTCTTTATCGTCCAGCTCGAACAAATCGAAGTCAGTGGCATACAGGTACGCTATGCTCGCAGGCAGCTGGTGAGAGGATTTGAAACAGCTTGGAGTCGCAGCACTTTCTTGTCATTTATTGCGGGTGCTACGGCGGCTGGTGGTTTGAGTTACTGGGTATCTCGTCGAATTACCCAGCCTTTGACCCAGATGGAACAAATTACCCGCAAGTTTGCTGCTGGGCATCTAGATGAGCGACTACCAAAAAGTGAAATTCCCGAACTCAACCGCCTGGGTTCTAGTTTTAACCGCATGGCGTCGAGTCTTGAAGGCGTGGAACAGCGGCGGCGAGAACTTATTAGTGACTTGACGCATGAACTCCGAACGCCCCTAACTGTGATTCGCGGGTACTTGGAAGAGATGGCTGACAGCAGGATTGAGCCATCGCCAGAAGTTTACCAGCAGTTGGTGAGGGAAACAACTCGGCTAGAGCGGTTAGTCAATGATTTGCAGGAACTCTCTAAAGCAGAGGCAGGGTATTTACCAATTAATCTCCACCCAGTTAATCTACGACCTTTATTAGAGTCCCTGTTGGAAAAATTTTCTGACCAGGTGCTGGAAGATGGCCCGGTGCTGCGCTTAGATTGTCCGCCCCAGATGCCCCCGGTCTTAGCTGATATTGACCGTGTGGAGCAGGTTCTGGTCAATTTGTTGGGAAATGCGCTGCTATATACCAGTGCTGGTTCGATTACGGTCAAAGCTTGGACTGAACCAAAACGCCTCTGGGTTGCTGTAGTTGATACGGGTCAAGGAATTGCACCAGAAGATATGCCGCATATCTTTGAGCGATTTTGGCGGGCTGAACAGTCTCGAAGCCAAAATTCTAGAGGAACCGGCATCGGTTTAGCGATTTCCTCCCGGTTGCTCGAATTGCAAGGCGGTCAGATTGAAGTAGAAAGTGAACTGGGAAAGGGTAGTACGTTTCGTTTTTTCTTGCCTTTAGCTTGACGGTCATACTTGAGCTAATGGCTGTATGGGGCTTTTGTAGAAGCGCCTCAATTTTTATAGATTTCCGGACTAACGCACTGTTGCTTGTTGCGCTTTCTACTGCCTACGGTTGGAGGGAACGTGTGTAATCTCGGAATTGCTTGCGTAAATGGCAAAGCAAGCGTTGATAAGTAATAGAGCGACCTAGCAAAGCAAAAATTAACTTTAGCAACAACCTTGATGGTTCGTTACTAGATCCTTGAATTATGAATTTTCGACATAACTTGCTCCTGTTGTTGGCATAACAGGCTTTGCCTCTGAGAAGGTGAGAAAATGCCTTAGTGCTAAGTTTTGTTAAGCAATAAAAATTCTCGATCTCTGGTATGGGAATGCTCAATAGAGAGAGATAAAGGACTCCGGATAAACTTATGATCTGTATAGAAGTGATTTACCTGTTGATAGCTGCTACTTTGTTTACCCTCTGGCTAGAATTGTTTAAGCGCGATCGCAGTTGGAATACGGAAGAAAGATTTTCCTCTTTTATCACTTTGACGGTCGCAACAGTTTTCTGGCCTGTGGTTCTTCCCATCGCTTACATAGAAGTCTTAAAAACTAAACAGAAATTATAATATTGCGCTGTCGTAACAAGTGCGAGTGAAATTTGCCTAAATCCACTTTCGCGGGTTTCAAAAGTTCGCGTAAATTAATCGGGCTTGCCAAAACCAAGTGGTTTTGGCAAGCCCGATTGCGTGGATATTAGAGTTAAGCCAACTCTAACCAAGAGGCGCTGCTTTCACGCGCTCTTGGAGAGCCACTAATCCCGGATTTCCAGATTGTACTACTGGCAGAGGGATTTTATTTTGTCTGTTAAGCGCGATCGCACGCTCTCCGGCAATATCACTACGCAATCCGGTACGTACTGCATAGACCTCTCGAATAAACCAGAAAGAGCAGGACAAAGCCAATCCAGCAGAAAAGCGGGTTGCCGTGAATCTAAATTCCTTAATTTATCGCTATATAGCTATTTATTATTAATCAGGATTTATGTAGACTCTACATAATCCCGATAAGAATGTAGCAGTGACAATCAGCTAAAATTTGTGCTGAATCTATGTTTTAGAAAATGCCAGGACGGAGATTTGAACTCCGGATACGAGGATTTTCAGTCCTCTGCAAAAAGAGCTATCTCTTCTACTGTATAAGACTTATAGCTTTTAGTAGATTTTTAGTAGAGGCTTTTAGTAGATTTTTAGTAGACTTGTTGCTACAGTTAACCTAAAAGGTTAGCTAGGAGTACACAGGTGAAAGAGATAATCCCGATCAACAACAATAACTCAATAGCTATACAGTTTCAGCTAGAAGGCAGAACATATAAATTTTCTCCTGTTAAAGGCGGTAAGTACAATAACCCAATAGATTTAGGACGTGCAAAAGCTGTTGCTACTCAAATTAGCTTAGATATTGCACAAGGCATTTTTGATCCGACCCTAGAAAAATATAAACCTAAAAAAACTAATACTGTATTACTAGCTCTACCTAAGAGCAGAACTGCTGAAGATGCAGAACGAGACTTAAATGAAGCAAAACAGGAACTAGCGCTTAAAACTATCTCAGTTACTGTCTGGGACAAATATGTTGATTTTAAACGCCCTAGTCTTTCACCATCGACAATAGCTAAGGATTTTACGAAGGTAAGAAATTATCTTCTTAAAGCTACAGAGGCTAAATTATTGAGTGCGACTGACTTACGTAGCTGGTTATTGAAACAAACTACACCAGGAGCTACTAAAAAAATCCTAGTGCAAATTTCGGCTTGTTGTAATTGGGCAGTTAAAGAAAGATTGATGAGTTTTAATCCCTTCGTCGGAATGGCGACGGAGATAAAACTACCAAAATCGGCTAAATCTAAGAAGATAGAAGCATTTACGAGAGAGGAAGAAAATGCAATTATAGAAGCGTTTAAAACTAATCGTTTTTGCTCAAAATACGACAGAATAAAGCATTCCTACTATTCTCCTTATGTAGAATTTTTATTTGCTACAGGTTGCAGACCTTCAGAGGCTATAGCATTGCAATGGAAACATATATCACAGGATTTCAAAACTATTACGTTTGAACAATCTGTAGTAGATAGCGAAACAGGCAGAACATTAAAATCAGGTTTAAAAACGCAAGCTGAAAGAATAGTTCCTACAAGTAACAGAGTTCAGAATCTACTCCAATCAATCAAAACTGAAGATTGTAAGCCTGATTCTCTAGTATTTCCTAGTCCAGATGGAACCTGGATAGATCCGCATAATTTCTGTAATCGTCAATGGAAGCCTATTCTAAAAGGATTAGATATGCCATATCGAAAACCCTATTGTACGAGACATACTCTAATTACTAACGCTCTAGAAGCCGGATACGATGCTAAAGATATAGCAACACTAGCAGGTAATTCAGCAGAAATGATTTACCGCAACTATGCTTCTACTAATAAAGAACTACGCTTACCAGATATTATTTAATTGCAACAGTCGCTCCAAGTCAAAAGCAGCAACTAAATTTAACTTGACTTTGAGACATACTCAAGTTACTAACAGGATAGTACAACACGCTACTATCCTTTTCTATTACCCAAATTAGGCAATATTTTAGTGTTTTTGGCATACAAAAATAGCTGGACGATGTTTACAGTATTTGAAATAAAACCTTCTTAAAAACGTTCAAATTTTAACTTATACCAAGCATTTTTTAGCTATCAATTTAATAAAAACTCTAATAATTACTTGCAGTTAGAATATTTTTTTAGGTATACTTAAAGATAGGTAAAGTTTTATAGCTTACCTTCCTGAACCTTGACAACTGAATCTCAAAGCGTATCCTCCAGGGACTCCTGTAACCGATTGTTACCCGGAAGGTTTCAATCCCTAGATAACGGAAAGTACGTATTGCCCTGACAAGGCTGTCGGACAGGAGAGGTAAAGGAAAGAAAGAGATTCTGCATAAGAAACTACACTGCTGAGAAATCTCAGTTGTCTATTCCCATGTTTACATTATGTATGTCCGCTTATTCTGATTATTCTGAGTTTAATTAAAATGCCGAAAATCGTCACTAACCCATTAAATAAAATAGTAGCCACTAAACTTTCTAAAGAAGACTATCAAAGCCTAGCAACGATTGCTAAAAAACTTTGTATTAGCCTATCTGAATTACTAAGGAAAATAGCTTTAGAACACATTAAAGAAGACTCCCTTGATGATCTAAAGCTCTTTTAGACAAAGTTTGAAATAAAAAAACCGTTGAATATATCTTCAACGGAATTATTAAATAATGTTTTAGTTTTATGTGTTTTATGTGTTTCATGCGTTTTAACCATTTCCATGATATCAACTATGAATCACTACAAGTATCAACAGACAAAACAAATTATAGAAACTCATTACTCTTCTAGATTAAAATATCATAGCGTTACTAAAGATATTTATCTAGATAATAAAATTTTTAAGATTGCTGAATTTAGAGCAGAAGTAGAGGAAAACCACAGCATTCTTTTAGACGCCGATAAATATATATATGAAAGAGCTTACTTATGTGCAAAGAATAATCCTTTTAATCCTCTAGAAGATTATTTAGAGGATTGTATTAAAAAACATCCAGATGTAGATTATCAAGAAGTTTTTGATGAATTAAGTGAAAAAGGGTTACATATAGCTCCACATAACTTAGAAGCAAAGTATCTATCTAAAACTTTAGTAGGTGCAGTTGCTAGAGTTTTTGATCCTGGATGCAAATTTGATACTGTACTAATACTCAAAGGTGGTCAAGGATTTAATAAAACTACTTTCTTTCAAGAACTAGCTGGTAATGACTCTTTTACTTCAAGGCACTTGCCAAAATCTAATAAAGATGAATTGATGATCTGCAATAGCAAATGGTTCATCGAATTAGGAGAATGTGAAAGTACCATTAAACCTTCCGTAATGAGTGAATTAAAAGCTTTTATTACTATACAAGAAGATTCATTCAGAAAACCTTACGCTGACAAACCTATTACAGTAAAACGTTCATTCATTCTGGTAGGCACTACTAATCAAGATCAGTTTTTAGTAGATCCAACAGGGAATAGAATATTCTGGGTTATTGATATTAACCAAAAGATCAATATTGATTGGATTAAAAAAAATAGAGATTTAATATGGGCAGCAGCAGTTAAAGCATATCGAGCTGAGTATCCTGTCCATCTAACTGAAACTCAACAGCACTTGAGTAATGCTATAAACATGAATCATCAACAATCTGATATGTGGGAAGATTTAGTGAATAATTGGGTATCAAAGCAAGAAGATCCATTTACTTTAAGTGATGTTTTAGTTAAAGCTATAGGTAAAGAACCTAAGAGTTGGAAACGTTCAGATGCGACTCGTGTTGTATCTATCTTGGAATCTATGGGATTAAAAAAACCTGATAAAGCTACGAGAGTCAATGGTAAAGATAAACCCGGTAAATATTGGGATCCTAGCCAACTTAGCTCTTGTGTAACTAGCTAATTGTTCAGTTACAACTCAGTTACAAGCTGGAACTCTTATCATTAAAGGGTTTCAGCTATTTTGTAACTATGTAACCATGTAACTAAAAAATAGACCTCCTGCATGAATCAGGAGGCATGTGCCAGTTCGTAGTTCAGCAAGCCAGCAATTAGGTTTAAGCGCAAACCAAATCTCTGCCTGCGATTGCGATAACGTCCTGAAAA
>NZ_JAMPKC010000050.1:0-15367 GCF_039961975.1 Trichocoleus sp. DQ-A3 | reverse complement strand
AAATGGAGAAGTTCTCCAACGAATCGCCGACCATTTGTAAGACGGGGACAGCGATCCCGGTGATTGTATTCATCACTTCTTCCATCTAAGACAGCCTTAGATGGAAGAAGGTACCAGTTATGATTTAGGAAACTTTTGCGATTCCATCTCGTAAACTGGCACCTTTTCAAGTGCTCTAGCCACCAAAGTAGCAATTTGGTAGTTGTCTCAACTCCTGCTGTCGGAAAAGAAATTCTTTGTCGTGTTATCAAACTTATGTCGTTAAACTTTTAAATTGATGTGATTCTCATCTCACCTATGTCGTGGTGATAAAGGCTCTTTTGGGACAACGGCAGGGAGATTAGACCTCATGTATGAATGGTCAAGTAGCTTAATCCCATCTGTCAGTAGACCAGATGTGCTGGAGATCGAGGCTCTCCGCACTGCCAAGGGTGTTTCGTGGCAGACCTCGTTACTGGCGGTAAAGTGGTTTATCTATTTAGCCTGACCCGTTTAAGTGAGTGATCGCCTTTCCCCATCTCTCATTTACCTTTTTTCACAGCCAACTGGGTCACTGTCGCAGTCGAAGCTATGCGGGTCAGGCAGTAAAACCTTTCGACTCACATTGACTTATCACCGCGCCTCCCACTTTGTAGATAAAGTTGTTTCTTCTGGGGAGCAAGTGTTAAAGATAGCGTCTTAAGTGAGAGCTGTCCGCCAATACCTGTAAATATTTATACTTATCCCTTCTACTGAATGCGGTTGCAGGCATCCTTTGTTCAAGGTGATCGCTACTTACAAAAACCAGCACCAATTGGGGACATCAAAATTTCTTCTAATTTTGAAAATAAGCGGGTGATCGCCCTCAAGAAACCGTATTCCAATTAGTGCATAAAGGCGTCAGCCCTTAATGTTGAAGTGTTCACTCCACCTACTGCTCCACTATTTGAGGCGCGGGATAGTTCTTCTGCCATTAATGCATTACAGTTTCAGCCCGATTTATTTAGTTAAATCCTACTGCTGTCCCAAAAATTCCGCTCGTAGAGATAACGAAAGCAGAATTCATTTTTATGTAACTTTCTTGACAGTTTTTCAGAGACGTGATCGCTAAATATAAGACCACAATCCTGTAATCAGCGGGGCAAAGTTATGGTCAGCACTGTAGGCGAAAAGACCATTGTACTCGGCGCATGTCCTCACGATTGCCCCGATACCTGTGCCATGCTCATAACGGTGGAGAATGGTAGAGCCACATCAGTAAGCGGCAACCCAGACCATCCTTTTACACAAGGCACTCTCTGCGGCAAAGTTAGCGACTACCTTGACCGAGTTTACAGCCCAGAGCGAGTGCTTTACCCGATGCGGCGAGTTGGACCCAAAGGTAGCGGGCAATTCGAGCGGATCAGCTGGGACGCCGCCCTTGACGAGATTGCCAACCGCTTCAAAGAAATTATTGCCCAGTATGGTGCAGAAGCCATCCTCCCATGCAGTTACCTAGGGCACGAAGGGCTTCTCAACGGTCTGACTGTTGGCGACGCCTTCTTCAATCGACTAGGTGCTTCCATCAGCGAACGCACCTTCTGCATTTCTGGAACTAGCACCGCTTGGCTGATGACCTATGGTGCAACGCACGGTACTGACCCAGACACCTTTTCCCACTCTAAATACATTATCTTGTGGGGTTGCAATGTACTCTCCACCAACGTGCATTTGTGGCCATTTATCAAAGAAGCAAGACAAAACGGCGCTAAGTTAGTTGTGATTGACCCAGTTCGTACCAAGACTGCAACGCAAGCAGATTGGCATATTCCGATTCGTCCTGGTACAGATGGTGCCTTTGCATTAGGACTGATGCATGTCATTATCAACGCAAATTTAATTGATGCGGACTATGTAGAAAATTACACCGTTGGGTTTGCAGAACTCAAGGAAAGAGTTAGCGAATTTCCACCAGAACGAGTTGCTGAAATTACGGGAATTCCCGCTGAAGATATCGTAACTCTGGCTAGGGAATACGCTACAACGCAGCCATCAGTTATTCGTCTGGGAGTTGCGCTGGAGAAGCAAGCAGGGGGCGGGCAGGGGATACGGGCAATTTGCTGTTTGCCTGCCTTAGTGGGTGCGTGGCGGCACTTGGGAGGTGGAATGCTACAGGCTCCTATGTGGCCTTTCCCCATTCGTTGGGAAGTGGTGCATCGCCCTGAGTTTATTAAGTCGGGTACACGGGTGGTTAACCAGTGGCAGATTGGTCAAACTTTAACTGGAGAACTGAATCCACCTATTAAGGCTTTGTTTGTCTACAACTGCAACCCAGTTACCCAAGCAGCTGAACAGGACAAAATTGTGGCGGGTTTGTCTCGTGAGGATTTGTTTACTGTTGTCAGCGAGCAGTTTATGACAGATACCGCTGATTATGCAGACATTTTGCTGCCTGCTACTACTCAAGTTGAGAATTTGGATTTGATGTTTTCATGGGGACACACCTATGTAACTTTAAATATGCCAGCGATCTCGCCTTTAGGAGAAGCCATCCCAAATATTGAACTTTTCCGGCGTTTGGCAACTCGGATGGGGTTTGAGGAAGAGTGCTTTAAACTTAGCGATGAGCAGATGGCAATCGAGGTTTTGGACTGGTCTGCACCTGCGCTAGAAGGCATTGATATGGATTTGCTCAAAACGAAAGGGTTTGCCAAGTTAAAAATCGACTTGGTTCCTCACTCTATGGGAAACTTTCCCACCCCTTCCGGGAAATGCGAGTTCCTGTCATCTATGGCTGTGGATAGTAACTATGTGTTACCAGCGTTTCGCCAAGGCTGCGAAGAATTTCAACCAGGAACGCCAGTAGACCCGTTGCCTACTTATACTCCGCAGCGGGAGTCACCGATTAGCAATCAGACGCTAAAAGAGCGTTATCCTCTAAGTTTGCTATCAGCTAAACCGCATCAGTTTATTAATTCTTGCTTCGCCAATTTGCCCAAGCACCGCAAATTACAGAGAGAACCAAGGGTAATTGTCCATCCAGCCGATGCAGCGGCTCGTGGTATTGTCGAGGGGCAGTTGGTGAAGGTGTTCAACGACCGGGGAGCGTTTCAGGTTCCGGCTCATGTTAGCGACATTACGCGACTGGGTGTAGTAGTTGCGCCTCTGGGTTACTGGCGCAAGCTTTCTCACGCAGCGAATACTGTAAATGCGGCAACTTCATCTGCTTTTGCTGATTTGGGCCGTGTGGCAGCAGTGGGAGATTCTTTGGTTGAAGTTGTGATTGTCAGCTGAGTTCCCTCTGGTTCCCACAGTTCAAGAGGTTCAGCAGGGAGTCGCAAGTCAAGACAGCGATCGCTAGATTTCGGCGCTCCGAAATCTAGCTTCACTCGGTAGGAATCGCAAGTCGAGACAGCGATCGCTATCTAGTCCCGTGGGATGCACGGCTTACAGTATAAAAGGATTGCGAAAATTGAGCTGGCAGGGATCACGACTTATCTTTTCAAGACTGAGCCGGCTGCGATGAAGGATGCGATCTGCGCGATCTGCGGGGTGACTTATGCTTTTGAAACAACAAGCCTCATGGAAAAGCCGCAAGTGGGATGGCAAAAGTAGGCTAAAAGTCGGGAAAACCATGTATGACGATGTAGAAAAGGAGCGGACACCAGTGCGATCGCACTGCAAGGAATGTATTTGTCTAAGTATTCGCTTGGACACCACTGAGCACTAATTGAATTGCAGCTTCCGTATAACGCTCTATCATCTCCTGACTCAGTAAATCCTCATCTGGCGTGAGATGCTTCACGTTGTCGTAAGCATTGGCATAGAACGTACAAATGCCAATAATATTGAGCGTCGTCATGTGAACATCAAGCGGGCGAAACACACCCGTTTGCATTCCACGTTCTAGAAGGCCTGCCAGTTGTGCAATCGGCTCCTGCCAATTAATGACTTTAAAGTACCGTCCTTGATTCTGAATTGCTTCCTGAAACAAAAGCATTCCCCGATTTCGATTCGTGGTTTCGTACTCAATTGTGGCTTGAAGCAGTGATCTCAACGCTTCATTGGCAGGCAGTGCATCCAGGTTAAGTTGCTCAAACACAGATTGGAGAAACGCAGCCGGACGCTGCAATACGGCTTGATATAGCCCTTCTTTACTCTGGAAGTAGTAATAGATCATCCGAGGCGCGACTCCTGCACGAGTTGCAATGGGGTCAACTCTTGTGCCATGTAACCCGTGTTGAGCAAACTCAATTTCGGCGGCATCAAGAATCTGCTGCTGAGTTGCCTCGGCATCTCGAATCGCTCGTTTCGGCTGCTCTAGGGATTGTGCTTTACGCGCCATACGCCAGTATGTGGTCTATTGATGTGAGTCTGCCTTGATCCTACTCGGTTTATGAAATAAACGTTCCATTAACGCTTGACAAAAGCAAGAGGTAGCCTTCATCTTTATGAAATAAACGTTTAATTCATAAACTGATGACACGATTTCTGATTGGCACGATTGCAGCGACCGGGCACGTCAATCCGGCTCTACCCATCGTGCGGCGACTGATTGAGCAGGGGCATGAAGTGTGGTGGTACACCGGGCATGGATTCAAAGAAAAGGTCGAAGCAACGGGTGCGCGTCACGTTTCGATTCAACGCGGGATTGATTTAACGCGATTTGAGACGATTCCAAAAAGTTGGCTGGAACAGCGTGATGCGCTCAAAGGGGTCGCACAGTTTAAGTTCTACCTCAAACACGGCTTTATTGATGCAGCAGTGACGCAATTACAGGATCTTACTGATATCCTCAACGAATTCCCAGCAGAGATTCTATTGTGTGATGTGTTCTTTGTGGGAATGTCCTGGCTGTACGAAAAAACAGGTTTACCCTGGGCAGCGTTTGGGATGTCTGCTTTACCCTTTATGAGCCACGATACGGCTCCATTTGGCTTAGGAATGCAGCCGAACCCTTCTATGAGCGGACTGCTACGGAATCAGCTACTCAACATTTTCTCTCGTGCTGTATTAATGCGGGATGTCCGTATTCACTTAGATAAGGTTCGGTCTAGTGTTGGCTTGGCTCCCAAAGGGCAAGATTTTTTCACGGCTGCACTTTCACCCTTTCTCTACCTTCAAGGAACAACGCCCTCGTTTGAATATCCGCGTCGTGACTTGCCACCCCAGGTTCACTTTATTGGCACTTTTCTGCCTCCGGCTCCGCCTAACTTCGTACCGCCCGCTTGGTGGCAGGAGTTGCAGGGTGAACGGCCTGTCGTTCACGTTACTCAAGGAACAGTTGCAACGGAAGCAAGCGATCTCATTGAGCCAACGATTCAAGCCCTTGCAGATGAGGAGGTGTTAATCGTTGCGACGACTGGAAAACAGCCGCTTGAGAGGGTCAAGCTCAAAGCAATACCTCAGAATGTGCGGATTGAACCGTTTATTCCTCATGCCTGTTTGTTGCCCCATGTGGATGTCATGGTGACAAATGGCGGCTTCAATGGCGTGCAGATTGCTTTGGCAAACGGAGTGCCGATGGTCACAGCCGGACAAACTGAGGAAAAACCAGAGATTTGCGCTAGAGTTCAATGGACGGGAACCGGAATTGATCTCAAAACAAGCACCCCAACACCCGCAGAAATTAAAAGTGCGGTGGAAACAATTCTATCGACTCCAACCTATAAGCAGAATGCCCAACGGTTTCAGCAAGAGATCAGGTCATATGATTCTCCAGCGATTGCAGCATCATTACTCGAAACTCTAGCAAACACAAAACAACCTGTGCTGAGCAAGTAACGGCAATCTCTCAATCAACACACTTTCTCCTGTTGTAAAAAATTTGAAAGGTTTTTGGATTAACGACACTAATGTGTTGATAGCGACAAATGATTTGTTATCTGATAACTGTTATGTTCATTCGTGCTTTTGAAATGTCTGATTGGGAAGACGTATCCGAGCTTTTTCTCCAACCAAAATGTCGGTGGGGAACCCTGCAAATGCCCTACCAATCGCGCGATGAAATCAAAAAGAAATTAGAAAGCCCATCAACAGGGATGTATCGTTTAGTAGCCGTTGTCAACCAGGAACAAAAACAAAAAGTTGTAGGATTGGTTAGTTTGCATACCTTCGGTGGGCGTCGGAATCATGTAGGCGAGCTAGGTATGCTTGTCCATGACGACTACCAAAATCAAAGGATTGGCTCTGCTCTTATGGAATCAGTGATAGACTTAGCTGAAAAGTGGCTTAACCTAAAACGCATCGAGTTGACTGTTTACACTGATAATGCCAACGCCATTCATCTTTACGAAAAGTATGGCTTTGTAATAGAGGGTACATTTCGGAAGTACGCTTTCCGCTCTGGTACTTATGTTGATGCTCATGCAATGGCTAGGATCACTGAATAGCATAAAATAAAACAAAGGAACAGTGAAGTACACTTTCTTTTGTTCAAAGTTTAATAAATATTAGAGTCCATCAATTTTCGTGAAGTATAGGCATCCGAGCGCATAAGCTATACATCAAAGGGATAGAAGGTATATCAGAGGGAGAAACCATGCGCCGTCCGGGTAATTCTTCCATTGTGTCAAATAACTTGCAACCATTAGCATAAGAATATTCTTTGAATACTTCTAGATTTAGCTTAGCTTCTAATACTGCTGTAATAATTTCTCCAGTACCCCATTGAAATTCATGAGACGGATAGGGATTACGAAAGTTTTCGATTCCCTTTTCATAAACCCAAGGTGTTAGCCCACCAGCCGATTGTGCTACATAATCGCTGATGCCATCTGACCAAGTTAAGGGTTGACCGTCAGCAAAATAGGGATATTTTAGCGTCCATTGTTCATCAAACATCATGGCAACTGGATGAAATTCAACTACAACTAATCGCCCATTGGGTTTTAGTATGGATGCGATACCTTTTGCCCATAAATTAATATTAGATAGCCAACAGATTGCGCCGTAAGAGCAAAATGCTATATCAAAACGTTCGTTCGTGTTTGCTGTTTCTGCTAACCAATCGTAAATATCAGAACGATGGAATGTTGCATAAACGCCAGATTTTTGTGATAGCTTTTGAGCAAAGTCAATTGCTTCATCACTGATATCTACACCAGTTACTTTAGCACCCAGTTGTGCCAAACTTAAGGTGTCCTGACCTGCGTTGCATTGGAGATGAACTAAGGATAAGCCAGCGATGTCACCTAGCAGTTCCTTTTCTTCTGGAAATAGGGTACTGCCACCTGCTTTGAAAAACTTGGCTTGGTCACTTTTATGACTGTTGTGTGCTTTGGTCGCTTCGTTCCAAGATAAGCGGTTCTCTTGGTGTAGTTGTTTTCTATTAGGTACGTCTGCCATGATGTTTGCTTAGATGCTTCTCGGTTGCTGTTGGGATTGGTCAATATTAAAGATTTTAAGTCATATAAACTTAGCTTCGTTACATAAAGTAAATGGGATTTTCGTTACAGCGTGCCATTTATAGTAGAGTTGAGGTTTGATATCTTCCCAGGCAATTTTAGAATCGAGATTAGGTTGTGTATAAACTAATAACGTTTGCAAATACAATGTTAGAGCCTTTTTAGGCTAAATGTCGAATAACAGATTATTTATCGTCTTAACTAATTGTTGTTGTTAAGCATTTCTATCGCTACCAAAGCCTAGATATATTTGGATAAAGAAGAGCTAGAGTTAAGATAATTATGACTTTAAAGAGAAATTCCTACCAAAGGGTTACTTGACCCAAAAACCCTACTGTATGGGTAAAGATTTGAAAGGTTTTTGAGTTACGACGCTAATGCGTTAATAGGCTTAGTCTTAACAATGGAAAAATTTTGGTCGTTAGTGAGGAGTCAGAAGGAACTGTCCCATTTTTGATGTCTGACCGTTCGCTGCCTGGAGGTCTGTAATGGCGAAAAATCGTTTTTCGGGATGGCGAGTGTCCCATTTATGGTTCAAATTGGGACAGTTGAACAGGTACTAGCGATCGTAGACTTGTCAATCAGGACAGCCAAAAAAGCCTTAATTTATAAGCTTTTGAGCCTTACCGACCAAAATTTTTCCGTTGCTATAACTAAGCCAATAGTGGTGCAGGTCGGGAAAGTCGTGTTTCCCGACCTGTCCAATGATGGGGGATAGCATGGATAGGGTGGCGGCGGCCCCCAAGATTTGTTCGTCCCTCACTTCCAAGTAAGCTGACAGCTGGGATAAGTCCCGGTGTCCTGAATAAGCGGCGATTACACGCAATGGAATGCCTGCATTACTCATTTGAGTTAAAGCAGTACGTCGGAAAGAGTGGGTTGAGGCTCCTTCGATCCCCACCTGGTGCGCCGCTTTTCTCAATATCCGGGCGGCAGAGTCTGGGTTGATGTGTCCATCGTTGAAGCGACCGGGGAACAGGTAAACCGCACCCGCAACTGGTTGATAGGTGATGAGTATGGAGCGCAGGTCTTCAATGATCGGAATGGTACGAGTTTCTAATTGCCCTTTGGTATTCGCTTTCCGAATGAGCAAATTAGGACGCACCCGACGCTTAGTATCGTAAACGTCTTGAGTTAAAAGAGTGCAAGCTTCATTAATTCTGCAAGCACTAAATAGAGCGACGGCAAACAAGCAGCGATCTCGCTCGGTCTGAAGTCCTTGGCTAAATAGCAATTGAATTTCAGTTTGGGAAAGAATCTTGGCTTTCCCATGCCGGTCTATTTTCAACCTGACGACTCTCGCTTTACTGCACCTGATTTAACGGCAGTGGGGGGTAGCCTGTCTAGTCACTGTTTACATTTTGAGTTAATCAACTACAAATCACACTGAATGGCGCAAGAGGCGCTAGGAGCTTCTATAAGGGTTGCTTCACCCCGAACCAGGCCGAATTTAACGGCAGAAAATTTCCTGGTTCCGTAAGCGATCGCTTATAGATGGCAGCCTAACTTGTGTCAAAGTTGAGTGAAAGCTTGATTTTTCGTGGATTGTAACCGGATAAATTTATCAAATTTTCCCAAACTGCCAGAAAAAGGCATCTGTCAGCAGCTCTGTGAGAATCTAAAGTTCTCAATACTTTCTCAATCTGGAGCGCCAGATTGAGATTTCCTGAAGTTAGTTAGATCCTTAGAGAAGCCAAGAGTTGTCGAACCGCTTGAAAGTTCTCCATACTTTCTCAATCTGGAGCGCCAGATTGAGATTTCCTAAGATGGTTACTTCCTTAGAGAAGCCAAGAGTTGTCGAACTACTTGGCGGATGCGATTGCGCTTGAGATGGCGGCTGAAGTTCAAGGGAATTTGTAAAAGTTTGGATCAGGATATTCATGTCGGTTTAGAGTCCGCGATCGCTAACTGGCTCGACAAACAGCATTTGACGCAGGGTACAAGCATAAGGAAGCCAAGAAGCTGAAAGGGGCGTTCGCCATAAAGCTTTCCCAGATGGTATGCCTGAACAAAAGCCGGATGAATTACCTCGACAAGTTCCAGCAGATGATTGATGAATACAATGCTGGTTCTCGCAACGTGGAGAGGTTCTTTACCGAGTTGGTGGAGTTTGCCCAAGAACTCAAGGTTGAGGCTGAACGTGCGCTCGCTCTCGAATCTGGAAGAAGAACTTGCGATCGTTGATTTGCTGACGAAACCAGACATCAGCTTAACCGAGAAAGACAAGCTGGAAGTTAAGAAGGTGGCTCTTGAACTGTTGTCAACCCTCAAGCCAGAAGAACTGGTGCTGGATTGACGTCGGCGGCAGTGAAAGTCGCGATCGAGGAGATTTTAGATCAACTACCCGAAAGCTATCTAACTGAGGTGTACCAGCGCAAGTGCGAAGAAATCTACCGCACGTCTACGAATCTTATTCAGTGGCAGGACGCAGTATTTACACTATTACCACTTCAGAAGAGCGTTCGCACCTTTTAGTTAGATTGAGGGGACTACCTGTGCCTCCACCACAATCATCTATCTTTGTACTTAGTCCCAGAAGCCACAAAATGCGATTAGATTTTTTTTAGCTTTTTTAGATACTTATGAAACACACAAGCAATAAGATAGGAAAGAAGACCAAATCTTAGATTTGGTTGTGGCGTAAGAAGACCGTACTTCGGGCGCTAAAAGCGATATAAGAGAAGAAATTGAGGCGCGTCGAAATGATGCAGCTTGGGCAAAGCTACTCCGTTGTTCAAAAATCAGAGTGTTGACAAGGGATAAACTTGAACAAATAAAAGCATCTGGAAGCGGCAAGTCACGAGTAATAAAGCGCGATCGCTCTCAAGAAGTCGCAATTAAAATATCCGCATCACATTTATATAGGAGGCATTATGCATCATGGCAACGCTAGGAAAACTTGACTTAACCAAAAGATTTCAGAGTTTCCCTCAGAAGTGAGAGTTGTCGAAAACGGCTGGAAATCTTTTGCGATTGAATGCGATGGGCAGATTGTGACCAAAACGACGAAACCCAAGATAAAGTGCGTTCGCTCTCAAGAAACTGGCAACTAAAATATCCGCATCACATTTATATAGGAGGCATTATGCATCATGGCAACGCCAGGAAAACTTGAGTTAACCATAAAGATTTCAGAGTTTCCCTCAGAAGTGAGAGTTGTCGAAAACGGCTGGAAATCTTTCGAGATTGAATGCGATGGGCGGATTGTGAGTATAACGACGAAGCCTAAAATGTTCAAAAAAATTGAGGAGGCACAGGCGAATTACCCAATGTGGGTTGCCGCGATCGCCGGAAAGATGGGAGAACCCACGGATCGAGGCTTTGTCCTAAACGAGCCAGCCATCCAGGTTTTTGAGAAGAAGCCAAAAGAACCGAAAGAAACAGCAACGACACAGTGAGAAACGATCGTTGTCAGTACATTCAAACGCGATCGCATTTTCATTGGATTGTAAAAAAAGCGTGGAGTTGCAAATGGAATTATCTAAAAAAAGGAGAAGGATTGCATTGATAACTAGCCAGACAATTGTATTTAAAATGTTGATCTGATTGCTCCAAACTGAAGCAGGCAGAGATCGGCAGGGATTTTACCTACTATAATTGTCTAGTGTATAGTCAGACTAAGGGAGGCAAAGATGCTATACAGGAGACCCGTTCAATTCACGCAAGGGTTAGAGGTTCGTCAATTTAATCCATTGCCAGATGCAGCCGATAATTTGGGTCTATCCGAATCAGAAGTTGCACGCGCTGCTTTCGACAGATATTTGGACAGACCGGAAAAATCCTTCGCCAAAATCAAAACGCCAGCAGCCTAAACCACTGACGTTTCATTTTTTGTACACCCACGCAAAGGTCTTCAAAGTTTGGAAGCCAAGAAACCATTTGCAGTGGACTATGGAGAAATCTACCCAGAAAAATGGGTAGATTTAATTTCATTCTATGCCGGACACAACACAATCCGCATCAGTTTTTGAACAAAATGATGATTCAAACTCGTCATTCCCCAATCCCCATGCATTTACCGTAGATTCGGAAAAATTTGATATTCGCAATTTCATCGATCGCCTTACCCCGCGAAAAAGCAAGGATGAATATGATTGTCCCTTGTGCCAAGGCAAGCTAACGATTAACCCAACTTCAGGCGCATATAAGTGCTGGACTGGAAATTGCCAATCAAAAGATATTCGAGAAGCGATCGCACCTTGGAACGAGAAAAAGCGTGTTCGCTTCCCACGAACAATCCACACGCCAAAAAGAAAGATGCCAGCCCCTGCAATGCTAGAGGGGGGAATAAATTTAGTTTGGCTTCCCGAACCGGCGACGGATTCACCCCAACCATCTACACGGTTTGATGACAAACACGGTGAGGTATCCGAAACCATTTACAAATATTCAGAATCTCAGTGGGTAGTACGGAAACAATGGAGGGATGCCAGCAAGCCCAAAGGGTACGATAAAACTTTCCGTCAATGGCATTGTGATAGCGCTGGCCAAGCGATCTATAAGAAAGGAGATCGCCCTTGGCAGCCTTATCGGATGGACGAGGCTTTGGATGCTGCCCAAAACATTGACACACCGCTGCTGTTAATGGTGGAAGGGGAAGCGTGTGTAGAAAACCTACGCCGTACAGGTTTAGCCGCAATTACCTTGCAGGGTAGTGCCTGGAACGATTCTGAGCTATCCCGCTTGGCTACTACTTTACAGGAGAGTGGTATAGCCTTGGCTTTCATCAAGGATAACGACGACGCTGGCAGCACCAAAGCCCAAAAGTGTTTGGCGGCCTGTGCTAAGGTCGGCACCCCATGCCTCATTATCGATCCGGTAAGCCTATACGCAGACCTGCCCCAGAAGGGAGACGTTGTTGAAATTTTAGGAGCGATGGAACCAGCAGAATTTATTAGAAGGCTAGAAGAGCAAATCCACAAGGCAGTGGAGGAGCAGCGAGATTGGGTTGATGACGACACCGATTCGTCTGAGGAGGATGATATCCCTCAGACTCGGAGTAAAACCAAACATCGCTACTTTGCCATCGCACGACACTGGGGGAATCGGTTAAAGCTCAATGAACTAAAAAATATTATTGAGTTAGATGGGAAACCCCTAGAACTGGATACAATCTCAATCCGACTAGCGATCGAGCTTGATGAGGATATCCGCAAGGAAGAGGCGATCGCGATCTGCACAATCATCGCCAAGCGCAATGCCTACAATCCCGTAAAGGTCTACTTAGAAAACTGCTCTGAGAAACACCAACACGTACCAATTGACATCGATAACCTGGCTACGCGCTGGTTCGGGACAAGCGATCGCTTACCAAACATCTACCTGAAACGCTACCTAATTGCCTGCGTTGCCCGGATTTATCAGTCCGGTTGTCAGGTTGACACTTCGTTGATTCTGCAAGGCTCCCAAGGCTTTAAGAAATCTACTTTCTTTCGGGTCTTACACCAAGGCTCCCAAGCCCGTGAGTCTCATGAAACTTGGTTTGATCAAACGATGTCAGATTTCACGAACAAGGATGAACGCGATAAACTTCATCGTTTTTGGTGCCTAGAGTGGGGCGAACTAGAACGGGTACTCCGGAAAGGCGATGATGTGGTTAAAGCATTTTTAAGCACCAGGGAGGACACTTATCGTCCTCCGTATGGTCGTGAACCCATCACCAAACCGCGACAGTCCGTTATCGTTGGCACAACAAACCGCGATGAATTTTTAAGTGACGACTCAGGCGATCGCAGATTTTGGACAGTCAAGATTGAACGTCCTATCGATACAGCACAAATCGAAGTTGAACGGGATTTGGTTTGGGCTTCTGCGGTAGCAGCGTACAAGCGGGGCGAACAGTGGCATCTAACCGATGAAGAACAAGCGCAGTCCTCGCAGGCAAATAGCCAATTTCATACCTCTGACAGTTGGGAGTCCTACGTCTTTGATTACATTCGAGGTCTGCAACAAGTCACGACCGCTGAAATCCTCCAGAGTGCGTTGTCGTTTGAGAAATCCCGACAGGACAGAGCATCCCAAATGCGAGTTGCAAGCATCATGAAGCGCCTAGGGTGGAAGAAAAAGAAAATTACTTGCCAAGGCATGAGGGTCAACGGCTGGGTTCCTCCTAACGTGCCTGTCCAACCTGTCCAACCTGCTCAACCTCGTCCAACCTCAGCGTCAGAGGTTGGACACCCCTCAAATCAAGCTGCACCAATGGTTTCGAGCATAGGTGTCCAACCTGTCCAACCTTTTTTCCCAAACTTTTCTGAAAAGGAAGCGATTCGAGAAAAAACCAGTGATGAGCAATCCACAAACCAGAAAAGTTTTTCTACGGATCGGGTTAGCCAGGTTGGACAGGTTGGACAAGACAACCCAGAAGCCTTACAAAGTAACAATTGTGAAGGCGTCCAACCTAGCCTGCAACCTCAGTTCCAGATGCAACAGGTTGGACACGAAGAAGATGCGATCACTCCTTCACCCGCAAGCCTGGAGGAGTTAGCAAAAAGTCTGTTGGACTGTGAGACCTGGGCAGAAGTCGAAGCAACGACATACCCCACCCTCACGCTAGAAGATCAAACAGTAGTCGTCAGTCTGTTGGGTCAAGCAGAGTGGGAGCGGATTCGAGGATCGAAGGACGCTGCGCCTGGTACATCTCCAACGCAACCAGAGGAAGTGACTGAGGTTGGAGGTTTTAAACTTTACGATGATGTCCGGATTGCCGACCCCAATCACACCTGTAGCAAATGGCATGGCTGCATCGAAAAGTTTAGAGGGAATAGTGAGGCACTAGTGCGATGGGAGGAGCGCGAAGGCAGACCAGGAAAAGAGACCGACCAGTGGTATCCGCTCAGTGAATTATCGATTCGGGTTGACTGAAGCCTCTTGAATAGCCAGTATTCTCTGGCTCTGGAAAGCGATCGCATGACGGGTGCAGCATACATTAGGAGGTTTTATCAGCTGCACGGCAAGCGAGCGTCAACTGGCAATTAAAACAACAAACCCATCGCTCTCAAAAGCTTTCACCAGAAAATTTTTGAGCGCACTGATACCCCATAAACGCTGGTGTCCCCATTAACGACGTTGAAAATCGTGTGTTCGAGGTCTGGTGAGGCAGATCAAGCCCCTGGATCTGCCTCACCAGAACTGCAACTTCAAAGAAGCTGGGCTTGCCCAGCTTAAGCGATCGCTCACGATTTCGAGGTACTCACGACCAGAGAAGAGAAGTGAAGGGATTTCTTGAAAGCCATGTTGTTGCGCTGTTGCAGGGGCAAGGATCAAGGCAAAGTTAGGGCATTAACCCGGTACGCCCGGTTAATTGAATCATTTACAATCCAAGGATTCCTTAGAAACTGGCTTCAGGTTCTTAATCTGGTGCGCCAGATTGAGATTAAGGGACTTACAACTCTTGGATTCCCTAGGAACTAGCTTTAGGTATCGCCTGCCCTGCAAAGGAAACGCTCATGTTCTTACATCCAAGGATTCCCCAGGAACTAGCTTCAGATTCTCAATCTGGTGCGCCAGATTGAGATTAAAGGACTTAGGTGAATCGAATCACTTAAGGGGACACTGTATCTCAAGCAAAGTTTATTGAGAAAATCTTCGGAGTGAGTGCTTAAGAAATAAGATTAAACAGATTGTTAGTCACTCAAAAAATTTTGGCGACACAACCGAATCAAGCGGGTTTCAGGCATTTTCATTTGGGTGCGCCGGTTTGAATTATGAGATCCTCCGGTCCTATAACATCTTCGAGTTGACTTTAGGGGAGATCAACCCAGATCGCTGGGTTGATGGACTATTCACAATCTTTAAATTCCCAGAGAGCTGCCATCTGGGAGCGCGATCGCGTTCCCAGATGGAATCGAAAGAAAAACCTGTTACAGAGCCAAAACTCTCAATTAAGAATTGGCTCTAGGTCTTCGATTAGAGTTTCTTAATGAAAAAAGTGATAAAGCGAACCACAGCGATCTCTGCCCTAGTCTTCTAGATGGTCGGCGATTCGTTGGAGAACTTCTCCATTC
>NZ_JAMPKC010000049.1:0-22165 GCF_039961975.1 Trichocoleus sp. DQ-A3 | reverse complement strand
ACTGTAATTAGCGAGCTTAAAGATAAATTTTTCAAAGGAATTTGTTTAGCCCGGTATAGCCACCCTAAAAATCTTTTGGCATGTTCGCGGCGGATTTTTCGGCTAGATTCCTTGTAGCCACGCACTTTCATCCAATCTTCAAAGGCTTGGATCTCTCCAGCTATTCTGGCAAGTTCTTGCTTAATGCTCTCCTCTTCCTCACTAGATTCGGGGAAGTAATCTTCTACATCAAAGCTCAAAGCAAACTTATCTAGAGTATTGGCTGGTCGATTAGTTAATTTTTTTCGCTGCATCACCCCTTTGCCTTTTAAATAAAACCTATAGCCTTGCTTTCCTCCGCTTTCATTCAGCGAGCCAGTAACTAGCCAATTTTGCTCATCAACCCAATCCAAAAACTTGTTCAAGTAACTTCTGGGCTGACATTGTTTGTTCGCTGGAGTTTGGAAAAATTGAAAGGTTTTTTCCTGTGCCTCCCGAAACTCAGAGAGTTTTGAAAGAGGCAGAGTCGCGAGAAATTGACGAATGTTTGAAATCTCATCTGCTGTGAGCCGTTTTCCTTGGGGTAGTACCCCAGAAAGCCCTGGAACTGTAAAGCGAAACAAGGCACTCTGAACGAAGGAAAAATCATTGGCGTTGTTATGATGTTTATATGCATCAACTACCTCCAATACATTCGCCGGAATGCCAAAAATCGGTGTTTTGCTGTTCATATTTCTTATCGCTTTAGCTATTTTGGTTTATGCGTATTAACAAAAAAATCTTTAAGCATCAGGTTTGCTAATAAACACTCTCCCTTACCTCCTGCTTATTATAGAACAAAAAAGAGTCAGTAGGATATACAGCACACCCTATTTATGGAACAATAGACTGTATCGAATTGATGTTGCGCCACATTATTTTTCTACTTAGAATTATCTAATTTAACGCGCTTTTACTAATAGTTTAAATAACTGTATTTATTTGAAAGCCTTGCATAATAACGATTTTGAGCAACTGTCTAAAGATATTTGTAAATTAATTGTCTTAATTAAAACCAAAAATTGGACAACAAGACATCGCAAAACTGAAGTTATTAAACTTCAATTCTGCTACTATGTCTTCTATAAAACCCTTCTATAGTTATAGAACGCCATAATTTCTTAATTTATGCGTATAAACAAAAATTATATATAGCAAGTAATAGAACAGATAAAAGCTTTTAAGGTATTCTTATAGAACGCCCTTCCAACCTCGTATTAGAAAATAAATTCATAAAATTGGTTCATGCGGATAAACAAGAGTACCAGATGGTAAAGGCTAGTAAGAGTAAAGTTAGAGCAGAACATCGGAGAAAACCAAGCCACAAAGGAAAGCAGTGTCAGCGGGGTAAAGGATTAATTTACGATGAGATAAAAGAAAGGTTAAATCTGACGATTACTCCAACCGGGAAAGCTAAGCTTGAAGCTAAAGCTAAAGCTGAGCGATGCAGCATTTCAACACTGATTGAAGAGTTTGCTCGAAGCGCAGCTCTTGAAGAATTTCAAGTGAGTGCTGACATTCAACCCTCTACTTCTTTAGAGAAAACATAGAAAATCTTACCGTCATTACGACCGTTGAGGAAGTCAGCTAGATAGTCAGGTTTACCATTATTATCAACACCGTTCTGAGAAGTAAACTCATATATCTGCTAAAGAAGTTGCTAGGTATCTTCAGCGTTATAAATCCAACCAGATTGGGAATTATAAGAAAGAGATTTAGGAGGCGTACCATTTTACTTATGAAGCATTTCCTGGCCACAACTTCCGAAAATACACACATTCTGAGCGTCAACGGCAACGCATTTGCAATGAGGGTTAAATGGCTACTTTAATTCCACCCAACAATAGTTGTCGGTCAAGCACGACTCTTCGAGAAAGACGGCTTGCCAACAGGTTAATTCATAAGTTAGAGTTAAACACCCTTTTGTAGTAGGACGTTCCGATTGGACGTAAACAACAGCATCCAAATTTTATAGTTCTGCATCCAGAACGAGGTTTATTAATCTTAGAAGTAAAGATTGGAATTTGGAGACGGCTGGAAAGGTAACGCGCACGTCAGTAACAATTTGTACAGAGAATGGTATCAAGGAAGTAGACAAGTGTCTTGAACCTCTCTGGAAGAAAGATAGTCCCGTTGTGTGGCGACTTGACCGGCAGGGTAGAAGCCTTAAGTATTTGCTAACGTTAATCGAAGACTTCAATACGTCTGGCATCGGATTTGTTAGCCTGACTAAAAGCATTGATACCACAACGGGTGGCGGCAAGTTGGTCTTCAGCATCAACGAGAGCGAACGACTGGTCGTCGCGCTTGCGCTTCGCTCTCGTTTGAGCAATAAATTATTCAGGAAAGAAGCCATACCGGATTAGCCGCGAAGAGAGCGAGAGGTCGTAATAGAGGAGGTTTGGCGCGATCGCGTGCGCCAAGTGGTTTGACAACTCTAAAATTTTCCAAAGACCGAACTTCAGGAAATCTCAATCTGGAGCGCCAGATTGAGAAAGGATTGAGAACTTTAAATTCTTTAAAGCTGACAGATGCCCTTTTCTGGCACTTTGGGAAATTTTGATGAATTTATCCGGTTACAACCTACGAAAAATCAAGCTTTCACCCCAGTTTGGCAGGAGAGGGTTAGACTACCATTTGTGAGCGAGCGCGCGATCGCGGCAAGCTGTTATATCAGCAAGGCATATTGAGTACTATTGCACTTTAAGCGTTGTGCTGGCATTGTTGCCGATCGAGAGAATGCGCTCGCTCACGCACTCTCAATCGATCCAACCACAGTGGGCGCAATCCCAATGCACTGAGGGAGGGCGGGTTCTTCATCTCAAAGGCCATCTCGCAGCCGGGTCGGTGTCCCGGAAATAGCAGGTAGTTACTCAGCTTCCCCAATCAACGTGTATGCCGCCCAAGCACTGGGTTGGTTAGGATATTGTTTCATCGTCGTTAGCATCGCGCTTCGCAAAGCTTGCGCTTTATCCGAGTTTTGTTGCAGATTTCGATAAAATTGGGTCATCAACAAAGCCGAAGGATTATCCGGGATCGCCCACAAAGTGACGATGACACTGGGAACACCCGCCGTAATTAAAGAGCGAGACAGTCCAATCACGCCATCGCCAGTCAGTTTACCTTGCCCGGTATCGCAAGCACTTAAGACAACTAACTCGGCGTTTAGCTTGAGATTTAAGATTTCGCTAGCAGTAAGCAACCCGTCATCTTGACCAGAAGGGGTAAGAGCAACGGCACCCGGTACACCCAACCCTTGAAAATCATCTAGCAACCCGTGAGTCGCCAGATGAATCATCTTAGCGGTGGGTAGATTCTGAACAACCGCAGATTCAGTAGCTTGATTACCAGTCAGAGCTTTTGTGTTCAGCAGACGAGCAATCTCCATCGCTTCCTTCTCGGCACCCGGTAGGGGCGAAAGCGGTTGAGGCTTTTCTCCAATCTTCGGGGCAAGGCTAGGCATCGTGGGATTGCCAACCACAAGGACATCCTTAACGGAAACTGGAATCCGTTGGCGTTGTTGACGGGTTAGCGCCAATACCTGAATTGAAGGAGCAGTCAGGAGAGTATGTTGTTCGATTAGGTATTTCTTGTTGGCATCTTGAAGGGCCGGAAAGGGAACCAGGAACAGGGATTGTTGAGGGATGAAGATAACACGAGCATTGGGGTCAGTTGGCAGGAGTTCTGTAATGGGTTGAATGAGGAGTTGGTGGAGTTGCTGTAATCGATTAATTTGGGTAGTTTCGTCTAATCTAGCAATGATGCTCAAGCCGCGACCTCTGACACCCATCGATTCACGGCTGTTGACAACTAATTGTTGAAGCGTCGTATTTTGCTGCTGCCACAGGGGTTTGAGGTCAACACGACGGAACGATACTTCTCCTGAGGGTGGAATTACCCAAATATAGAGTTCTGATTCGTGGACTTCTTGTTTATTCTGAATCTTAAAGTCGTTATAAATAATCGAATATTCAACCAGGGTGGCGTTTTGCTGTTTGGCGATTTGTTGAATTTGCTGAATGTTAGGTGGATTAGTAGAGATATTCGGTTGAGTAGATGAAGGGGAGGAGAAACGTGTCGCCAATCGTTCCACGAATGCCCTGGCACGACCCCTTTCAGAAACTTCTAGAGCCTCTGTGGGTAGATTTTGAGCAATTAGGACTTGTTGCAGCCAACGATAGGTGCGAGCTTGTTCCTCAAAAATTGACACTTTTTCGGCATCATTGCTGCCCAATTGTTCTCGGAGAGATTCCCAGACCTCAATTCCAGCACGAAGGGTTTTTTCGGCTTGAGCTAGATTACCAGATTTCCAAAAAGCACTTCCCAGATTACTCAAAGATGCCCCTTCTGCCGAACGATCTTTAATACCCTTAGCGATCGCTAAACTTTGCTGGTAGTAATCAATCGCCTTAGTGTAATCTCCTAGGGAACGATAAGCCAGTCCCAGATTGCCTAGAGATGCCCCCTCCCCTTTGCGGTCTTTAATACCCTTAGCGATGGCTAAACTCTGCTGGTGATAATCAATCGCCTTGGTGTAATCTCCTAGGGAACGATAAGCCAGTCCTAGATTATTCAAAGATGCCCCCTCCCCTTGGCGGTCTTTGATTTCCTGCGCGATGGCTAAACTCTGCTGGTGGTAATCAATCGCCTTGGTGTAATCTCCTAGGGAAAGGTAAGCAGTTCCCAGATTGTCCAGTGAATTCCTTTCCCCTTGGCGGTCTTTGATCCCCTTAGCAATTGCCAAATGCTGCTGGTGGTAATCAATCGCCTTGGCGTAATCTCCCAAGGAAAGGTAAGCAAGTCCCAGGTTGCCCAGAGATGCCCCCTCCCCCAAACGGTCTTTGATTTCCTGCGCGATGGCTAAACTCTGCTGGTGGTAATCAATCGCCTTGGTGTAATCTCCCAGAAAAGCATAAGCACCTCCCAGATTGCCGAGCGAATTCCTCTCCCCTTGGCGGTCTTTGATTTCCTGCGCGATGGCTAAACTCTGCTGGTGGTAATCAATCGCCTTAACGTAATCTCCCAGGTAACGGTAAGCAAGTCCCAGATTGCCGAGCGAATTCCCCTCCCCTTGGCGGTCTTTAATCTCCTTAGTGATGGCTAAACTCTGCTGGTGGTAATCAATCGCCTTGGCGTAATCTCCCAAGGAAAGGTAAGCATTCCCCAGATTGCCTAAAGATTGCCCTTCGCCCAAACGGTCTCTAACACCCTTAGCGATGGCTAAACTCTGTTGCTGGTAATCAATCGCCTTGACGTAATCTCTTAAAGAATAGTAGGCATTTCCCAAATTGCCCAGAGATGCCCCCTCCCCTTGGCGGTCTTTGATCCCCTTAGCGATTGCCAAACGCTGCTGGTGATAATCAATCGCTTTGGCATAATCTCCTAAAGAATAGTAAGCATTTCCCAAACCGCCTAGAGATTTCCCCTCCCCCAAACGGTCTTTGATTTCTCGATAGAGATTTAGTGCCTGTTGCCATGACTGCAATGCCGTCTCAATTTGACTGGTCTGAAACTGCTCAAGCCCCTGCTGGAACAGTTGGTCTGCTTCCGCTTTCCGAGCATCTAGGGTTTGCGCTAATGCCTGTGTTGTGGGGAATGGCGCTGGAAAATTAGGCGCAAAAAGCGTTGCAGCAGTTGTCAAAAGAGCGATCGCGCTGAGGAGTCTGATTTGGAGACGCACAGTTATTCCGGGGGAAAGTGCAAGGACGAGATCGCTGTTTTAACCTACGGTGATTGAGCGCGTCTAGTTATCGGTTGATGCGAGAGCATCGTCACCAAAATCAAGAATAAGATCGCTTGCGAACTGCACCCAAATATTTCTCCACATCAAAAGCACAAAAGTAGAAGAACAAAGTGCCATAACGGGTGGCGGTAAGTTGAGTCTTTACTATCTTCGGCGCGAACGACTGGTCGTCGCGTTTGCGCTTCGCTTTCATTTGAGCAGCAAGCAAATTATTTGGGAAAGAACCCATGCTGGATTAGCCGCGAAGAGAGCCAGAGGTCGCAACAGAAGACGCGATCGCGTGCGCCAAGTGGTTTGAAAACTCTGGAATTTTCCAAAGAACTAATTTCAGGAAATCTCAATCTGGAGCGCCAGATTGAGAAAAAATTGAGAACTTTAAATTCTCTAAGACCTGACAGATAGCCTTTTCTGGCACTTTGGGAAAATTTGATGAACTTATCCGGTTACAGCCCACGAAAAATCAAGCTTTCACCCCAGTTTTACAGAGCAGGGTTAGACTGCTATTTGTAAGCGATCACGCGATTGTGGCAGGCTCTTGTACCGGCAAGCATATTGGGTATTACTGCACTTTAACCATTGTGCTGGCATGGTTGCCGAGCGATCGCATGCGATCTGACAGAAAATGAATGGCAGCGGCTCTCTACAGATATCTCCGCGACTGGAGAGTTGCTGTAATCAAAAACTCATTGAGCCGAGGAGACCCTCCGCAACCGGCACTGAAGGCAGGTCAGATCAGATGAGATGCTTGGGCAAAACACTAATTACTCCTGGGCGACCACTTTAGGTTTTGGCTTGGGCTTTGGGGCAGAGGTAGTCCTACGGGGAGGGAGGACAGCATCGTTATGGGAACGCGCCTCATCGTGCTGACGAGCTTTTGAAGCCGCTAGCCTTGTCTTGGCAACCTCAAGCTTATCCTTCTTACCCGCTTTCAGGTAGTTAGGAGGCTCAGAACTAGGAATAGCTAAAAGGGAAACAAATTCAAAAGTATTTCGTTCGCTGTTGAACCGAGCCTTAATCTGAACAAAGAAAGCTTTACCCTGAGCTTCTTTCTCCAGCTTAGGGTTGAAGCGGAATGGAGGCACAGGGGCATCTCGCCAGAGGACAGGAATGTGAGAAGCCTTCATGAAATTCACTTTTAGTTCAGCTTGTGCCGATTTAATGAACTCAAGGCGTTGCTGATTGAAGTTCTTAAACACGGAAATGCATGGGATTCGGCAAACGGGAATGAACTGCCATAACCCGCAGATTTTGAACTCCAAATCTTGCAGGTCACTGGAAACACCCATCCCAGAAGCTTGGTGGCCCACAAAACCCACCAGCTGGAACCCGACCGAGTAGGGCTGTTTCCCGCCAGGATAGTGAGTGATTTTGGGATAAACAATTAACTTCTGCTCTCGTATTCCAGTTGTCTCAATCTCTTTTTTGAGCGCCGCCAATGCCCGCTTGTGGTAGCTGGAATAATAGAGTGGATAGGTTTTTCCCCCGACACTCACAAAAGTTTTTTCCTCATCAATTGTGACATCGCCAGTGAGAATGCCCACCGCCTGGAACAAAGCTGGCGGTTCTTCATGAGAAGAGGCAGAGGAGTCGCTTTGTTCCGGAGCGATCTCCGAAGTTGGGGGATCGAAAGTGACAGGAACTGATGAGGTGTCAAGGGAAGGCTCTGAGGATGAGAAGTCAATAGTCCTCGCCTCTACTGGCACAGGGGTTGATGCGGCATCATCAACAGGGTTTTCAATCTTATCCGCAACGGGTTGTACATCCTCTGGCTCTACTTTTTGAGGAGACGGCTGAACCGGAAGAATATTTAATTCATCGGTAGGAGCTGTCTTCTTCTGTGGACGTTTTTTGGTCATATTCACTCAGATGAAACTTGCAGCTGTCGTAGAGAGCGTAACTCAGAACCCCGCAACGGATGAATCGAACTCACACTGGGCTACACATACCCTGTTGCTTTCTTCAATTTAGGACATCTTCATCGGAGACTGGTATAAGCCTTCATCGTGCTTGTTGTAGCATAGATCCCTATCCCTTCAAGCCAATCTACAAGAACGGGCGCTCGCATTAAATTGAAGGATACATTGCGATCGCGCTATGAAGGTTTATTTTTTATTCGGCAGCGCTTGTTGTGACTCTCGCACAATTCTCATCACGGTGTTTTTTGAAAGCCCCAGTTCCTCGGCTACTTTCCGGTAGGAGATTCCTTGCCGTATTAGCTCCAACACCTTTGATTCTTTCTCTCGGACTTGAGCTGGAATGTACCCCGGTTGTCTGCCAAATCTCTCTCTGACCTCTTGATTTAGCCGCTGTCATGCCTGAGCGAACCCTCTCCCGGATTAGGTCGCGCTCAAACTCGGCTAAGCCTGCCAGTAGGGTCGCAATCAAATTTCCTTGGGGACTGGTTAAATCAAATTCCAATCCAGATTGAGCCAGGAGTGAAACTTTCCGAGTTCGTAATTCCTCAAGGGTGATGAGAATGTTAGGAGTCGAGAGAACCCATCGGCTTAATTCAGAGACGATGATGGCATCAATTTTTCGTGCCTGAGCTAGCGCCATAACTTTTTTTCGTTCTGGTCAGTCGTCTTTCGCCCCTGATGTTGTTTCTTTGAAAACTGCCACAACTTCAAAAACCGATAGTTGTGCGTAACTAACCAAGTCTCTTTCTTGGTGATCGCAACTTTGCTCATCCGTGGAAACGCGACAATAAATGGCGACCCGATGATCCAGAAAGCCCCTAAAAAATCAAGTGATATTAAAGCAATAATGTCAAACAATCACCTTTGCTGAAAGAGCGGTTATATTTGAAAAGTTATTTTTCAAATATAACCATGCTTCCCGAAACTAGACCGCTTGACATTACACATATAATGTCAAGCGGTCGCGCTTTTTAAGCTGACAGCACCTGCTGGGCAGTCAGTGTCAGGTCGGAAAAAAGCCTAGAAACTATCCGTTCGCTGTCCCTAAATTCTGTTATTTGATAACACTCATCATTTAATAGTAGAACTGAAACCTTAGAGTTGCGGAAGTCTACAATCCAGTATTCGGGAATTTTTACTGTCTTATACTCTTGTTCTTTAGCTTGGTAATCTGTCTTTTTCGAGGCAGGACTAACCACTTCAACGGCTAGTAGTGGTGGGGTTCTCAAGATAGCCGATGATTTTTTATTCTTCTTCAACTCAGCCCACTGTTGTGCTGTCACCACGCACAAATCGGGAGTACGAGAGTAATCTTTTCCGGTGGCTGGATCGATGCCGATGTACACCCCAACATCTCGCTTAACAAGGCTTGAGCGTTCGAGCCTGCTGATTTCTGCCTTGAAAGTGTCAGACAACAGATCGATAACATCCGAGTGGTCGGCTGTTGGCAGTGGAACCATTACTAGCTCTCCATTAACCAGCTCGTAACGGTTATCAGTTCCGTCATCGTAATTTATATACTCCTCAAAATTTAGGTTTTTTAGTGTGGTTTGGGTCATGTCAGTGGCTCCTTTTTCAATCCCTGATAGGGATTTAGGCTGCAACTTTTTTTAATTTCATTTCAATCCCCAATAGGGATTCGCGTTGATTGTAACTGCTTTTTAGGTGTAGCGGTGATCGCATTCTTACCAACCAATTACTGATACAGCCTTACGCTTCTGTTCTGGCGATACTTCCAAGTAGCGTTGCAAAGTACCCAGGTCGTTGTGACCCGATATCTCCTGAATGTGCCTAAGCGGTATCCCAGCATTGTGCATCTGAGTTAGGGCAGTTCGCCGGAAGGAATGGGTACTGACTCCCTCAACAAAGATGCGCTTGCAGGCTTCCTTGAGGATCTTGTCAGCCATGAATCGAGTTAGGTGTTCCTTGCCTCTCACCCCAGACGGGAACAACGCCCCTGGTTGAGCGAGCGGGTACTCTGCCAGTATTGCCGCGAGTGCAGGTTGAATGTCCACGACGCGGGTTTTCAGTTTTCCCTTCGTGGTAGACTTCCTGAAAGTCAACGTTCCACTTTTAATGTCCGTAGTTTGGAGCGCCAGTGCTTCCGACACCCGACACCCGGTAAAAAGACAGATGGCAAACAAAGCGCGATCGCGTGGCGACTTAAATCCATCACTAAACAACCGCCCCAATTCATCTGAGGTAAGGATTTTCCCTTGCCCGTTGCCACTAACCTTCATGGTGGTATTTTGTCATTAATCCCTAGATTACACGAAAGGTGGATTTCGTGGAATAGATGCTCAAAAGTATAGCTCTAGCGTTGGTTTAAAGATTTCAGATCGCCGGATTCAACTGAGCTTATCAATCCCGCTCCATCCACTTCACGAGAGAATCAGGGTTTGGGGCGTAATCGATGATTTTTGCTTATGCCTGCGCTGTTATCACCGTCATCAAGTACAATTTGTGACCCTAAATTTGTAACTAATAGTAGAGTCGGCATAGATGCCAGAACCAGGTTCCCTCTGGTGTCCACAGTTCTTCCGATTCAGCAAGGAGTTGGAAATCTTGACAGGATCTTCCTCTAGACTTGGGCGCTCCGAAGTCAAGCTTCACTCGGTAGGGAGTCGGAAGTCGAGACAGCGATCGCTATCTGGCCCGTGGAATGCATGGCAACACTATAAGAGAATTACGAAGAGCGAGCTAAAGCGCGATCGCGGCTTATCTCTTCAAGACTGATCCGGCTGCGATGAAGGATGTGATCGCGCTCCCTTCAAGAGCAACGGCGCAAGGTAGAAGCGAAGCTTGCAGGGTGCGGTCTGCGCGATCTGCGGGATGACTTATGCCTTTGAAGCAATAGACCTCATGGAAAAGTCGCAGGTGCGATCGCCAGTCGGGAAATATAGGTTTCCTGGATTGGAAGAAAATCCTCTCTCAACTCCAATTGAGGGGAGCGATAAGCATTCCTAAACCACTGCCATGAATGCGATCGCTCCAAGTTGCTGTACTTGAATTTTTGAGAAGACTGAGCGGAACTAGCTGCGACCCCTAAAATGTGGAGTGAATTTAGTGATTCCTGCCGCTAGTGTAGTTTCCACAATATCGGCAGCTTTGTCCAGCCCTCCAGTGTTTTTAAGTGCGACCGACATCTGACGTGTAGCATCCTTATAACTTGGGATACTCAATAGAGCCTCTATTTTGCGACGCACCTCAGCACTATCAAAATGATTTTTGTCTAGCTTTAAGGCAACCCCTAAGTCCACAACACGTGTCGCAAAGTAGTGCTGATCTCCAAAGAAAGGCAAGGCTAGGATCGGTTTTTCCCAATACAGCGCCTCGTTAATGCCATTTGGGCTGCAATGACTAACAAAGGAACGAACTGCTCGATGAGAGAGAACTGCTTGTTGCGAAACAAAGTGTTCGATGCGGAAAGAGGATGGTAGCGATGGAAGAATCTGCTGCTGACTCTTGGGCAACGACCAGAGTACCCGGAATCTAGTGTCAGTAAGTCCCTCTACTAATGCTTTAGCCTGCCAGGGTTCAAGAGTAGCAAGAGTACCAAAAGCGATATACACCACTCCTGTATTTTCTTCGCCTTCTTCCAACCATTTACTTAAAGAAGGGCTGAGAGGCTCAAGTGTTTTCGGAAAAATTGGCCCGACCATTTGCACATGGGGAGGTAGCGGACGTGGAATCTCAATACCAAAAGCTGTGCCTACTATCATGGGGCGCTTGCTAAAAGGGTCGTCCAATTTCTTACGCTCAAGACATTGACGACGAACTTGATTGAGCTTTTTCAGGGTGGGTAAAAACTGCGGCAACAGCCAATAGGGTTCTAAGAAATTCAGACAACGTTGCCATAAATTCATGTTTATGGAATAGGCTGTGCCGAAGCGAGGATACTTAGAACTAGTCTTGACAAAGTTACCTAAAAACCGAGTTTGAATAATGTACGGCAGATTCATCTGCTGAGCTAAATCCATAGCTGGAATAACAGCGCGATCAATCACTAGAAGATCCGGACGGTGCTGCTGAAAAATAGGTACCAACGTTTTGTACATCGGAACATACCGCTCGATTAGCCCATTCAACATCATCCTTTCACCACGCCATATTTTCGGCTCTTGACAAACTCTTTGCCACACCGACTGGGTTGTGTCAGAAAAGTTTTCATTAGTTGTTTCTATTTTTGGTTCCCAAGGGATAAAAATAGCACCAGTATTAGCAATCCATTCCTTAGCCTCCTCAGAAATAACAAAACTGACTTGGTAGCCCCTGACAACCAACTCTTGAGCCAGCGCAATCATTTGATTAGCATGACCACGTAGAGGAAGCGAAACAAACATTACATGTTTTTTCATCTGCATTCATACCTATCTATTTCATTAAAAGCGGGTCAAAGAAAAGGAATTTTTCTTCTATTGTCGAGCGAGGGAACGAATAAATTCCGGAATAATGTCTTTTTAATTAGTTCTTTTGCTGTGTTTGAGCCAAGACAGGCTTTCCTGTAGATATGACCTGTTCTACAATATCGGCGGCTCGACTGACTCCACCTGCACGAGCGATCGCATCTTGTAATCTGATTGCATTGTTTTTGTAAGACTCTTTAGTCAGTACCCGTTGTATGGCACCTCGAAGCTTGGGAACACTTAATTGGGATAAAGGTACAAGCTCTCCTGCTCCTGTCCAAGTTATACGTGCGGCAATTCCAGGTTGGTCATTGGCAATCGGAATTGCCACCATCGGCACTCCATTGGTGAGGGATTCCAGAGTGGTATTCATTCCTGCATGAGTAATGGTGAGTGCTGCTTTTTTGAGCAGTTCTAGTTGAGGTGCATAACTGACAACTAAAGGCGAACCGGGCAATTCTGGTAGAGATTCCGGACTACCTGAACCACCCAGAGAAATCACCAACTGAGCATCTAACCCTACACATGCCTCAGCAATACGGTGGAAAATCTCCTGCTGACGATTCTGTAAAGTGCCCATCGAAGCGTAAATCAGTGGTTGCCCAGTTAATTTCTCATAGGGGAAAGACACGGATTTCCGTCCTGTTGAGCTATGGTAAGGGCCGGTGAAATGGAAGTATTTGGGCAAAGTAGTGCGAGGAAATTCCAATTCAGCTGGCTGTTGACTGAGCTGAGCCAGTTGGGAATAGAGTTGATTGGGATGAGAATGCAGAGGTAACTTCCATTCTTTGCGATAGTCATTTATCAACTCTCGGATGGGTTTCGTGATGCGACTGAGCAAAGAGTAAGCCATGCGATTCCGCAGACGTGCCCACCAAGCGGGATTGTAACTCCAGGGGGTGTTAAAGGGGGGAACAGTTTCCTCCCGATTTAGCAGTACCGCACTGCACACGGTAATGAAAGGAATCTCTAGGAGGTCTGCAACAGTCCCTCCCTCTGGTGAAGATTGGTCTACTAACAGCGCCTCTACATTCGCTTCTTTGATGGCTTGCGGGCCATCTCGCAGGATTACAGCCGCCCCCTGCTTCAGCAAATCGATAGTATATCGTAGGGCAGCTAACCCACTGAGTTCCCCTAGTTGGGCAAAGGATTGAGATAATGCTCCTGCTGGAAATTCTGCTTCTCCAATTGCCCAGAAATCTAATCCTGCTGCTACTGTCTTAGGTTGAGCGTCAAGTAATCCGAAAAGAGTAACGCGGTGACCACGTTGTTGTAGTTCGCGACCTAACGGGAGCATCGTGTTGAGATGGCCAGTTTCTGCCGGACAGATAATACCAAAGTGGGTCATGAGATTTTCCCTATTAAACTAGCAGGAGTTGATCTGTAGGTTTTGAATCATCTTCTGTCAGAGGGTTTGCTAATAGCAATTTCAAACCGTATCAAAACATGATTGAAGGATAACTGAGGCTATGTTTAAAAAAAAATCCCTCATAGTAAAATTTAGTTAAGACTGTTTGAATTAAAAATTAAGAATAGATTAATTAGGTATATTTAGTAACAATCCCAGGTGATGCGAATTTTGATACCCCCCTCACCATATTGGTCTGTGTTTGTTGGGTGATCGGCTATCCTTCTCTATTCATTTTCATTACCATACCATATTACACATGAGCAATTTTCGCTAAAGTATTGCATAAGTCACTCCCTGCTTTTCTCCTAGATTAAACATGCTTAGATGTAATTAAATGTAAGTAAAATCAACTTATACAGTTTTCCTTATCGGTAACGACCCTAGCAGACCATTCAGCAACAATTGATTTGACGCTTTGACTTTGGTTGTTGGAGGATTAGAAGGTTACTTCTGATCCTCCGGTGGAGGAGTAGAAGCAGTGAAGTGAGCTGCCTCTTCGATAGCGCTCGCCTCTGGGAGTTTTGTAATGGGATTAGTCGCTAAAAAGCTGCAATAGATATTTTTGCTTCGCGAACAATCTGAAGCGGCAGAGCGTTGGAAGCTATTACTCATAAAGTCTTCATCCTCACTGTGAAAAGTATTTAATCAGCAAATTTTTGCCAGAATCCCCCATCTGATGTAGTAATTACTCAATCTCCTTCAAGGTAAGTGGTAAAGGTTTTGTCCGCCCGTTCTCGCAACGATTGACGCTTTGAAATGAGACCTCTAATTTTGCGCCAAACTTAACTTGTGACAAACAGTTCTAGGCGTTGCCGTGTTTCACGCACCAGATATGCTAGCTCTGATTAGGTGATCGCAGGCATAAATTTAAATCGTTGTATTTCTTTTATCTTTAACATCTGATGTAGCGATCATCCTTCTTTTGTCACAAGTTACAAAGGTTTTCTATTAGACTTCTGTGTTACAAACAACGATATGCGCCACCTCGCTTTAGTAGATTTTCTATTAAAGCATTTTAATGAGATTCCGCTAGAGATTTAAAACCTACTGTGTCCTTCTAATTTAGATTCATAAGGATACTCTGCCAAATAGTCAATAACGGATTGATATTATTTGACCGAAATGTTTTTAGTAATTTCAATAGCGAAATATTTTTATTAATTTTAAAAGGTTAGGAGAGGTTGAACGTCTCTTCCTAGCCATTTCGATATCGTTTAACTGGAATATTTTGATTATAAGTCTAACTTCATTTATTCAAGAAAAAGATGTTAGAGAACGTTTCAATCGATAGATAGAGTTAACTGAATAAAGGCTGGAAGAATTAAAAGTCCTTAAAAATAACAAGGGTTACGATCGCAATCCCCGCACCCGCATAAAATACCCCACTGGTGCCGCCAATGTTCAAAACAACTCCCATGAGCAGGGGACCTATTATTCGTCCTACGTTACAAAATGTCCCGTTTACCGAAATTACCGTAGCTAGATACTCCTTGGACGATCGCGCCGCCACGAGTGATAAGGTGATGGGCGAACAAATCCCAAAACCAATTCCAAACAGTACGGTTGGGATTAAGAGGAACCAGAGATTGGAGGCAAATGGAACGCCCAATAGAGCTAAAGCATAGAAAACGAAGGATGCTCTAATTAAAGTTGTTTCTGGAAACCGTCTTGCCAGTCGTCCTACTTGCGAAGCTGTGATCGCACTTGCCACAGGTATGCTGGCAAGTATCAATCCAATTACCCAACTAGATGATTTGAATGAATCCGCTATCAAAAGTGGTAGATAAGTTCTTAGGGCTCCGTAGAGGAGCATGAATTGAGCGGTGCTGGCAATGAAAAGTCGGGCAAGTTGACGATTTTTAAAGCTTTTCAAGGCATTGAGCAAATTCACATTGAGAGGTTTTTCACCTGTCGGTTCAGGATTTTTGAGTCTAAACCACACCAGCAGTGCTACTGGGATAGCTGCCAAGGATAGCAAAAAAGGATAATACCAGCCTATAACTGCCAATGCACCGCCAATAATGGAATAAATTGCCGTGCTGGCAGTGATGATACTGGTGTTGTAACCGATGGCAGTCGTGCGTCTTACTCCTGAATACAAATCGCTAATCAGGGCAATGGTGAGAGAATGCAGAGAGGCTGCACCAATTCCCTGAAGGAAAAGGAACCACAGCAAAAGGTTAAAGTCACGGGCAAGGGCGCAAGCTGTGCCAGCAATTCCAAACAATACCAGGGAAGGAACAAGAATTTGCTTTCTGCCAACGCGATCGGCAAACACTCCCACGACTGGACCTAATGCAAGAGATGGAAACGAGAATACTGATATTAATAAACCAATCTTTTGTGGGGGTACGTTTAATGCCTGGATAATCTTGGGAAAAGCTGGAGGGATGCTAGCAAGTACGAGAAAGGTGATGAGAGAAACTGTAAAAATAATGAGAAGGTTTTTGTCTTGATAGAGTCGTGTTTGGTTCTCTTGCTGATGCTCGGTGCTTGCTGATGGCATGAAATTGCTCTCTGCAATAATTTCAACAGCCAAAGATATTACTGGACTTTGGACAAATTTATCCAAAGTCCAAAACTGAACAGTCCTGATGTTGACCCCAGCCGAGGCTTAATCAACTTGCCTACTGCACCCGTTGACACTTGGGTGTCAACGGGTGTCAAGCCGGTGCAACTCAAAATCAAAATTAACCTGTCATTGGTATTGTGAATAGCTGGTTACTATGCAAGGGCAATGACCTGTTACGCCGTAACTTCTTGTAGCTTAGCCCAAGTCTCGTCACCAACTTCCCCATCTACTGAAAGACCGTACTTCTGTTGAAACGCTCTTACAGCCTTTTCGGTACGGTCTCCAAATATGCCATCAGGTGTTTCAGATAAGAACCTAGCTGAATGTAAGCTGGCTTGTAAGATTCTAACCTCATCCCCTTGTGACCCGTTTCTTAAGATAGCTGTCGCCATGTGTTTAATCTAACTCCAAATAAGGTGAAAACAAAATTGAAGCTCATTTTTTAAGTCCTTCAATTTTTCCTAATTCTTAATAGCTGCCAGCTCCTCCTCCTTATACACTTTTCTCACAAGCCTCACGATAGCAGCACTATCAACTATGTCGAACAGTTATAGATTGGAAGCAGCGCGGCTTTGTCTGCCAATTGCTCCTAAATGACCCCAACGGACAATCATCACAAAAAAAAACCGACTTCTCTGGCAGGCGTTGAGCCGAGATACGTGCGAGAATTGCCCATTGAAGTTTAGCCCATATGGTTTAAACTTCAATGGATCATCCATCTACTGGACTTGGGTGTGTAACTTATCCCAGGTTTTAGTGCCGACAATTCCATCGATAGGGTTTACTTGAAAATCTGTTTGGAATTTCTTAACAGCTTTTTCGGTTGCTGACCCAAATTCTCCGTCAACGTCTAAAGGACCATAGTTAATCTTATTCAGGATTTCTTGCAAATATGTGACTTGATCACCTGTGCTACCACTACGTAAAGTTGGCAGAGCTTGAGTAGACATAATGTTCTCCTTTGATTAATTGAGCTTTAGTTACCAATATCTTCATTAAACTCTGCTAATAACTGACTTACTGCCTGAGTATTACTGACTTGTCCTGATTTCGTAACTGACTTTTACTAGGTATAATTTCTAGGAGTTTCGTGGGACAAGCCATGCCGCGATCGCTTAGGGTTCGTAGTGGGTGCATTGAACAAGTCAAATTGGCTCTCAGGCGTAACGGCATTCCCAGTCAAAGAGCTTTGGCTGAGAATGCAGGACTGTCTCTAGCTACAGTCAGCAACTTCCTGACAGGTAAACCTGTTGACCGTGCGAGTTTTGTAGAACTGTGTCAGACGTTGGCACTGGAGTGCGAACAGATAGCACAACTGGATGTTGTACTTGGCTCCCAAACAAAAGATGATTTGGCTAAAGCAAGGATTGCGACCAAACACCAGGACTGGGGAGAGGCACTTGATGTCTCACTGTTTTATGGACGCACGGAAGAACTCACTACATTAGCGCAATGGATTGTAACTGACCGATGTCGCCTAGTAACGGTACTGGGCATGGGCGGGATAGGAAAAACGGCTATTGCAGCCAAGGTAGCAGCACAAGTGCAGCATGAGTTCGAGTATGTGATTTGGCGAAGTCTACGCAATGCCCCACTCCTAGAAACGCTCACTTGTGACCTAGTTAGCTTTGTGTCTGACTTTCAGGAAACTTCTGCTGAGATAGAGCGGCTGATTCATTACCTACGCTCCAAAAGGTGCCTGCTGATTTTAGACAATATGGAGACCATTCTGGAGGCAGGTGAGGCAGGACAATTCCGCAATGATTATGAAGGATATGGCGAACTGCTCAGAGTGATGGGAGAAACCGCCCACTCTAGTTGCATAATCCTTACCAGTAGAGAAAAGCCAGCTATTATTGCTGCAAGTGAAGGCGATAAGCTGCCAGTGCGATCACTTCGCTTGAGTGGTTCCCGCGAAGCCGCTCGCGCATTGCTCACTGCCAAAGGGCTGATGGGTGATGAAACCCAAAAACAGCAGTTGTGTGATCGCTACGGCAACAATCCGTTGGCTGTGAAAATTGTAGCTACATCGATTCGAGACTTATTTGATGGGGAAATAGGGGAGTTTCTGCCAGAAGATACTTTTGTCTTTAATGGCATTCGGCGATTGCTAGAGCAGCAGTTTGAGCGCTTCTCGCCTCTGGAGAGAAGCATCATGTACTGGTTGGCGATTAACCGTGAAGGGACGGCGATTGCCGAACTCCAGTTAGACCTAGTGCCGACTGTGCCTCGCGGAAAAGTGTTGGAAGCTCTAGAAAGTCTGCGGGGGCGATCGCTAATCGAGAAGGCTACACCTACGCCGCTGGCAAAGCAGTCTAGCCTCTACACGCAACAACCTGTGGTGATGGAGTATGTGACGGAACTCTTAATCGAGCTTTTTTATGAAGAGATTGCTACAGAAGAACCCGGATTATTGCTTAGTCATACTTTGATAAAAGCAACGGCTAAGGACTATGTCAGAGCTAGTCAGATTCGCCTGATTTTAGAGCCGATTGTAGATAGACTACACGCTATATTTAAGTCCAAGAAAAATATCAAAAATAAACTGCAAAGGATTTTAGTCAAACTCCAAAAAGAATCTTCTGCCTCATCAGGTTACGGAGGCGGAAATATTATTAACTTATTGACTCAAAGCAAGATTAATTTAGCCAACTATGACTTTTCTCATCTGACGATAAAGCAAGCCGACCTGAGACAAGTGAATTTGGCGGGTGTCAATTTCCAGAACGCCGCTTTTGCTAACTCTGTCTTCGCTGAAACCTTAAGTAGTGTTTTGTCGGTAGCCTTTAGTCCAGATGGCAAACTGTTGGCAACAGGCGATGTAGATGGTCTGATTCGCTTGTGGCAAGTGGCAGATGGTCAACAACTTTTGACGTTGAAGGGGCATACGGGTTGGGTATGGGCAGTTACTTTCAGTACCGATGGTAATACTCTAGCCAGTGGCAGTAATGATACCTCGGTACGGTTGTGGGATGTTGCTGAAGGCTACTGTATGGGGGCTTTACACGGTCACACCAGTGCAGTCTGGTCGGTCAGCTTCAGTCCAGATGGTAATACTCTGGTCAGTAGCTCTCAAGACTGCTCGATCCGGTTGTGGGATGTCTCACACGATAGGTGCCTCAGAGTGTTACATGGTCATACGGGTGGGGTATGGACAGTTACCTTCAGTCCAGATGGTAATACTCTAGCTAGTGGCAGTAATGACACCTCGGTGCGGTTGTGGGATCTAGGTAACGGTGAAGCTTTAAGAGCTTTGCACGGACACACCAGTGGAGTACGCTCAGTAGCTTGGAGTCCCGATGGTCAGACTCTGGCTAGTGGCAGTAATGACGCCTCAGTGCGGCTGTGGAATGTGCGTGATGGGGAAATCTTAAGAGCTTTGCAAGGTCACACCAGTGAGGTACGCTCAGTTGCTTGGAGTCCCGATGGTCGTACTCTGGCTAGTGGCAGTAATGATGTCTCAGTGCGATTGTGGGATGTCGCTGAAGGAGACTGCGTAAGAGCTTTGCACGGTCATACTAGTGGGGTACGCTCAGTTGCTTGGAGTCCGGATGGTCAGACCCTGGCTAGTGGCAGTTACGATCAAACAATTCGGTTATGGGATGTGCCACAAGGTAACTGCCTCAAAGCTTTGCACGGTAACAGTAGTGGGATACGCTCAGTCACCTTCAGTCCCGATGGTCAGACTCTAGCCAGTAGCAGTTTAGATTCCCTGATTCGATTGTGGGATGTCGTTGAAGGAGGCTGTGTAAGAGCTTTGCACGGTCACACCAATGCGGTATATTCGGTAAGCTTTAGTCCGGATGGTCGTACCCTGGCTAGTGGCAGTGATGATTCTTCTGTGCGGTTGTGGGATGTAGCTCATGGTCAGTGCCTAATAGTATTGCAAAGTCACACCTGGGTTCACTCAGTAGCTTGGAGTCCGGATGGTCTTACCTTAGCCAGTGGTAGTAATGACGCCTCGGTACGGTTGTGGGATGTACCCCAAGCTAGCTGCGTTAAAACTTTGCAGGGTCACACCAGTTTGGTCTCCTCAGTCGCTTGGAGTCCGGATGGTCTAGTGCTGGCCAGTGGCAGTAGCGACCAAACTGTTCGGTTGTGGGATATGCCGCAAGGTAGCTGCTTCAAAGCTTTGTCCGGTCACACCGATTGGGTATGCTCAGTAGGTTGGAGTCCGGATGGTCAAACCTTAGCTAGTGGCAGTAATGACTCCTCGGTGCGGCTATGGAATGTACTGCAAGATAGCTGCCTCAAAGTTTTGCATGGTCATACTGGTGGAGTATGGGCAGTAGCTTGGAGTCCCGATGGTCTTACCCTGGCTACTGGCAGTGCTGACCAAACAATTCGGTTGTGGGATGTTGCCGAAGGTAACTGCCTGCAAGTTTTGCACAGTCACACCAGTTGGGTGCGCTCAGTAGCTTGGAGTCCGGATGGTCAAATCTTAGCTAGTGGCAGCCAAGATGAGACAGTCAAGCTTTGGGATGTGAAAACGGGCGAGTGTCTTAAAACCCTGAGAGCAGATCGGCTCTATGAAGGCATGAACATCACAGGTGCGATCGGATTAACGGAAGCGCAGAAGGTAACCTTGAAAGCGTTGGGGACAGTAGAGGGTTAAAGGTAAACTTATTCGCAAGTTATTTCCTCGCATTAAATACTGATAATTTCCATTATTTCCGTCGTGTTGAGTCTGGATTTCATCTTTTTCTCGGCTCTGAGTGATTGTTAGGAGAATTGTTGAACGATGTCCTGATACCGCAATTAACCGATAAGGAGAGCCCCTAAACCACCGTTTATGAGATACATTTTTAAAGTTAGTACAACGCGCCTGAAACCCATTGATACCGTGTCTTATAACCCATCTTTTTATTTATGTCTCGTGAGACAATTAATAAATGAGTTATAAGACGTTTTAATGAAAATTGGGTATTGCAGAGTTTCATCCAACGACCAAACATTAAAAGTTTTTAGATAAACTATTTCAAATGCAAGAAGCATGGTTGCCAGCGTTAGAGTACTGGTTTCTACCTGAACTTGATCCTGAGTTGAATTTAAGATTGTTGATGCAAGCTAATGCGATTACCTATAAACCCATCGCATAATCCCTGCCTAACAAGCCCAATGCAGCGGATTCTCATATATCGCTGGTGCTGAGTTTTAGGCATTTAACACCGCTAGCAGCTTCCTAGTCCGGCATTTCCTCGATGCTTCGTGGTTCCCTGTTGGGCTGCTGGTTCATCTGATGACGGTAACGACTAGACGCCTCATAGACTTCCTTGCGTAAACGCTGAATCGATCCCAGCGGCTGATGCTCTGCAATACAATGCCAGGCGTTGAACGACAAGACGTCATCCACGTACACCTGCCGGGCAGGACTGTATGCCTCCTGCATCCCAATTGTGAGTTTGGCGATCGCCTGGTAAGGACTTTCCCCTTCTGACCACTCAATCGACGCATCCTCGATCGGCATCGTCTCCAGATTGGTGCAAAGCTGGACACGGAGTTCATACTCGGCAGACTGTTGCCGGAAGAACTCAACGATTAGATCTCGCAGTACAGAAGCGTTCTGTGTATCAATGCGTTTGCCAATGAGCGGCTGAAGGCTGGCGGAGACGGGAGTGACACTCAATTTAGCAATGTAGTCGCCATAGCGCAGGGCAGCAGAGGTATAGTAGGTTTCCCCCAGAATGTGAGTTTCGGGCTGGGTGAGACCTAACGCGCTCGGATAGAGGTTGATCCCTACTTTCTGAGTCATCGCATTGGTCATTCGAGCAACCGTTCCGAATAGCTGTTGTGCCTCCTCTGGGGCACTGACCACAACCTTTTCCTGGAGCAACTGTTCTGGGAGAAAGCGAGCAAGAGTGCCCGATGGAAAGACCGGACTGTTGATCATCAAAAAGTCCTGAGTCACAGCATCAGGTTCGGTCTCCAGGAGCTTCGGTCCTGCCACGCCAATAACCTTGATGCCCATGCCGCGGAAGCAAGATAAACCATCCGGCATGATGTCACCGGGAACGGTTGAGAAGCGAATCATCACCGGATAAGTGCGGGGTTGGCAAAACAATCCCTGCGCGAGATGGGCAGGCAAGTTGTCGTAGATCC
>NZ_JAMPKC010000048.1:0-24608 GCF_039961975.1 Trichocoleus sp. DQ-A3 | reverse complement strand
GCGCTTCGGTGTCGCTTCACTTTCGCTTGCTCTCCCGACCGCTTTATTAATGTAGCAACCACGAACCGCTTCTGTCAACTGTTTTGAAAAACTTTTTTGGAAAACTCTCAAAAGCTCCAAGGGCGCAGCTTTTGGGCCACAATGGGTTATGCGTTGAGCGCTTAAGGAAAGGAATCTGTGAATTTTCAGTTGGTGATTGCTACATTACACAAGTTCTGGAGCGATCGCGGTTGCCTGATCGCTCAGCCCTACGATATTGAGAAAGGGGCAGGCACCAAGAATCCTCATACCTTTTTAAGATGTCTTGGACCTGAACCTTGGGCTGTGGCTTATATCGAACCTTGCCGTCGTCCCACAGATGGACGCTATGGCGAAAATCCGAATCGCTATCAACACTATTATCAGTATCAAGTTTTGATTAAGCCTTCTCCAGATAATATCCAAGAGATATATCTGGACTCGCTGAGAGCTTTGGGTATTCGTCCTGAGGATCACGATGTCCGGTTTGTAGAAGACAACTGGGAGGATGCCACAGTAGGAGCTTGGGGTGTCGGCTGGGAAGTTTGGCTAGATGGGATGGAAATCACTCAGTTTACTTACTTTCAGCAATGCGGAGGCATTGATTGTAGACCTGTCTCAATTGAGATCACTTATGGTTTAGAGCGATTAACCATGTACCTCCAACAGGTCGATGCATTGACCAAAATTCGCTGGACTGACGATCTTACCTATGGAGACGTTCACCTCCAGGGAGAAATTGAGCAGTGTGTATACAACTTTGAAGCATCCAACCCAGAGTTGTTGTTTACCTTATTTGGTCTATACGAGCAGGAGGCAGAGCAAATAGCTTTACGCGGACTTGTCTTACCAAGCCTGGATTATGTTTTGAAGTGTTCTCACACATTTAATTTGCTGGATGCGAGAGGGGTCATTTCTGTAACCGAGCGGACGCGCTACATTGGCAGAATTCGCAAGTTGGCACGACGAGTTGCTGAACTGTACTTGCAGCAACGAGAGGCACTGGGATTTCCGCTGTGTAAACTACAAGAAGCTAAAGAACCAGTAGCTCAAAACTAGCAACAAATTTGGAGGATAGGTATTTCAGTGGACTGGTTTAGATGCTTCTGAAGACGAATGCAACCTTTTAGTAAAACCGAAATTGATAAAGGAGGTGGTAAGACGCTTGCGAAGGCAGCAGGCTGTACTAGTGGCTTTTTTTCTCAGGTAATGCATCAGCAATCAATACAAAGAGTCTGCATTTGAAATGGATTGAATTGTGCTGTATTGCTAGCTGTTAGCGAACATTATCTGTATGACTAATTTTGGGGGCAATCAAGTAGTGTTGCAGACAGTTCACAATTCTTACTTAGGAAGCACAGCAATGTGTATGCTGTTTCTGCACGCTGTACTGAGCTTGAAGATAAGTTTGACTATCTAATGAACTTAGCCAATGGCGTCATTTTAAGTTTGGCTTATATTCTGGGCTTGCTTTCTACGGGATTACCCTGGGGGAAGTACGGAATACTAGCCTTAGGGATTGGGGCAGCTGTTGTCTTGCCCCGATTTTGGCGAACAGGCCCGAAAGCGAGAGTGTGGCTGGTGGCTGGAGTTGTTGGGTTGCTAGCAGCACTTTATTTTCAAATGCGAATGCCGCAACCAGCGGCGAATAACATTAGCAAGTTTGTGTCTGCCCAAAATATTAGAGGCCAAGAGCAGGTTGTCACTGTTCAAGGCAAGATTGCAACTCCACCCCGACTGACGCAAAGTCAGCGATCGCAGTTTTGGCTAGAAGCTACAAAATTGAATGAGGTCAAGAACGGCAACAACAAACCCGCTGATGTCAGTCAAGGGGTGACTGGTAAGTTATACGTGACTTTGCCATTACTACAAGCAACAGGTTTATATCCAGGTCAAGAAATAGCAGTAACTGGAGTCTTGTATAAACCTAAGCCTGCTGCCAATCCAGGAGGCTTTGACTTTCAAGCTTACCTAAAAAGAGAAGGTGGGTTTGCCGGTCTCAGCGGACGTCAAGTTAGCTTTGTTAATGAACCAGAAAAACGTCCCTGGGGATTTTGGACTATCCGGCGGCGGATCATTCAATCTCAAGTACGTTGGTTAGGCAGTCCAGAGGGTCAGCTGGTCAGTTCGATGGTGTTGGGGAATCAGGCGGTAGATTTACCCTACGATGTTCGCAATAAATTTATCCAGAGTGGTTTGGCTCATGCCCTTGCAGCGTCTGGGTTTCAAATTTCTTTGATTCTGGGTGTGGTGGTGGCTCTGACCCAGCGTTTTTCGGTGCGATCGCAATTTATCATTGGGTTCACTGCCCTACTTGTTTTTGTAGGTTTAACGGGGTTGCAGCCTTCTGTGGTTCGAGCTGGAGTGATGGGTGTCGGAGCTTTAATTGCTTTGGCGATGGAACGAAAGGTAAAGCCGCTGGGTTCGCTCCTACTTGCTGCCACTCTCTTGTTGCTGTTTAATCCCCTATGGATTTGGGATTTAGGTTTTCAACTGAGTTTTTTAGCCACCCTAGGATTATTAGTTGCAGTACCTACGGTTACAAAATGGCTGGATTGGTTACCACCCGCGATCGCATCTTTGATTGCGCTTCCAATAGCCGTTTTTCCCTGGGTTTTACCCCTACAACTTTATGTCTTTGGTCTAGTATCTCCTTACAGCATCCTGGCAAACATAATAAGCACCCCTTTAATCTCCATCATTAGTATTGGTGGAATTATCAGCGCCTTAGCATCATTGATCTGGCCCTTAGCTGGCAGTGCCTTGGCTTGGTTGCTCTATTACCCATCCCAAGGGCTGATTCTGCTAGTGGAATTTTTTTCCCAGTTACCAGGAAATTCTGTTGCTGTCGGTACCATCTCTATTTTGCAACTGTTAGCTCTATACGGACTAATTGCTCTGGCTTCGCTGAGCAAATGGTGGCGTCGGCGTTGGTGGTTTGCGGGTCTAATTGCTGCCAGTTTAGTGGTTGTCCCAGTTTGGCAGACAAAAGCAACTTTATTTCGAGTCACGGTGCTTTCTACGCCGGGAGAGCCAGTTTTGGTGATTCAAGACAAAGGAGAAGTCACCCTGGTTAATAGTGGGGATGATAGTACAGCTAATTTTACTGTGCTGCCTTTTTTACAACAGCAGGGCGTCAATCAAATTGACTGGGCTGTGGTAACAGATTCTCAACTTAGTTCTAGAAGTGGCTGGCCTAAAATTTTGGAACGGCTCCCAGTGTCAAGCTTTTATGCTAACACTGCTTCTATTGGTAAACTTTCGACTCTAGGCGTGAAGATTCCAACTCAAGCTTTGCCAGTTGGTCAGAGTGTACCAATTGGAGCTTCAGTCATCAAGTTAATTAGTAGCCAACCACCAGTAGTGCAACTACAAATCGGCAACCAGATTTGGTTAGTGGTGGGAAATTTTAAGCCAGAGGAAAAGGAAAGAAAGTTAGCGCTTCTGAAACAATTACCTCCAGCCCAGGTGCTTTGGTGGTCTGGAGAAAATTTACAAGCTGATATATTGCAAAAGATGCAACCCAAGGTAGCGATCGCTGCCTCCGCAACTATCGATCCAGAAACGACGCAAGAGCTGCGAAAAATCAAAACCCAAGTCTATACAACCGAGCGTGATGGAGCAGTCCAGTGGACTCCTAGTGGTAGGTTTGAGACAACGCTGGAAGCAACGGAAAACGATGTTGGTATGAGCTATTAGGAATGGGGAGTAATATTTTCCGGCTGTAGAGGTAAAGCTTAAATAGATAACTGACCTAGCACTCAGACTACCCCGATTGAGACAATAAGATTTGCTGCTCCTGGCAGAGCGTTACCGAAATCGGCGCAGGCGCTTTGGCTTACGTTTCAACTTGATTGCTGCCATTATCAACTTTGAGCTTGCCTCCTCTTCCTATTCATGCAAGAGGTCTATTGAGCCTTTTTTATAACCGTTTAGGAGATTTGAGAAACAAGCTTTTACAAAGCACTGTTGGGCATTACTCATTCAAAAAATGATTGAGGCTTGAAGCGAAACAATTTTAATTTTAAAATATTCACCTGCAATCAAACAAATGACCCCCGTATTTCTACGGTTTTAGAGGGAGAAGAAGTATTTCAGCGAGAATTTATATTTTTTCCGACATTTTTTTCGATAGCTTATTTACCGAAAGCCTCTACCCGATGCTAATAATGTTTTTCAGAACCCTCTCCAGAATGGAAACTACTCAACCTGCCTTGATAATAAATGGATATGCAGTGACGATTACCTCAAGTCGCGGCATGATGCTTTACTGGAAATTATTCGTTAGGCAGAAGAGATTGACGGAATTTAGTATATACTGATAATGCTGAGTTATTAACCAAAGGTTAATAAAGATAGCGCTTGGAGAGGTGGCAGAGTGGTTGAATGCGACTGACTCGAAATCAGTTGTGGCGGCAACGTCACCGGAGGTTCAAATCCTCTCCTCTCCGTTGAATTCAGACAATTAGTGAGATGGGCTGAACGCCTTGATTTGGTGGCGTCACGCGACCAATTATTTGGCTGTAGGTATATCCCAAAGTTTTGAGTGAGGCGACACAAGCATCAGCGCGTTCATCTGGAATCGCAGCTAAGAGTCCGCCAGAAGTTTGGGGATCGAATAGAAGAGGGTAAGTAGCGCGATCGCTAACTGTTGATAAATTGCTAATCTGGCGGGATGCTCGTAAATTCTGCGGGTGTAAAGAACTCACAATTCCCATTTCCAGCGTTTCCAAGGCACCTTCTAGAACTGGGATAGCTTCTAAATTGAACTCCACCGCCACCTGAGATGCTTGGATCATTTCCAGTAAATGCCCCAGCAATCCAAATCCTGTAATATCCGTACAGGCAGTAACTCCATGTTTTAATAAACACTTAGCGGCTGCTTGATTTGACAGCAGCATCGAGTGGACTGCATCATCAATCCACCGACCTTTTGCTTGCAAGCGCATCTGTGCAGCAAATAGAGTTCCCGTTCCTAGCGCTTTGGTCAAAATTAGCACTTGCCCCGGCTTCATACCTCCTTTTCGTAGCAGCTGATTGGGATAGGCTAAGCCGTTACAGGATAAACCAAAAGTTAGTTCTGCTCCTTCTGTGGTGTGTCCGCCTACCAGAGGTGTTTGCGACTGTTGCAGCACTTTAGCAGCACCCGATAACAGTTGATAAAGGGTTTCCTCCTGCTTTTCTTCCCAGGCGTAGGGAATAGTGGCAATTGCCAGCGCACTCTGAGGAGTAGCACCCATTGCAAAAATATCGCTTAAGCAATGATTAGCGCTAATTTGAGCAAAGATAAACGGGTCATTAATTAGACTTCGGAAATAGTCTAGGGTATGAACCATCACTTGATCTACTGGCACCTTGACTACGGCAGCATCATCTGGTGCATCAAGTCCAATTAAAATATCTTTACGATTACCAACTTCAGGGTGTTCTAATTTAATACGGTGTAGGACTCGTTCTAATGTTGTACTACCGACTTTAGAACCGCAACCAGCACAACGCATTGGGGGATTAGGGATTGGGGATTGGCTGTTGGGGATTGAGGATGGGGTGACGGCTGACATTTCCGGCAAGTTGTGAAAGCGTGCCATAAATTCGCGGTCAATGCGGTCTTTCCAGTGCCAAAACAAGCGCGATTCCCAACTAAAAGCTCCCCAAGAAGCGATCGCATTTTTATCCCCTGTACCAATTAAACTAAGATATTGTTTCTGCGGCTTATACGGCTTGAGTGGGTTCCCTAGTAGCGTCCGCCGCAGGTTGTTAAAAAGTGGCTTCCCCTGACGTACCGCAAAAACTCCCGCTTTGGGACGGGGATGATGAATCATCGTGGCAATATCACCTGCGGCAAATACTTGGGGATGAGAGAGCGATCGCAAAGTATCATCTACCTGGATAAAGCCTTTAGTATCAGTAGCCAATCCAGAGGCTTGCAGCCAACGAGGTGCCGATGCTTGTGTTACCCAAAAAACGCGACACTCAGCAGGAGTCCCCTCGCTAGCGCATTCAACCACTAAACCAGACTCACAAATAACCTTGTGCGGTTGAACTTCACACACCTTTTCCCCTAAATACAACTCAACCCCACGCTGGATCAAAATTTTCTGGAGACGCCGACCCACCCAGGGGTTATAGTTCGGTAAAAGCTCAACACCGCTATGGAATAGATGGATTTCTAGATTTTCTGGAAACTGCTGGGAATGCTCAAAAAATTGATGCAGGCGAGATTGCATTGCTAGTGCCAGTTCCACTCCACCAGCACCTCCACCCACAATGCTAAGCTGTATCGGTTTCTCAGGCGTTTCTGCAACACTTTTCAGCAGATGATCCCATTTACTTAATAATTTTGCTACAGGTTTAGCCGGAATAGCGTATTCCGCTGCACCTGGTATAGATATTGTGGCTGGGGTACTGCCGATATCAATTGATAACAGATCAAATGCAACATCTGGATGGTTAGCACAGATGACTTTATTATTTTCCAAATCTAAACCAATCGCTCGGTCAAGATAAAATTGCGCTTGGGCAAATTGGGCAAGGCGTCGCAGATCGATGTGACTTTCATCGTAGTCATAAAAGCCTGCCACATGACCGGGCAACATACCAGAATAGGGCGTATGAGAAGTGTCTGTAATCAGCGTCAGGCGGACTCCCGGTAACGGTTTCATGCCGAACATTTTCAATACAATGGCATGGCTGTGTCCGCCACCAATCAGCACTAAATCTTTAACAATCGGAGATGTTACCTGCATCGAAAAGCTAGTGTTTAAATTTTCCAGGGTAACGAGATGCCACCCCTATATATCATGGTAATTACTTCGGACCTTGCAGAGTGCATAGCACCTATCACACCGTTGTTCAAGTTACACTACCTTGTGTAACAGTAAAACTGAACATCTAACCTCATGATTGACCTTTACACCTTCACGACACCGAACGGGCGCAAGGCTTCTGTCATGTTGGAGGAAGTTGCGCTTCCTTACAACGTCCATAAGATTGACATCACGAAGGGAGAGCAATTTACGCCAGAATTTGTAGCAATTAATCCGAATAGCAAGATTCCCGCGATTGTTGACCAAGATACTGGCATGACAGTTTTTGAATCGGGTGCTATCCTGATCTATCTAGGAGAGAAAGCTGGGAGATTCTTACCTACAGAACAAAAAGCTCGCTTTCAAGTGCTGGAGTGGCTGATGTTCCAAATGGGAGGCATCGGGCCAATGTTTGGTCAGTTAAACCATTTTAAGAAGTTTGCCCCAGAAAAGATTCCTTACGCAATTGAGCGATATGAGAAAGAGACCCTACGGCTTTACGGTGTCTTAGACAAACAGTTGGCAGATTGGGAATTTATCTGCAATGAATACTCGATTGCCGATATTGCCACATTTCCTTGGGTTGCTAGCTATGAATTTCAAGGTTTAACACTAGATAATCATCCAAATCTTAAGCGCTGGTTTGAAACAATTCAGCAGCGTCCAGCCGTACAGCGCGGGATGGCAGTTCCATAAAGAAAGCAAAAGTTAAAAAGCAAAATGTAAAGGAGTAAGGTGGGCAGTGCCCACCTATTTATTTTAAGTATAGGCGATCGCCTATACTAACCATCAGGCAAGAAAGGGTTATCAACTATAGATCCAAAATCGGTAAGATAGCTCCCATTAGTTTTTATATTTATCCAAATTTTGGACAGCTTTATTATTTAATTTATTGCTCTTATTTTCGCTCAAATATAAACAAAAATAAATCTTCAAATAAAAGTAAAAAATATCTTAAATCATCCCAAATAAGCCTTCATAACCCGCTCATCCTTAAGCAAGTCAGAAGATTTTCCGGTCAAGGTGATGCAACCAGCTTCAAGTACATATCCTCTATCAGAAACTTCAAGAGCCAGATTAGCGTTTTGCTCAACTAAAAGGATGGTTACTCCTGTATCGCGGAGATTTTGAATAATGGAAAAAATTTCTCTGACAATTGCAGGAGCAAGACCCAAGCTTGGCTCATCTAGTAGTAACAGTTTTGGACGGCTCATCAAAGCACGAGCGATCGCTAACATTTGCTGTTCGCCACCGCTGAGTGTCCCAGCAAGTTGATTGCGACGTTCTTTAAGACGTGGGAACATCTCAAATTGACGATCAATATCAGCCCTTACGACTTCCTGGTTGGAGTGGATATAAGCACCCAATTCTAAATTATCAAAAACAGTTTGTCGTGCTAATACTCTACGTCCTTCCGGAGAATGAGCAATTCCTAGCCGCACTACTTCATGAGGTTGGCGATGAGTAATATTGCGACCGCTGTAAATAATACTACCAATTCGGGGATTAATTATTTTAGAGATAGCGCGTAGGGTAGTACTTTTTCCAGCACCGTTGGCACCGATAAGAGTGACAACCTCGCCGTTCTTGACAGTCAGGCTAATATCGTTTAAGGCTTGAATTCCACCATAATTAACAAAAATATTTTTAAGTTCTAGCAGGGGAAATTTTTCTTGTCCCTCACCTGATTCTCTGGATTTATCAGCGTTCATCAACGTTTAAAGCCCTCATTCATTTCCCAAGTAAGCTTCAATTACAGACGGATCGTTTCTAATAACTGATGGCTCGCCCAAAGCAATCAATTTACCAAAATTTAACACGGCAATGCGATCGCATAATCCCATTACCAGCGGCACGTGATGTTCAATTAAGATTACCGTCAAGTTAAACTGTTGGCGGATTTCTCGGATAAATTCGCTTAATTGGTGTTTTTCGCTAGGATTCATCCCAGCAGCAGGCTCATCTAGCAATAGAATTTGCGGTTCTAACGCTAGCGCCCTGGCAATTTCTAACCGACGCTGATCCCCATAAGGAAAATTTCGAGCTTTTTCTTCAGCGCGATCGCTTAATCCCACCATATCCAGTAATGCGATCGCTTTTTGTTTATTTAACTGTTCTCGCATAGACGCTGATGGCAAACTCAACAGCCCAGTTAACAAAGTAGATAAAATATTAGCGCTCTTATTATGAATATGCCGCGCAATCATTACATTTTCCAGGGCCGTAAGATTACCAAACAAGCGAATATTTTGAAAAGTTCTGGCAATACCTTTAGCAGCGATTTGATGGGGAGGGCGCTGGGAAATTTCCTCGCCTTGATAGACTAATTGCCCGCTGGAAGGCCGGATTAACCCAGTCATCAGATTAAATAGTGTAGTTTTACCAGCACCATTGGGGCCAATTAAACCAAAAATCTCATTTTTATGAACCGTGAAAGATACATTATTCACCGCTACTAAGCCACCAAACTGGCGCATTAGTGCTTTTGCTTCCAGACAGGGCAAAGTGTCAAGTTTTAAAGGTGAAATTTCATCCTTCATGCTTTATTCTTCATTTTTCTCTTAAACAATTCTGGCGTCACCAAGCCTTGTGGGAAAAATATCGTTCCCACAACTATTAGGAACCCAAAAATAATCAAGCGACCATCTCGGAGGAATCCTGCTAACCAGGTAGGTAAACCGCTAGTATCTGCAATTCCCCTTAATATTTCCGGCAAAGCTGTAAATACCATACCACCCAATACAGGTCCTACAAAAGTTCTGGTGCCACCAATTAAGACAGAAGTTAAATAAACAATACTGGCATCAAAAGTACCTTGTCGGGCGTTCCAGGTATTGAGGAAATGGGCACTAATTGCACCAGCTATTCCTGCCAAAATCGCGCCTAGCGTGAAGGCTAAAACCTTGTAGTAAGTTGGGTTAATTCCCATCGCCCCCGCAGCTAATTCATCTTCTCGAATTGCTGTAAATGCCCTTCCTGCCCGAATTCGTTCAAGTCGATAAAGCAATACCATACTAATTATTAGTAAAGGCACCACTACCCACAAATACTCAATGGGTGTTTGGAAAGGCTGAGGGATGCCAAAAATACCGACAGCGCCGCCAGTAATATCCAAATTTAGCGATAGGACGCGCAAAACTTCTACAAAGGCAATGGTAGCGATCGCTAAATAGATCCCCCGCAACCGCAGCGCCGGAATCCCCACCATAATGCCCAATATGCCAGAGACTATACCAGCAACCAGCATCTCCAATAACAGCAGCGGAATCGGGAATAAACCGCCACTAACGCGAAATACCTGGGTAGATAGAATCGCTGCAATATATCCGCCCAGCGCATAAAAACCAGGACTAGCTAGAGATAACTGTCCAGTCATCAGCGGTAGGTACAACGACAATCCTAGTAGTGCCCCCAACACCATAGAAACGATCAGCGATCCATAAGTGTTCAAAAAATCACTCATTGCAACACATTAAAAATAAAAAATTAACGAGCAATATTTAGTTTTACATTTAACATTCCAATAACTATACTTTTTGAATCAGCCGACGCCCTAGCAAACCCTGAGGTCTAACTATCAGCATTATGAATAGTATTCCAAAAGCAAACGCATCCTTATAAGCAGAATAATCTGAAGGGACAAATGCCTCCACAAGTCCGATCGCTAAACCTCCCAAGACGGCACCAGGAATACTTCCTAAACCACCTAGTACAATAACAGCTAAACCCTTTAGTCCAAATGCAATACCCAAGTAGGGTCCAGCGATACTTACACTAGACCCTACTAAAGTCCCTGCCAATCCAGCTAAGAAACTGCTGACGAAAAACGTCAGGACAATAAAGAAGTCGGTATTGATCCCTAGCAAACTAGCAGTTATCGGATCTTCAGCTACAGCTTTCATCGCCTTACCGAATTTAGTACGATTTATGCAATAAGTGAGGATCGCCAAAATTATTACACATACACTAAAAATTACAATTTGAACGCTACGGATAGGAATTGGGTTTTCTCCCGTACCAAAGTTGATAGAAGGAGGCAAGTTACCGTAAGTATTTGCAGGAAAACTATAACTTTCTGCTCCCACCAAATACTGGATTAAATTTACAATTACTAAGGCTACACCAAGGCTAGAAACTACCGTCAGCAGAGGATCAGAGCCTTTACGTCGCAAAGGTCGAAAAGCAACACGCTCAATTCCAACCCCAACCAAACCAGCCAGCGTACTCCCTAAAATTAATGCTAGTGCAAATGGAAGCTTTATCGGTAAACTTGCATTTGCAAATAATCCGTTAAATCCGAATGTTCCTCCCATCAGGGCATAAGTGAAGTACGCCCCTAAAGTAAAGAGCGCTCCATGAGCAAAATTAATGATCCCTAAGATAGAAAAAATCAGGGTGTATCCCAAGGCGAAAATTGCATAAACACTGCCAATAGACAAACCGTTTAGGAATTGTTGTAAAAACAGAGTGATATCCATATGTTTTTGATTAAGGTGGGCTTTGCCCACCCTACTCTTATTTAAGTAAAGCGAATTTACCATTATTTCCGTCTGCATCTACCTTTAGCTGTGCGACGTAGAATTCTTTTTGTTTGACATCTCCTACTGGCGTAAAGCCAATCTCACCTAGTGGCGTCTGGTAAGTACCAGCCAGCAACTGCTTGTTCAGTTCTGTACGCAGTTGTGGCAGCGGCATTGTGCTGATTTTGGTTTTCTGATTTAAAGCTTTCAGAGCCTCTGCATACACTTGAACCGCTGTAAAGGCTTGGGCACTAAATTGTGGTGGTTCTTTTTTATATTGATTGAGATAAGCGGTGCGGAAAGCAGTGTTCACCTCACTAGAGTATTCAGGGCTATAAGCTTGTGCAACGAGAACTCCATCGCAGAGAACTTTACATACATTAAATATATTGGAAGTATTAAATCCATTGCCCCCAACAATCGTACCTTTATAACCCAGTTCCCGCAGTTGGCGAACCAAGTTTCCTCCGTCTGCCGCCAGCCCAGAAATAATTACTAAATCGGGTTTTAAGTTAATAGCATTGGTGGTTTGCGATTGAAAATCAGTATCGCTCGTCTGGAACTTTTGTACGGTTACTAAATCAAGTTTCTGGTCTTTAACTGTTTGCTGAAAAATTTCTGTCTCCGACTTACTAAATGCATCATTCTGAGCGTAAAATACCGCAACTTTCTTGATATTTGGGTTAAGCTTGAGGGCTGCTTTTAGCGAGAGAGGGGCGACAATGGAAACGGGTGCTGAGACACGAGCAACATAATCTCCAATCTCCGGAATTCCTTTAGCTGTGTTGGATGCTCCAATAACTGGCACTTTGGTTCTCTCTGCAATGGGGTCGGCACTAAATGCTTGCTGCGAAAGAGTTGGTCCAACAATTCCGACAACTTTATTCTGACTAATCAGGGTTTGGAAGGCATTGATAGCTCCGGCTTCCTCTCCACCTGTGTCCTGAACAATCAATTTAATCGGGGTACCGTCAATACCACCTTTGTCATTAAAGTATTTCTCGGCAATTTTGGCACCTGCAATGCCTTCCTGACCGAGGAGAGCGACGTTACTGGTTTGCGCTAAGGCAATCCCAATTGGAATGGCACTAGATGAACCTGGGGCTGCTGAAGGGGCAGTAGTGGGGTTTGTGCCCACAGGGTTCGTTTGGGTGCAGGCTGACAGTAAGAATGCAACGGTAAGAAATACGGCAGAGGTTCGCACAGCAGGTCGTTTCATAGCTCAGTAGATTGTAGATATTTTAGAAGGCTGTTTTTTTCAAACCGGCTTTCTATCTATATTTTCGGTTTTTTTGTGTCTACCTACTAAGGTATGAAATATTCCTTGAGAATTTTACATTCTTCCCATGACAATTCCCCAAAAATAATCCTCGAATGGACCCTCAGCTGCGTCTACGTGCATCTTTCTTGCCCAAGTGTAGATGTCGAAGCTGATATGTCCGCTATCGTGGTGCCAAGGTTTACCTGGTTGAATCACAATATTGCCTAATAGGGAAATCCAGTGAGTCGGGTAAGGCAGCAGTGGCGGTTTGTTGCTGAGTAACCCTTCTGCCGTAACCAAAGCAAACGCTACGCCACCGCTGGCGATGACTTCTGCGGCTTCGCGCATCGCATCAAATTCGCCATAAATATAGGTATGGGCATATTTAAATTGACGATAGCCCAGCACTTCTTTCACCCAGCCTTTCATTTCCCAAGATTTCGTCATCCCGCCCAGATTCCGAATGATGTTGGGGGCGTTGGGTTCGACTGGAAAAATCAGGTTTTCTGATTCGCGCAAGGTTGCCAATAGCATCCAATCTGCCATCCCCATCCGCAGTCTGCCTTGGCTTTGGCGCAGTCTGGGCGATGCTTGAATATATCGAGTTCTCGCTTGAAAACCGCCGATTTCAAATAAACTGCGGCAAATTTGTACGTATTTGAGGGGCTGTTTGCGAACCAGCTCAAATACAATCGATGCTGGCCCGCAGAAGGGTTGTCCCCCTTGATTTACTTGAAAGGGATCGATTAGACGCGATCGCATATCAGCAATAACTTGCTGTTTATCCAAACTAGACCAAACGCTGGGAGCGCTAGATTGCTCGAAGTCTGCGATCGCTCGCTGTGCTTGTTGCAAATCAGTTAAATTTGGCAGTTGAGAAGTCATCAGCACCTCATGCGATTGAAGAAAGATTGCCAGCGAGTTTCAGGTTAGCAGGTTAGCAATTATAGACTCAAACGATCCTTTAAACCTTCACCCTGACAAGCCTTCAATCCTCCACTCTGCAAAATTTCTCAACACACCTGACAAATATCTCAACACCCATCTCCAGTGCTGTTTCATCAAAATTAAATCGCGGATGATGGTGCGGATACGCTAACTCTTTTTCTACATTCGCCGAACCCAAGAAGAAATAGCAACCGGGCACGGCTTGCAAAAAGAAAGACATATCTTCGCCGCCCATTGTTTGGCATTCTGGCACAATTCCAATCGGAGTTTCTACCACCCCTTCCGCCACAGAACGCACGAGTTCCGTCATCTTGGCATCATTAATCACCGGAGGATAAAGCCGCTTGTAGTCCAGTTGATAAGTGGCACCGTGGCTTTGACAAATACCCGCAATAATCTGCTCAATCCGTTGCGGAATAAGTTCTCCTAGAACCGGATTGAAATATCTCACAGTACCCGTGAAGAAAGCCGTATCAGCAATTACGTTAAGCGCTTTGCCTGCATGAAGTTCCCCGACAGTAACGACGGCGGACTCTAGGGGCGAGACATTTCGAGCCACAATTGTCTGCAAGGCAGTAACAATATGAGCGCTGACTAAAATTGAATCAACTGTTTGATGAGGAATCGCCCCGTGTCCGCCTTTGCCTTGAATCGTGCAGCGAAAACCTTCTGTTGCTGCCATCAAAGCACCTGTACGGACTCCCACAGTGCCGAGAGGCAGATTATTCCATAAATGCAGCCCGATAATCCCATCCACCTGGGGATTTTGTAAGACACCGGCTTCAATCATCGGCTTGGCACCTCCTGGCCCTTCCTCAGCGGGTTGGAAGATAATTTTTACAGTGCCAGCAAAGTCATCGCGATGCTTAGAGAGATAGTAAGCCGTCGAGAGAGCGATCGCTGTATGTCCATCATGACCGCAAGCGTGCATCACTCCATCATGCTGCGACCGATAAGGCACATCATTTTCTTCTTGAATCGGCAGAGCATCCATATCAGCCCGAATTGCCAACACTTTACCGGGTTTATTACCAGTAATTGTGGCAACAATTCCAGTATTTGCAATGCCAGTTTCATGTTCAATTCCCCATTCTTGCAGTTTTTGGGAAACTAACTCGGCAGTTAAATGCTCTCGAAAGCCTAATTCAGGGCGCTGATGCAGCCGCCGCCGCAACTCCACCAGCATCGGCTGCAATGCTTGAATTTCCGGTCGAATCCGAGATGAATCAACAGAAAGAGGGCTTAAAGAAGTGGCAAACATCTTATTCAGACTCCAAAAATTTATGATGACGTGAAGGAATTAATCGGGTAGGGCGGTGTATCGCCAGAACTTGAGGTTATCTTTGAATTTTGGTTAAAGTGGCATCAATCGCTCTATATCTAAATCTGACGCAACTTGAGCGAGTTTACCGAGATCGCTGAGGTCGCTCAGATTGGGCAGAATCCCAAAAACTGGGGTATTGGTAAAAGACTCAATCAAATCGCTTGGGCACCAATCGGCGATTTCTTGTTCGGTACGAGGTTGAACGCAATTCAGGACGATGCCTTTGAGGTGGACACCCGACTGACGAGAGAGGGCAACATTCGCAACCGCTTGGGCGATCGCTCCTAATCTTACCGGCACCACTAATACCGTTGGCAACCCCCAATCCCTAGCCAAATCCGCCACCGTGAGTTCGTGCGTAACCGGCGAACCCAATCCTCCCAATGCTTCTATCAGCACAAAATCTCGCTGACGCCGCAGATTTTCAAACGCTTGCCAAGCTTTTCCTAAGTCAACACTCCTTCCTTCCCGTTCAGCAGCGATGGGAGGCGCTAAGGGTGCCTGGAAGTACAACGGATTAATTTCCTCTAAAGATTGATTGAGAGAAAATAACTGATTGTAAAGTTCTCTATCCCCAGTTCCCGACTGAATTGGCTTCATCATCCCTAAGCTTTTGGCAGGACAATACATCTGCCAATAAGCTGCCAAAGCCGCAGTCAAAACTGTTTTCCCAGCGTCCGTATCGGTTCCAGTAATTAGTAGCGCGTTCAAAGTAGTTGTCACTCGTCAGTTGTCACTCGTCAGTTGTCAGTAGAAGTTGGAAGCTTGTAAAGTTGGAAATCCATCTTCTAAGGTTTACCCACCATCGATTACCCATTACCGAACACTAATATCTAGCGTAAAGGGTGTATCCTCTGGCGCAATTACATCAATTTGATAATTTCCAGCGCGAGGCACCTGAGCCTGCCAAGACAAAACGCCAGAGGCATCTTCCACGAGAGTGCCATCGGGATACCGAATATCTAAAGTTGCCCCACCTGGTTGAATGTCCGCCTTCAGTACCTGCCCTTGTTGCACATTTACCAAGTAACGCTTAATCCGCTGCGGACTGGTTCGAGCCGAAACCTGCACAGCCGGTTCGCCGGGAGGGAAGGTAATCGATTGAGTATCAAATTGACCGGCGGGAGGAGTGGGAGTAGGAGTAGGTGTCGGAGTGGGTGTGGGTGTCGGCGTTGGCGTTGGGACTGGGTTCGCAAGGCTAATCTGTAAGTTATAGTCGCTCTGAGGCAACCCCTTGATCGGACTTAGCTGAATGGTGTAATTGCCGGTAAAGGGAAGCGTTCCTGTCCAACTTCGGACTCGCCTAGCATTGTTACTAATTGGGTTTTGATCGGGTCCCAACACCGTCATTAACACGCCTTCGTCATTCAGCAAGGAATTTAATTGTTGATCTTGTTCTCCACGAATGATGTAGTTCAGAGTTTCGTTTCCTTTGAGATTTCCTTGTTTAGTCAGCGTTTGACCGGGTACTAAGTTTAGGCGCTGACTGTACGCTACTGGTTCTAAGCTGGGTGTGGGCGTTGGCGTTGGTGTGGGCGTTGGCGTTGGTGTGTCAGAAACTATCGGCGTTGGATCTAGTTGAGGCTGCCGATTAATCACAAAGCTGACTAACGCCCAAGAACCCAGTCCAGCTAATAAAGCAAGACTGATTACAACTGCGAAGACAGCCCAAGGGTCTTCCCAAGTCGAGCGGCGCGGTTCGGGAATCACTGGATCGGGACGAGTTGGACGGTTAGGATTGGGATTGACCGGGTTGCCAGGAGTATTTTGGTTAGGCGTCACCGGATCGGGTCGGCGTCCTACCGCAACTGTTTGTACTTGGGAAGTAGTCGGACGGGGCGGTTGGGGGCTGGGAGCTGGCGGTTGCGGGTTAGCAGGCGGTGGTTGAAAAGTCGCTGGTGGAGGTTGAAAAGTTGCGGGTGGCGGTTGGATCGGTGGTGGAGGTTGAAAAGTTGCGGGTGGCGGTTGAAGAGCGGCGGTTGTATTCGTCAGAGATTGGAGCGCTTGTACAACTTCTCCAGCTGATTGGTAGCGATCGCCCGGTCGATAACTTAACATCCGATTCAATACTTGAGCGAACCCATCGCTGACGTTCGCCCACCTGCGCCATTGCCACGTTAGCTGAGTCGCATCCAGCAATTCTGCTGGCTCTTTGCCTGTGAGCATTACCGCAGCCGTCGCCGCTAAAGCGTAGAGGTCGCTGCTAGGGTAAGCTTGCCCTGCCTGTATTTGTTCGCTGGGGGCATAACCGGGTTTCCCCACCGTTGTCGCGATTGGTCTGGTAACATCTGGTAGCTGAAACCGAGTTGCCAGCTCCTTAACCACGCCGAAATCGATCAGCACAGGTAAGCGATCGCTCTCCCGTAAAATAATATTGTCCGGCGCAATATCCCGATGAATAATCCCTTTAACATGGATGTGCGCTAAGACGGGCAACAACTGCCGCAGAAATTGCACCACTTCTACCTCCGAGAAAGTGTTGCCTTGACTCCGACGCTCATCAAGCAGCATCCGATAAGTCTTCCCCTCCACATAGTCCTGCACTAGGAACAACCGCTGATCTTGCTCAAAAGTAGCCCGAAACTGGGGAATCTGCGGGTGCTGGATTTGGTAAAGAGTCGTCGCCTCTCGCTGAAACAGTTCCCTTGCTTTCTCCAGTGCATAAGCTGATTCTTGAGCAGGAATTAATTCCTTTAAGGCACATCGTTCGCTAAAGCGCCCCTGGTCTTCTGCTAGATACGTTCGTCCGAACCCTCCCTGACCGAGAATACCGATCAAGCGGTAGCGGTTTTGTAGAATCGTTCCAATGACAATCGGGGGTTGCATAAATAAGGACTTGGGAAGAAGGGCTTTTCAAGATGCAATTATGACAAAGCTATGCTACCTTACCTTTTTGGATCTATTTTGGCAAAAGCTGTCGCTCACCGTTCCATCAGCTTCTAATCTTTGCTTGTTGGAGCTTGTTGGAAAGTGAGTCGCTCCCCCCAGCCATCAGTCGGACTTTCCGATCCGGCTAATCGGCGATCGCGTTCCCTTAATGTATTTTTACTTTGCTTTCTATTTGTTAAAAAATTATTTATTATCAAAGCATTTGTCTAGAAATCTGTACATTTGACTTGCCTATGCGATCTAAAGTTTATGTTTTATCAGGAGAAATACGGAGACGTTATCTTGACAGTTTACTTAAGATTCCAAAAACTAAGGCATTCTACTGAGATGCTCATACCTGAAGAAACCTGCATTGAAGAGTTAGGTTCTCAAACTTAAGACCAAAACTTTCTAATTCTTGTCTGTAGAGCAATTTTTTAGATATTCTGTAACCAGTGATTCAGATATTCATCCCTTCTTAACAAATAAATTTGATAAGTCTTTTCGGCGACAATGATAAGATTGCGATCGAAGTAGCTCTTGAGGGTCTGCTGTGCTCCGTTCTCCCACTATATCGCTTCAGCCTACGCTGCCACAAATAGCAGATAACAATCGTCTGCGACTGTTTTCCGGCTCTGCTAATATACCCCTCTCTCAGGAAGTTGCTCGCTATCTAGGCATGGACTTGGGACCAATGGTTCGCAAGCGGTTTGCTGATGGAGAGCTTTACATTCAAATTCAAGAATCGATTCGAGGGTGTGACGTCTACTTAATTCAACCCACTTGCCATCCGGTGAACGATCACTTGATGGAATTGCTGATCATGGTTGACGCCTGTCGCCGCGCCTCGGCTCGACAAATTACGGCAGTCATTCCCTACTATGGCTACGCTAGAGCCGACCGTAAAACAGCAGGACGCGAATCCATTACCGCCAAGCTGGTTGCGAACCTGATTACAGAGGCTGGAGCCAGCCGGATTTTGGCGATGGATTTGCACTCAGCCCAGATTCAGGGATACTTTGATATTCCCTTCGATCACGTCTACGGCTCACCCGCCCTCATCAATTACCTGGCAAACAAGCAACTATCTGACTTGGTTGTTGTTTCACCGGATGTAGGTGGTGTGGCTAGAGCTAGAGCGTTTGCGAAAAAGCTGAACGATGCGCCGTTGGCGATTATTGATAAGCGTCGGCAAGCGCATAACGTAGCAGAAGTAATGAATCTGATTGGCGATGTCGAAGGCAAAACAGCCGTCTTAGTAGACGACATGATTGACACCGGCGGCACCATTTCAGAGGGCGCTCGGTTGTTACGCAAAGAAGGCGCTAGGCAGGTATATGCCTGTGCTACCCATGCAGTTTTCTCTCCACCCGCGATTGAGCGGCTCTCAAGCGGGATATTTGAAGAGGTGATTGTCACCAACACCATCCCAGTCCCCGAAGCAGATAGATTTAAACAACTGACGGTTCTTTCGGTCGCCAATGTGCTGGGCGAAACTATTTGGCGGGTTCACGAAGATAGTTCTGTCAGCAGTATGTTCCGATAAATCTTAATCCGCGAGGGATGTAGTTTTTTTAGGTCTAGGGACATGGCAATGCCATGTCCCTACAAGATTACAAGTAATGCAAAAATTCTCCTGGGACTAATCGCAACTCGCCAGATGTAAAACGATTAATTTCTACCCAAAGTGCCGCTTTTTGGCGATCGCCTTCAGCAAAAATTGTTCGTTCAATCTGATAAAGCTTGGGATCGACAAAATCACATTGATACAGTTGAATGATTTCGTGACCAGGCTTCCCATTGAAAGTAAACAAATTTTCGATACAGCCAAGATATCGAATATTCGTTAATTCAGCCTGGATTTCTTCTTGAAATTCTCGTTGCAGTGCTTCGAGGCTGGTTTCTCCAAAGTCAACGCCGCCCCCTAAGGCGCGATAAAATGTATTTTGCTTAACGGGGTCATAGCCTTCGGAAATAAAAATGCGCTCGTCGTTCCGAATCAGCCCCAAGGCAAGCACCCGAATTTCACCTGATTTGTGCATCGTTTTTGTCAATTTTCGTTGTAACTAAAGGCAGCCCGACTTTCGCTACCCTCAACAGGCCAGTCTTCATTTTCGCCGCCAATGTACAAACGTTCAATTCTTACGTATTCGTTGTTCAGCTGGTTGAGGGAGTTAATCAAGACATCAAGCGCGATCGCATCACTGGTTCCCAAATCGAGCCAGCACCGTGCCCATCCCCCTTCGTACTCAAACTCGCCCATATTATGCATGAGCGAGACCATCGTGTTATCCGCTGCGTCAGAATCGTAATCCATGTAGCTGATATCTAAACCCGTATCCTGGACTTGGAGATTTTCTGCATTAAATCCTCCCAATTTCCCCAAGAAGAACCAGGAGTTAAACACCTCCTCGACATACTGCTTTTCCATCTCCGAGGGAACCATGCTGAACTCCAGCCAGATCCACAGATCGAAAGGGTTAAACTCGCGGAACACTACCTGCATATCAACCGTGAAGTATAAAGTGTAAAGGATGAAATTCGAGAAATCGGCTTCAATTCATTGTTTTGGAACCGCAAACTCATTTCATCCTTTCTTTCATCCTATCGTTTATACTTCATCCTTTTAGGCTTTATCCTCCCGTAATCCGGCGTTGTGCTTTATCGCGTTCTCGCTTCAGCTGTTTAACGACGTTCGCCGGGAGTTGGGCTTCTTTTGCGATCGCTTTGTCAAAATTCTCCACCGCTCGCTTGATCAAATCTTGGTTATTGTTTTTCTTCTTCCCTTGCTCAACCAGGATCTGCCCCTTGAGATAGAACAATTCTGGGTTATTTGGCGTGATTTGACTTGCCTTCTCCGCAAATTCCCACGCCTTATCGTACTTCTTCAAGTCCCGATAGCCGACGGCAATTCCTCGATAAGCCAAATAAGACGGGCTTGCTTTTTCTAAGCGTTCAATCGCTTGATTGGGGTTAGAAAATGGCAAATTCACCGCAATCATCAAATCCATATACCCCTTGAGCAAGTTGAGTTCTGCGTCATCAGGTGCTACCTTTTCAGCTTTATCGAGGTATTCAAATACCTGCTGCAATTTACTCAAAGCTTGCGGGCCACTTTTGATCGCATCTCGATTCGCGATCGCAATCGTATGAGCGCCTTGTAAAAAATGACCTACTGCGGTGTAGAGATTTCCCCGCAAGGGATCGCTTGCTGTGAGCTTCTCAGCCGTTTGCAGCGTCTTGTCCGCGTATAATTTAAACTCATCTAACAAAGCTTGTTTTTGTTGCTTGCTCTCCGCACTTTCCCCTTTCCAGTCAATAGAGGAGTAGGTGAGAGACGCCTTCATTGCGTATGCTAGGGGTTCGTTGGGTTCCTGCGTTTCCGCTTGCTGTAGGTAACGCTTTGCTTCTAGATAGTTTCCCTTTTCAAAGATTGCCTTGAAAGCAGCTTCTGTACTGTCTCCGATATTCCGAGGATTGCTAGAGCGAAAAGGGTCATCCGCTAGACTAGGGCTAGACCAAACGCTGACTGCCATCAGCGATGCGAGCAGAGCAAAACGTGCAGACGCTGGCGCGATCAAAGGCTTAGAGCAAATCGCGGGTGTATTTGCGATCGCAGAAACAATCTGCTTCGGAACCGAAAATCGATCCATTATCGTCATCCTCACAAAACCTTACGCTTGAGTGAATGCTGTCTCCAATGTTAAATGCTATCTAGTAACGCCAGAAAATATTCTGTTACCATCGCCCTTCGGCTCAACATTTAGAAACAACAAGTGTATAATTAGTCACTTCTAGATAAAGAGAGTTAAATGCGTTTGACGCCTTTACTAAATTCCAGGTTCCGGAAAAATTTAGTTAATTTTTTTTAAATGCCAAGGATAAAAGTAGAAATAAAGAGATCCGGAATCGCGGATAAAATTTGTTTTGCTCAAAAACAGGTTTTGTTCAGTTTTTCTTGTGCCGAATAATTTAAGTCAAAATTAAAGAAGGCTTTTTTGTTCCCAACTGGATGCCTTGACGAGTTCGCTTTCTATTTTCTATTCGGGTAATTAATGCTCTATCTCAAAAACCTGACTTATCACCCCCCGGCTGCCCCTACTGCGATTCTAAAAGCCCTTAATTTAGAACTGGCACCGAACAATCTGGGTCTTGTCATTGGCCCAAGTGGCTCTGGCAAAAGCACATTTTTAGAAATTCTCGCAGGTCTGGCGGAAAAAACGGATGGTGCCCTCTATTGGCGAGACCAAGAACTGACTCCCGAACATCTGCAACAGTTGGGAGGATTAGTCTTTCAATTTCCAGAGCGGCATTTTTGTGGCGGGACAATTTTAGAAGAACTGCGGATGGGGCATCCAGAGTTGGGATCGGAAAAAGTCACGGAAGCTCTGCAAGAAGTAAATCTGGCACATCTGCCGTTGCATACCTCACCGCATTCCTTGAGTGGAGGTCAACAGCGACGCCTTGCTCTAGCAGTGCAGTTAATTCGCCAACCTCATTTGCTGTTGTTGGATGAACCCACTGCTGGGCTAGATTGGTCAATGCGGCGTCAGCTAGTTAGTTTATTAGCAAAACTCAAAACCCATTGGACACTGTTGGTTGTCACTCACGATGCGGGTGATTTGTTAGCGATCGCCGATCGATGCTGGACAATTAACCACGGAGAATTGCAATCGGTGGAACCAGCGTCATTGGAAGCTAAAGTAATTGAGCCGCAACCAGCAGCTTAAATGGGTTTGGGCGGTTGTAGGGCGAACCCTTTCCCGAAGGGTAATTCACAAATTTAAAAAGTTGAAGGTTGGCGGTCATGGGTGAGATTGAGACGCTAATGTTGCCGGAAATGGCAGACATCTGGCAGCAAACATTAGGCTGGCAGCCGGAAGCCGAACAAAGGCAACAATTTCAGCGCCTTTACGAGCTAATTTTGGTAGGAAATCGCCAGCTAAATTTAACTCGCATCACCGAACCGACAGAGTTTTGGGAAAAACATCTGTGGGATTCTCTGCGAGGAATTGCACCCCTGCTATCCTCCCATTCGGAAGGGACAAGCGATCGCTTGTCCCTTCCCTCCGTCGAACGCGCTATCGATATTGGGACTGGAGGAGGATTTCCGGGGATTCCCATGGCGATCGCCCTCAGCCATTGCACCGTCACTTTACTGGATGCCACGCGCAAAAAAATCGCGTTTTTAGAAACTCTGATCGATCAGATGGGGATTCATAATGCTGCTACTTTGACTGGTAGAGCCGAAGAAATTGGTCAACATCCCCAGCATCGAGCTTCTTACGACTTGGCACTGGTGAGAGCCGTCGCCACAGCATCTGTCTGTGCAGAATATGCCCTCCCGTTACTAAAACCCGGTGGCTTAGCCATCCTCTATCGAGGACAGTGGACAGAAGAAGAAACCAATGCTCTACAACCAGCGCTTGTGCAATTGGGTGGTGTCATTGAGTCGATAGAAGGGTTTACGACTCCTTGTAGTCATAGCGATCGCCACTGTCTTTATCTCCGCAAAGTGGCACCCACGCCGAGGGAATTTCCGCGCACTGTCGGCTTACCTGCTCAAAAGCCACTTTAGCCGCAGGCGATGGCAGGGTGGGGTTTTTTCGTATTTGTGGGTCATCAACCAGATTCGATATTATCCATTCTCGTAACGCTGCAACAGACTGGCTAAAAACTCAGCGGCTGTGGTGTAGGTTCGCGTTTCCGCTTTTCCCTTTACTGAACTTACCCACCAACCTTGTGCAGTTTGAGGCGATCGCCATAATTCTAAATGCTCTACTGGCGGATCGGCATAGAAACTCTCTTCGCCACTTCCCAGTACCGCTGAACTCCAGTGTGTAAAGTAATCGTGACTGAGTCGATGGATGGGAAAGTTACCAGACAAAGGCATACCCCAGCCATCTAGCGCAATCAAAGCTTTAACCGTTCCTCCTGATAGCTGCCACAGCCAAGCCGCTCCAATTGCCCCCACAACACCCGCACTGAAGCTAATAAAGATTACGGGTGATGCTTGGGAGCTAGGCGGACTAAGATTTACGCACAAATAATTGTAAATAGCCGCTGCTGAGTAAGCGGCGAATTCTTGAACCGGAAAAATCAACAGGTTCTCTCTCTTTTTTGGCTGTAATTCTTCCAGAAAATTCTGCGTTAGCGCTGGATCGTGGATACCTGGGCAAATAATGACGTTCATCATTTCTAAAGGTTAGGGGCAAATGATGACGAGCATCATTTGAATTATGAAAATATCTTACAGACAAAACATCGATCTTCAGATATAAAAAATCTTAGAAATACTTTCAAAGGGTTCAATTCAGGGTGTAACTAGTTGTTAGCGGGTTCCAGCAGAATCTATGATTTCAATGATTAGTAAATTTGGACTTACACGCTTTAGCTAAAGACATAAACTGCCTGTCGCTATTATGTTGCACTTATTATTTGACAAGAAATGTATGTGACAAGAAGTGAAAAAACAGGGTGACTGTACGTGACAGTGGCAAAATTCCTGAACACAATCCCAACACGTTCTGTTGGATTCAGGAAACACTTAGCAAAAGAGACAGAAGAGGATAACAGCGCTTCAGTGAAATCTAGCGATCGCTAAGTGTATGCCCTTGTGGCTGTTCGTTTACAGAGGATATGCGGTGGCGTCGCGACGGCTGCCCTTCCTCGTTGGCATTGGGGTTTCGATTGCGGCGCTGTGTCTCTGGCAAGGACTAGAAGCACTAGACCTCCTGCATGAATAGGAGAGCGTGTGACAGTGGGCAATTGTTGCTAGGAAAAGCACGCTAGATTTTGATGAGAACGAATTCTAGAATCAGCGATGCAATACCGAGAGTTGGAGCATCTATCAAATCCTGAGT
>NZ_JAMPKC010000047.1:0-29357 GCF_039961975.1 Trichocoleus sp. DQ-A3 | reverse complement strand
GTGTTTTCTTGTTCGTATGCTTTGACTACTTTTTCTCGAAAGTCGATGGAGTAAGGTTTCATTCTACCTGTTCATGCACTGACCTCAATGTACTCTATATACCTGCAATCTGCTGTAACTTTGGATTCATCGTGCTGCCCTCTTGATAAATATTGATAAAAAGAGCGCAAACAATCCCAGCCAAATTCCAATCCAAATCAAAGGATTTACGACTAAAAAGATGGAATGGACTGTATCCCAAAAGCTAGCAATAATTGAGATAAGGATTGCCAGCCCAATGACGCTGCTTACCTGTGGATTTTCTTTTCCAGTTAAGACAAGATACCCAGATGCACAAGCAATTAAAAGGGCATAACTAATTAACATTCCTGGAATTATCCGACACAACAAAGCAAATGCTAAGCTACCACTGAAATACAATCCGAACTCAGAGACATTCCCAACTACTCGATAGGATTTGATTGCATCGTTTTCTTTAACGTGAGATTCATCAGAAAGAAAGTCAGCCTCGTGGTGAGGCTGATGATTACTAGGGTTGAACATCAGCTTTTACCGTTAATTAACGACCGCTAAACCAGTCACCAATCCCCTGCCAGAATCCTTTTTTCTGCGAGGAACGAGAGCCATTGGCGATTAAATCTTTGCGCTCCTCTTTTTCTTTTCTTACCTGTTCGGCTAGCGCTTCCCGCCTCTCCATAAGAGGGATTTTCTTTTGAATGCGACGTGCGCTGTTTTGGTGCCGACGTGCCACAATCTGTAACGCAGTTTGGAAGTCCATTCGTTCCAAAGTGAGAGCGCTACGTCCTTCTGCATCAATTAGTCGGCCGCCGTTCGCGGCTTTTTCTCCCATGAGCCGAATGTGCTACTGGTAGCCCTTTCCAGCGAGGAATACGTTAAGGATTTGTTGGTCAATTTTCTTGGCAGCAGCGGCAGCATCTTTCTGAATGTTGGCGACAAATTGCTCGTAAGCAACCTGACCTTGAATTAAGGTTTGAAAGTGCTTTTCTAGAATGGGTAACACTTCGATTAATCTATCCATCGCGTGCGCTCTATCAGTGTATTCTGCTAGCTGCTGGTCGGTCATGTTCGGAAGCTGTTCGAGGTCAATACCGAAGTAATTCTTAGTCAAGCCAACCAGGTTTTTATCTAACGAATGTACTTTGTGGATACCAGACTTTTTCCCTTCGTACTTGACGATGGCAGTGCTTTTATTTGATGAAAAATCCATGATGACTCCTTAATTAAGTAATGTGCGAGCGCCCTTAATAACAGAGCGAACGCTTGTGGTTTATCGACTCAATCCAAGCGCTCTTTCCATTCCTCGCTGTTCAGCTTCAAGTGTTTGGATGCGCTGATACTGCTGTTCAATGACTAAATCTTTAGGATCGGTTTGTGGCTGCTTGGTCATGAAGTAAAACCCGACTCCCGCCAAAATCAAAGCAAGTCCGATGTAATCTTTCATTGGTTAATCTCCCTCTGGTACATCCCGTTTCTGATTCGGTGGAAGAACATTCTGGCGCTGCCCAGGTGAAAGCTAGGGGCTAACAGAATCCCTCCGATTGCAAGCGCTATCGCGTGTTTCATGATTTTTCAAGCCGGAACTGCCGCGAAATGTCTTAGGACTTGGGCAACAGATATTAGATCCGCTTCTTCGTCGGTGAGAGTGGTGTAGCGATCGCCTTCTTCACAGAATGAGTTTGGTGTTGCGAAACTTTGTTGGTTTGGGTAAACACTGAAATTGAAATCAAATTGATTGCCACCGGGAAACCAATCCGCCCAAAACATATCGCCAGGTTCCCAATCCAGCTTCCAAGGAAAATCGCATTCCACGTTCGGTTCTGGTGCGCCTGAAAGAGGTGTCCAGTGCAGGGTGAAACAGATACCCGACTCCACTCCTGATTCTTCTTTGAGAAGAGTTTTAAATGCTAGATAAAATTCAAAATCTGGATAGGCTTGTTGCGAGCGCTCCAACCATCCAGCTAGTTGTTCTCTTCCAAAAAGGAGCAGTACCAAGTCACCCTGAACTTCAAGCCTCTGGCAGACAACCCAATTCAAAACCCGAAAGCGTTGCTCTGGATTGAGATAACCCTGCTGATGGCACCGAATCAAATCGAGGTCTTCTGGCGACAACACATCGCAGTGAGTACCAATTCTGTACAGCAGGTCATCTGAGGGCTTTTGGTTATATCGGCGGACACGCTCCATGACATAGCCCCAATTCACAGATTCTTCTGAGTTTCTCTGCCCTCTCGCTGGGTGTTCTACAAGCTTGTCACTGATGCGCTGTACCTTTGCTCGAAGTGCTGGGTCGGCAATGCGATCAATGATTCGCTGGGAGTCTGTGCCTCGGTGGAAAGCCTCTTCTAGCGCCATCGCCGTGTCCAAATCGACGCCATGCGCGGCAAACTGCCCACTCGGAAATCCAACTTGAAATGTCATGATTGAATTACTCCATTTACTTCGGTTTAGGGAGCCAGTACCAGCGGTGAAGTTTCTCAGGCTTGTAACCACTGGTTACTGACAAAATTTTTAAAGTCCAATCGGCGTTGATAAATCAACCACATCTGTCTGTTGAATTGGAAAGTCTTGTAAGGGTGCGATCGCGGATAACTCAAATTGATGAGGGTTGGACTGCCACCAAGCGATAAAGTGCTTGCCATACCGACTCAGCATTAGGGTGATAACTTCACTGATAGAGCTAGAGCTGGTCACTGCTTTAATTTCTTCTGCAATCGGTTGAACAGAGGGATTAAGAACAACTCGTGTTTGGGTTGGCATTATTCCATCCCCATTCCGTAGAGAGAAATTAGCTGGGCAAAGTTAGAAACGTTAGGATGGGATGCAATTTTAAATCGTCCCTTGGTTGCTTCCACCAGCGGTTGAGCAAGGGTTGCACTGCCACCAATAATTAGCACTTCACCTAAATCTGAAAGCTGCTGTGTCCAAGCCACTTTTAGCTTGCTACGAACCTCCCCAATCCATTGCTCACGGCACTTTTGGAAGATTGGCTCAAAGTTTATTTCAGTGGTTCCGTAGAGATAGGAATTGTCTGCGATCGCATCCATAATCAATCGCAGTTCCGGTGAATAACCGAGCTGCGGTAACAACGCTCCTGCAATTTTCTGAGCTAATTGATAAGTACCGGGCAGCAAAGTATCGGCAGTACGAATCATTGTGCCGTTAGGAGCGTAGAGCCGTCCAATTCCAGTTCCGCCCCCTAAATCTAAAATCCCATTAACCTTATTTGGCGCACGGAATAATCCTTTCGATCTAGCAAACTTGTAAGCAGGTCGGGTTTCATCGCACGGCTCAACCTGGCGAACAGTTGCAACGATATTGACACCATTGCGAGTGAAGTCTTTCACACCTTCAACTCGTTTAATGGCAGCGATAGCTTGCTTGTTTCGGCTGTCTGGTAGCGCCACTGCCATAACTTCAATTAGAACTTGATTCTGTCCTAGGTTTGGTTCAATTGCTGCCAGTGCCAATAACCAAGCGAGTTCACATTTATCTTCCTCGAAAACAGATTTTCCTCCCAGTTCTGCTGCGAGTTGACCAATGACATAGCGGTGTCCATCGACTGCAATAACAACTGATTTGTCATCGGGTTCTGCATCTTCCCAGGACTCCAACTCTTTGACAACCGATGGCAGAATTCGCACTCGGTTTAGTGGGTCAAGGTATTTGATGAAGCGGTTTCCGCCATCTAAAGGTAATCGTTTGCGAAGGTGGACATTAAGAAGCGTTGTGAAGCCGTATTGCGGCTTCTCAGTGGATAGGGTCATTGTCCTGATTCCTTACTTGAATTGGCTAAAGCTTTTACGGATTAGGCGTTTGAGGGGTTTGCGTTTAGGCAGTAGGGGCAATGTTGCTTATAGCCGCCTTATGTGTTCTCTGCGCCATCTCGCGTCTATGTTTGTTACGATAGCATGAGTTCGCAAATTCGTGAACTCCTAACTTCACGAAATTAAACAAATATTACTCCTCGTGACAAAATGAATTCAGGAATAGATATGCAGAGTGAGATTTTGACGACAAAACGAGACGACCCAGATTATGCACAAGTAAGCGGTCACGTTCCCGTTGAGGTAGCAAGGGAATTCGGAGTGCTATGTGCCATTAAACGAATCACCAAAAGCGAAGCTTTAGAAGAAGCCATAAGACTGCTCTTAGAGCAAAATCAAGCTTTACTACCTCCAAAGCCTAGTGACAACAAAAAGAAGTCATGAGCGATCACACTAAAACTTCTTACCAAAGAAAGATCACTTAGCTTTGCTAAAAATGACGAGTTACTATATAGTACACTTGTACTAAAAAGCCATACTTTAATGGGTTTCTTTTAGGTTTATTTCCGACGATAATAAACCTAAAAATAAGCAAAAAAAAAGGAGGTAAGTCGCCCGCCAGAACTGGTTCATGCAAAAGAACCGAAGTTACCGGAAAGTAAGACCCACCAACCCCAATAAAGAACTGTTAAGTTCTAAATCTTATGCACACATGATAACCCTGAGTCCCGGTAAATGTCCATGTGTGTACGTTTTAACCAGAGAGATTCAAGACCGATATTCAAGGACTGGTTGGCTAGTTAATGACTCCGGTGATGCCGCAAATTTCTGCATGAATCAAAAAATCAGCGGGTGACTACCTCCTTCGTAAACCAAGGAGGAAAATAATGTCGTTTCCCTTTCCCACACCATCCAAAGCGCCATCAGCTCCAGAAATCTCGTCCCAAGCGCCATTAAATCCAGAACCCCTATCCCAATCGCCATCAGATCCGGAAAAATTTAATATTCTCGACCATCTCGAAAAACTTGAGAAGGCGAAGAACGGAAAGTATATTTGTCCGGTATGCGGGAAAAATGATTTCTCCGTCCAAGAAAAACCAGGAAAACTGCAAGGAGCGTATAAGTGCTTTTCTGGAGATTGTCCCCCAAGTAAGATTCGCGAAGCCCTTTCACCGTGGGCAGACAAACAAGGTAAAAAGGGTGATCGCTTGCAGCGCATTATTCAACGAAAAAAAAGTAAGCCTGTCCTAAAAAAGAAACCTGCGCTTCAGCCCATTCCAGAAAATCTGACACTGGTACGCCTTCCTGCACCCGCAACCGATAGACCACAACGCATCTCAAAATTTGATGCAAGGCGGGGCGACACAAAAGAGCTTATCTACAGCTATTCAGAAACCCAATGGGTGGTACGAACCGAGTGGAAGGATTTGAGCTGCCCGAAAGGACGAGCGAAAAAGTTCAGTCAGTGTCACCGAGACAAAAAGGGGGAGACAGCGTGGAATAAAGGAAGTCAACCTTGGAAGCCATATCGTATCGACGAAGCGTTAAGTGTTGCTGCTGCATCTGACTCCAACCTAGCACTTGCCCTAACATTTGCCGAGGGAGAGGAATGTGTAGAGGCTCTTCGCAGCATAGGGTTAGCTTCTATTACTTTGCAAGGAAGCAACTGGTCAAAAGAAGAGCTACAAAGAATGGTGGAGGTAATCAAAGCTTCGCCAGTCAAGTGCCTGATTTTTCTAAAAGATAACGATGACACTGGGGAGAAAAAGGCAAAGGCGGTTTATGATGCCTGTGTCAATGGAGGATTAAATCTTCTAATTGTCGATCCGCTTGCAATCTCCCCTCAGTTAGCAAGCAAGGGGGATATAGCTCAGTTAGGAAATAAAGCGGATGTAGCCGATATCTTACAAGAGATGGAATCAGCAGAATTTATTACACAGTTAGAGCAGTACATTCACCGGGCGGTTCAGGCACGATGGAGTGAAGTGCCACTTGAACAATGTATTAAAGAGGAGGATCGATCTCTTCTTGATAGAAATTGGGATTTTGGAAGTAACGGAGTAGTTGGGGAGGACCGCCCTATTGTTGGTGCTAGGTTGGCAGCGAACCTCATTGGCACAGCAAAAAGGATGAATGTACTGGGTATTCCCATGAGTGGCTCTGCTTGGCTTCTATTCCAAAACTACTGTTCTGTCTGCTCTTCCGAACCTCCTGAAGGTTGGAAGAATGAAGACTGGGATAGGGCATGGAAAGAAGGAGAGTCTAATCCTGGTGCGACTCTATCGGATGAAGAAATATGGAATCTCGCTAAGACTTGGCAGGACGACCAGAAAACCAAGCAATCACCGACAGAAGCCGGAGAGGAAGGGAAAGGACAGACTCAGGCAACAGAGAAATCTGCTTCTCCTGAAATAGACACAAATTCTCAGTGGGATGAGGACGATGAAGACGACTGCCCTGAGTCGTTAGAGGAAATTGAGACTGAAATTACTCAGATAGCATTCAGGCATCACTACATTGACGTAGATAACCCTTGGATTTGTGTAGACGGCACTTTATATCAATGGGTGGGAACTCATTACGAAGAAAGACCAGACACTCTTGAACTACAAAAGCTCAGTCATTACTTAAATGCTTATCCAGTCACAACAAAAAAAGGGGATACTCGGTTTCCTTATGCAAGACCGTCAGCGGCTAGAGAGGTTCTCAGTTGGGTGAAAATGAACCTAACTAAGAATCCAGCGTTGGTAAATCCACCCGGTCTCAACTGCACTAATGGCATCTTGAAAATTCATTGGGACAAAGACAAACCTAGCTGGGAACTCGTTGAGCATACCCCGGACGCTTACTATCTTTACCCGCCTTGCGCTGAATACAATCCTGATGCCAATCCAGAACATTGCGATAGGTTGTTGCAGGTTCTAGATCCACCACAGCTCGAAATATTGTTGCGAACGATTGCTGCCAGCCTCGATTTCACAAACGTTCGGCGCTACAGAGGGCGCGAAGTCCGAGCGGTGATAGCGAAAGGACACGGTGGGAACGGGAAAGATGCCGTAAGGGAAGGGGTGTCAGCAATTTACGGGCATCAAGGGGTAGGCAGTATCAGTCTCAGTAACTTTGCTGCTTATGATGCAGGAAGGCAATTTGGGTTAGCTGGCTTGGATAAACTCCGTGTAGTCTGGTCATCAGAGAATTCTAATTTTGAAAAATTAGACAAGATTCAATGCCTGAAGGCTGGTATTACCGGCGAAACACTACTACGAGAGTTAAAGGGAAAGGATGCAATCCCATTCATCCCACGGGCAGTCTTCATTTTCAATGTCAATGACACCCCGAATCTGCAAGGTAGCCAAGAAGCGATTCTCAGCCGCTACTGTGTCTTGACGTTTAACAAAACTTTTAAGGTGAACGCTGACCCACGGAAGGGAGAACTGGAAGCTGATCCAAGATTTAAGTACGATCCAGAATTTATCCGAACTCAGGTGGTACCAGCTTTATTGAATCGCATTCTCAAGGCGTTAGTAGACTTGATGGAGCATGGGATTGACTACGAATGCACCCGACAGGCTCTGCAAGAAATCCAAGCCGAAAACTCACATCTGTCCGAATTCTGCCAGTCCGTAAAACTGGATTACAAAGTCGGTGGGGTGGTGACGGCTCAGGAAATCTGGGAAAGATTGCAACAGTTTTACATTGCAAACGGAACTTTGACTTTTGAAGTCGGTGGAAACGGCAAGCCGAAATCTATCTGGGCAGATCAACCGAGAAGAGGCGATCGCAACGTCAAAGGTTGCAATCAAGTTCTTGCTCGATTCCAAGAATTATTTCCTAAAGCAAAAAGGGTTCCGTTTGGAAAAAACCAGATGGCTTTGTCAGGGATTGGATTCCTTGGCGAAGGAAATGACGGAGAGGGCCTACCCAATGGCAGCAACAATTCACCTCCGCCTCCGCCCTCTGGTGAGGCAGATCAAGGCAATGGTAAGGCAATGTCTTGCCAGTTGGCTTGCCAAAAACCCGCTCCCAGTAACGATGGTGAGCCAGTCTGGTCAGTTTCTCAACTCAATGAAAAAAATGAAATTTCTTCCCCAATGTCTGATCTTCTTCCGGATTTGGGTAGCGAAAAAAATGTAGAAAAAGGACAACAATTTGAAAAACTGACCAGACTGGCTCACCATGTAGACACAGCAAGGGTTTCTGGCAAGCCAACTGACCCCCCAACTGGCTCACCACCATCTGAAACTGGCTCACTCTCCCAAGCAGACTTGGTTGACCCAGAAATAATTCGTGAGTGGCAATGTAGACTCATTGCAGCGTCAGTAGAAGAAATTCTGCCCCTAATGAATTCTTTCGCTCTTTCATTCAGTGATGAATATTCATCGGAAGAAATTAAACGAATACATCATCGTGTGTGGTGGGGGTTAAAGGAAGAGGAGAGAGCGGTAATTACATCTAAAAGACAAGCAGCGGAAAATATTGTCAAAAAAGCTAAGCGAGAAGAAGAGCTTCGTTTTTTAGAGGAAGAACGGAAGCAGCGCTTCTTCTCCGAATCGAAATTTAAGCCAGGCGAACAAGTAGTTTTCTCAGAGGATAAACGTATCGTCTACACCGTAGTTAGCTCTACTCATAATCACACCACACTTGAAGGCATTGATAAAGCGGTAGCGGATTTCTTACTCGAACGACTTGAGTAAGGCATATCTGGTAGCGATCGCCTTTGATTTAAGAGGGTGCTCGCTTCCCATCCATCCTTTTTTTTAGGTTTGGCAATGTTGAATCGGCATCGCTGGTGGTGCGATCGCGTCCAAATCCATCCAAGTGCCATTTGGCGCTTGATTAAAAATAGGGTGGTTTCAACTCTGAACTCCAGTAGGTGAAGTAACTTGTTGTTTGTTCTAGCTCTAAAATTATTTGTAAAACTAGAACTAGCAACGAGGTGGGCTATGCCGAAGAAATGTGGATTTGGATTTTCCTGCGGATCGATGATGCAGTCCCCAGGGCTACAACCCAAAGACTGCCCCAATTATTACGTTTGTGGCGCGGTCTTTGAATATGACGCCGATGAATTAATTGAATTGGTTCGAGTCAGAGAACAACGAGAAGAAACTATTCGGATTACTCGGACACAAGCAGCAATTATGATGTTGATGAGTCGCGGGAATCCACAATCTCTTGAAGACTTTAACATCCCTGATTTAATATCTGAAATTGAGGAATTGCTTGAATCGGTGAAAGAACAATTAAATCAATTTCAGAACGTTTATGTCGTGCCTGAGTCAGTAGAAGCTCATGAGTATTCTGTTAAGCGTCCGAGTGGACCTTATTTTTACAATAAATTGACAGCGAAAGAGCAACTCTTTGAACCAGCGGAGCGATCGCAAAAAGTGAAGGTGATTCATCTCTCCCACAGCGATGACCCCCGCAATATTGAAGGGCGATTAGGGATTGAGCGGCGGAATAGACTAACTCAAACACGGACGCGCTTAAGAGAAATAAAAGAGAGGCTGTCTGAAATTGAGGAGTTTCTAGATGGTGTTTAGTTCTAGCTTTTTATTAATATAAATCAAGCTAGAACTAACTACCCTCCAGGGCAGGAGCCATTGTATCTGGGTCTTCCTACCGCTTCTCTTACGATAGGTTGCGCTACTTCTCACGCGAAATATGTGCTTAGTTTTAAAAAACTGAAAGCGATTACCCCTTCTCTTTAAATCTAGCGATCACAGTTTCCATGCCCTAAAAATATTACATCTAAACTTAAGTACCAATTGGTACTTAAAAAAAAAGATATTTAAGTAATTAGTAGGTTTTGAATGCGGAAATCTTAACCTGCTTCAATTTTGTGATGCTTTGATAGATACCTGCGTAATTCTTCTTTTACGTCATCATTTATCTCTCTAACTGGAATTTTGATGGTGGCAACTACTTTATCTTCCCTACTATCTTTAGGCTTAAGCCATGCGTAATAAAGTTTATTCCGCTTAACGTCTACAACCAGTAACATAGCTGGAATATTTGAATATGCTAGATATCTGTATTGTTTCTCTGAAATTGAAAAATGAGCTAAAACTGGTTGTTCTGTAGCTTTAATTTGAACTATGTAACTATTAATGCCTCCTTCAGAATTTTCAAAAGCAACAAACAAATCAAAACCTATATCAGTGGTTGGTTGCGAAACAAATAATGCCTTTAATTCTTGGAAAAAAAGTTCTGCAATAAGCTCAGCTCTTCGCCCATTTATATTTGCCTGGGATTGCTTCATAATTATGTAAATACTGAGGTTGTAGGTTTATGGTTAGTAGTAGACCAATAAGTGCGAACTTCATCATGCAACTTCTGGAGGTTCGGGCTTGTCTGGAGGTTCGGGTTTGTAAGTTCATACGCCAAGGGAATTTTGGTAATTGCTTTAACAGCAACACCAGTATGGACGGATATGGCGAATACCCGGCTTGACGGTTCGTGAACTCCAAGAATATACGTTGGTCCAGGAATCTCTAAAAGCCGTTCAATGTCCTTTCGCTTACTCGAAATCTCTAAATGTAAAGTATGTAGTGCAGAAGTAGTTGTTTTCACTTGAGCAAAAAAATATAGTCGTTTCCCCGGAACATCATTCAATTCAACAAAGAACTCAATAGCTGGCCATTTATCACCTAAAAAGGCAGGATTGAAGAGTGACTTGGAAAATGCTTGGTAATCCGTCAAACATAGTTCAACAATATTTTCTCCGCGAGATCCAGTAACATCTTTTAATTGGCTAACCATTAACTTTTAAGAAGATTAAAAGTTTACTTAACTACATTTCTAACGATGAGCTGAGAAATAATCAAGTTAATACAAGCTCATGGTCGTTATTACTAATTGTTTATCCTTGTGCTGGTTAAACTTAATCAGTGTATTGCAAAACAGTGATATGTGTTCGGCTTTGTCCTTCAACCCGACAGATGAGAGCAAGTGATCGTATCAAATTTAAGAATACATTGTGATCGCGTTATTAAAGTTTATTTTTGGTTGAGCATTGCTTCTTGCGAATCTCGCACAATTCTCATCACGGTGTTTTTTGAAAGCCCCAGCTCCTCGGCTACTTTCCGGTAGGACAGTCCTTGCTGTATTAGCTCTAGCGCCTTTGATTCTTTTTCTCGGACTTGAGCCGGAATGTACCCCGGTTGTCTGCCAAATCTTGTACCTCTCGATTTAGCTGCCGCCATTCCGGAGCAAACCTGGTCTCGGATTAGGTCGCGTTCAAACTCTGCTAATCCTGCCAGTAGGGTGGCAATTAATTTTCCTTGGGGGGTGGTTAAATCAAATTCCAATCCAGATTGAGCCAGTAGTGAAACTTTCCGAGTTCGTAATTCATCGAGGGTGCTGAGAATGTCAGGGGTTGAGCGACCCCATCGGCTTAATTCAGAGACGATGATGGCATCAATTTTTCGTGCCTGAGCGAGCGCCATCACTTTTTTTCGTTCGGGTCGGTCGTCTTTTGCCCCTGATGCGGTTTCCTTGTAAACTGCTACGACTTCAAAACCGGATAGTTGTGCATAACTATCCAAGTCTCTTTCTTGGCGATCGCAACTTTGCTCTTCTGTGGAAACGCGACAATAAATTGCAACCCGATACGGCTTTAGCTGTCCCATTTAAACCCCTAAAAAATCAGCGACTAGGATGGTCTTTCCAGCGTCGGAAAAGTGTCCCATTAATCGTCCCATTTAGGGAAGTCTTTTGCTGGGACAAACTACTCAGCTAAGAGGGTGTTTTGGCTTAATTTGATTTTGAGTATTTAGACAATCAACTAGACATTTAACTAGACAAAGCGCTAGACGCTAACTAGACATTTGCTAGACTTTGTGCTAGCCATTGTCTAGTTAAATGTCTAGTACAAGAAAAATAGTATGAGCAATGGTAAAGAGAGGATTCAGCTAAACCTGCGTCTGGATGGGCATAAAGATTTATATGAAGCTGTCAAAGTGGCGGCATTGGAGCAGGATACCAGCGTCAATCAATTTGTAATTAATGCCCTCAAAGCAGCGCTGGGATGGGGCGATGAAGCTGCTGTATCTCCTCAAATAGCGACAGCAATAGAGTCGCGTCTAGCAGTACTAGAATCACGTCTAGTGCTAGTGTCTAGCATAGAAAATCGTTTAGACGAGGTAGAGCAACAGTTGGGGGAGTCAATCGCCTGAGAGAGGAGAACAAATCTCTCAGGCAAAGTGCAGGAACAAAGGCAGTCATGGAGAGCAAGGAACTGAGAACCAAGCTTGCGGAGGTAAGGAAGAAGCTGGCTGAGACTAAGGCCGATAGAGATGATATCTTCCACCAGTTAGACATGACTCAACAGGTAGTTAAGTTGCAAGATGACGAACTTAACGAGATGCGCGCAGCCAATCGAAAATTACCAGCGGAAGCAAAGTCATCTCCACAACCCAACCTAATTAAACCTCCATGCCCAGCTTGTGGAGGAGTAAAGGTTCATAGCAAAGGGTTGAAGTATAAAAAGCGAAGATGGAATTGCTTAAGCTGCAATCATTATTGGAGTACGCCGACCGAACCTGCCAGTTAGCCAGAATAAAAAGACGACTTCTGAAACATGAAACTTAGGCATCTTGAGCGAATAAAAATGATGCTTTAATTTGTCTTATAAACGGCTGGCCAGACCCGGAAACTCTGTTCGCCAGTACACGCAAAATAGCCAAGATACAGCAGTTTGCAAGTAAGTAAAGTACAGGTGTAGATGTAAAGCGCTTCTCCCCCTGGGGATAGCTTGTACTCTATCTACCTGCAAACTGCTGTAGTAGTGCTTGAAGTTGCGATAATGATTTTGGTGAAAAGCAACTAGAATCGTCATCACTGCACTCAGGCATAAACTTCGTTCTCGCTTCCGAGTCTTGAGGTCATGCAAAGCGTAACCTTTTGCTGCCACTGCGGTTCAAATTTTTGACAAAAGTCATCTATTTGGCAAGACAAAGCATCTAAACTGGGCTGTTAACGGGGGTTGCTGAATATCTCTGTATATTTTTCAGCTTACTTGCCCCCCCTTTCTTGACGCTTCTCCATCAATTTCTATCCACAATCACCAACTACGCTCTCGGCTTGCAACTTTCCTTCTCAGCCTACTTCAGGTTTTCTGAGTCTACCAATGCTTATCCCAAACTGAGGTTAGCCTAGACCTTCTGTTGCTGCTTGTGCTTTACAGCTGATCCAGCCCCAAAAGCCGCTACGCTCAGCAAACCCAATACAGAAGCAGGTTCAGGAACTGAGGTAGTTTTCGGAGCGGTCTCAATAATCAGCCGTTGCTCACCCGCATCTTGACTGTCACCAAATAGAAACTCATGGAATTCAGAATTGTTAAGACTTAACAATGCACCGCCAATTGAGAAAAAGCTGCCTTTACTAGCACTGATATCTGCAATTGCAGCTGAGTTAAGAGTGAAACTGAGAATTTCATTAAAGTCTCCATCGGTAGTCACTTCAAATGCGCCGTAGCTTTTACCTGTTCCCAGATCATCAAAAATTTCTGCATTCATACCAGTGTTGTTGTTCAAGGTGGCAGCATCGGTTGAAACATCGAATAAACCAAAGGTTTCTGTGGCATCTCCTGCACTCGAATTGCGCTTGAGTTCCAACCTAGCCGAAATGACAGTTTCTGTCGCTAAAAGTGACGACAGATCAAATGTGAAAAAGTTTCTAACCTCACCATATTGAGGGTTTTTACCAACATAGTAATTATCGTTAGTAGTATTGGTATTACCAATGACAGGGATCTTGTTCCACCACCCTTGATTATCAACTCCTGGGGTAAACGGACTGTCTGATGTGTTAAAGGTGAAAGTTTTAGCTTGTACTGTACCTCCAAGACTCAGAACTAGCAAAGCTGCACCAGATGTAGCGATAAATAGCTTTTTCAGGATGATTGAAATTGCCATATAATGCATAACTCCACAATTACAAAGGTTAGAAAAAAAAGAGGGAATTAACGTGATTCGTTGAACTATACTTCCTGTTGCTGCTTGCGCTTCGCGACTAAAACCATACCAAAAGCACCCAATGCGACTAGACCAATTTATTTCGTGTTGCTTTCAGGTATTCCAGTGAGGCTTGTCTGTATATATCTACGCTTCCCATCCGGAATTTTTCGTAGTTTAACAGGAACTTTATTTTCCTATGAATTATTTTTAGAAGCTTATTATTACTTCAATTGCTTGATTTATGGCTATTGGAATCAATTAGAGCTTTAAAAAAAATATAAAGTTTGTATGAAGCTGTGATCTCGGTACTTTCGCTGAGATTGGCAGATATGCTATTATCACCTAAACTTCAAATTTTTTACGGATTAGATAAGGTGATTTGTAAATTTTCTAAATCTGTAGAACTAAAGGCTATTTGTCAGTGAGCGATACTCCTTTCTAGACAAAGCTGCTAAACGAATTTTCGTAATTGCAAATCCCCCGACTAGGTGAATTACTCAGTTAAACGACTGAAATCTTTCACAATCTATTCAGTGGTTTACGAGACACAGATAAAAAGATGGGTTATGAGATACGGCAATACTAGGTTTGAGGTGCGTTGTATCAACCTCAGAAACTTGTCTCATAAACGGTGAATTGCAGCACTAAAGTGGGGATTGCTACTGCTGCAATTTGGTTGCCCAATTGAAAAAGAAATTCGGCGCAGATTAGACAAATTATGGGGAGCGATCAAAACTTTGTGTTCATCAATTGAACAATGATTCTGTTCGTAATTCCATATCCTTCTAGTGCTTCTGATAATTCGCTGATAATTTTCTATACGAACGTGACCGCATCGCTATTAATGTGACGATTAGTCCGATCGCTCCAGTCACTGTAAATAAAAGCGCAATGCCTCGATCGGTTCCGGTGCCAAACCAATTACCCAGCAGCTCCACACCTGCGCCCGTGGTCATAAAGGGGATGAAGATGAATTGGGCGAGCGGACCGACCATAAATGCAGTTAGGGGCGATGCTGCTTGTTCAACACTTTGAGCGAACCCGAATACGCGCCCCTGACGTTCAGGAGGTATTACGGCTTGGATGATGGTTTGTTCTGAAGCTTCCACCACCGGAATCAGGCATAAGTAAACAAATAAACAACTCGTCAGCAGGACGATAGATGCCTGAATCGTAAAGAAAATAGCAATCGTCCACATGACAATATTGGACAGAAAGAGCGTTCGGAGTGGATTTTTTCCTAAGCCTTTCTTGGCGACAACTAACCCGCCAACGATGAATCCTAAGCTCAAGAACCCCCACAAAACGCCCCAGACTTGTACCGAAACGAGAGACAAGCCATAGGCATCCATTAGGGACATGAAGACTCCGCCTAAGAAGTTGTTGAAGCTATTGAAAAAAATCAGTGCGAAAAGTCCGGGGACAAGATGTATGGCTTGAATCGTTCCGGGAATATCAATACGGTTCGTTTGACCATCAACATGAATGATTCCCGGTTCAGGAATGGATACTGTCCATAAATGGATAATCACGAGAATGGTCAGTCCAATCGCAAAAATCAGCATCCAAAATACGCCGAGAAAACCGATTGCCAGACCGCTAAATATAGAAGCAACGAGGAATGATACGCCATTTGCAGTACCAACCAGACCGTTTGCCCGATCTCGTTTTGCATCCGGGATTAAGATCGTCACGAGTGTTGAAAGCGCGATCGCGCGTAAATTTCCAGCAATCGCACCAACTAGTGCGAGGATAATGAATACCCAAAGAATGACGCTTGAAGGATCGGTAAAGACCGATGGCTCTGTAGAAATAAAAATGATGTAGGCGAGTAGGTATAAAAACAGAGAACAGATGCTTGAAAGCATCATTGCTATTTTCTTTTTATATCGATCAACCAGAGAGCCGAGGAAAAATCCAGAGATGGCGACTGTCACGAGATACACACCTGCCATGACCGATGTAGCCAGTACAGATTTGGTTTGAAGATACACCCAAAACGTGACTGCAAACCAGACAAACGTATTGGTCAGCGAAGCCACAAGTGAGTTTACTAAAACCGCATTAAAAGTTTTGTCATCAGGTATGGATCTCGACATTCTATGAAAACTCCTTTCCCAGGCTACAAGATTCGAGCCGCTCGAATTGAGGATTTAGCAACGCTGGCCCAGATCGAACGAGCCGCAGCAACCTTGTTTGTTGACACGCCTTACGCCTTTGTGATTGATGCTGAACCCCTCTCGTTAGACTTCGTAACCCAACAGTTTCGAGCCGGACGGGTATGGGTTGCTGTAGACGATCTTGATACGTCTGTAGGGTATGCGATCGCGCAGGATGTTGATGGAAACGCTTATCTACAACAAATTGACGTACATCCATCTTATGGACGTAGAGGCATTGGACGTGAACTTGTCGAGGCAGTTTGTGTGTGGGCAAAACGCCAGGACTATCGCCGGATTTTGTTATCGACCTTTCGTGACATTGAGTGGAACGCACCGTTCTATGCAAAACTTGGGTTTCAGATTTTGGCTGAGGTTGAACTCACCGTTGGTTTTCAGCAGCTCAGGCGTAAAGAAGCTGAGGCTGGATTGCCCATTGATCAACGTGTAATCATGTACCGTGACTTACAGTAGCCCAACAATACGATCTAAGTAGGCGGGATTAATTATTTGTACGATGGGTTAGCGATAGTGAATAGCGATCGATAAGCGAAAGCGATCGCTATTCCACGAGTGCAACAGCATCAGGGTTGGTGGCCAAGCGACCATCTTCCATATAAACAATGCGATCGGCAATATCCAAAATCCGATTATCATGCGTCACTAGCAAAATAGTGCAGCCTTGTTCCTTTGCCAATTTCTGCATCATTTCTACCACATCTCGTCCTGATTTTTTATCCAGTGCAGCGATAGGTTCGTCTGCTAGAACAATTTTCGGATGACTTACCAAAGCACGCGCGATCGCTACTCGTTGCTTTTGTCCTCAGATAGATTATCGGTGTAGTAATCAACACGATTTCCTAAACCGACTGTCTTGAGAATATCGGTTGCTATCTCATCCATATTTTGGTCTAGATAGCGATCGTGTAGCTCTAGAGACATTCGCACATTCTGCTTAGCTGTAAGGAAAGTTAACAGGTTGTGTGCTTGGAAAATATAGCCAATTTGCTGTCGCACTAACCTCATCTCGTTTTTACTCGCTCCATTCATTTCTTGCCCCAGAATTTTCAAGCTACCTTCCTGTGCTGAACGTAGGCCTCCCATTAGCGTTAGCAGCGTCGTTTTACCAGACCCTGATGGTCCAGTCATAATCACAATCTCTCCCGAATGGATGTCGAGATTGATATCAAATAGCGCTTGTTTTCGCAGTTCTCCTTCACCAAAATAGTGATTGAGCTGGTGAATAGAAATAACAGGTTCACTGCTGGAAAACTGAGTAGAATCTGAGGACTTTAGAGTTTGCATAGCGGCTTAGTTAGGGATAGGGTAATTGTTAAAGTTATGAAGGCAAAAAAGGATGACCAAACAAGTAGGCAACGCAATCAACGATGAGGACTGCACCAAGGCAAATCAAAATGACGCGCAGAATTTTAGGGGCAAACTTGTTAATTGAGCGGTTGATGGCATTCAACCGAGCAGCAGCCGACTCTTGAAATACAATGTAAATCCCCAGCAAAATAATTAGGGGCAGAACGAACACGACGTTGTAGATACCCAAAACACTCATAATGGGAAGTAGATCGAGTCTTGCTTGAATCACTCGTTCGAGTGCTGCTAGATAGGGAAGCGCTGTTGGAAATTCCCAAAAGGTTACGCCAAGTCCAAGTAAAAAGGCATAAGTCGGTTTAATATTTTTCGGATGTTTTACAGCTTTCTGCTCGTTAGCCGTGTTTAGTGTCCAGCCAACGGCAAGCATCACAGCGCCAATGATGAATTGGAGGACATAGATAATTGGGTTTGACAAAAATGAACCTGCACTGCTCATCAAGGTTGTAATTACCTTGCCAAAACCAAGAACGATGAGCAACCCAGCCGCCCAATAGGCCAAAAAGACACCAAGGATAAATAACACGGAACGAGCAATCGGTTTTGGAGTGCTGAGCAGGTAAACCTGAATTGCCGTTGCAGTTGGATTGAGGCTGTCAAGGGCTGCGATCGCAACCAGAGGAGCTATAAGCGTGTTCACCATTACATCAGGGTTTTATATGAGGGTTAAGGTTATTAATTGTGTGAAGTTAGAAAATATCAGCTGGGTCAGCAGCCTGTAATTTCCTCATTGCGATCGCTCCCGATGCAATGCACATTACAAGCGTCAAAGACAACACGAGTACCAGACGATCCAGCGACATCTTGACGGGAAGTAGCGTCGCTTGTGCTATTAGTCCGTAAAGCCCAAGTGAAATCACGAATCCCGGCATAAAACCCAGGATTGCCAGAATCAAAGCCTCTTGAAGCAAAATACCAACTAAGAAGCGATCACCGTAACCCATTGCTTTGAGCGTGGCGTATTCGGGTAGGTGATCGGAAACATCAGAGTAAAGAATCTGATAAACAATTACCGTTCCCACCAAAAATCCCACGATAGTTCCGAAGCCAAAGATAACGCCGATCGGACTAACTTGACTCCAATAGTTTCTCTCCCGTTGGACAAATTCTTCTTTGGTCAGAACCAGCACATCATTCGGCAATTTGGCTTTTATATTTGCTTGCACTTGCTCGATATCTGCACCCAGTTTCAACGTAATTAGACCGACATCGATATCATCGGCTTGGCGTTCTGGAAACAGACGCAAGAAACTAGAGTCACTCACAATCAAATTGCCATCAGCTGAGAAAGAGGCTCCCATTGTGAAGACACCAGTGACTTGAATTTGTAAGTCATTCAGTTGAGCTGGAAGCGGTTTAGATTGCTGAAGTTGACTAGCAACATTACCCAGATCGGGTCGCGCTGCCTGGTCATAAAGTACATAATTCAACATCTTGAGTTTATTCAATTCAGGTGCAGCATCTGGCACATCCATTGCTGGGTTACTGGGGTTGAAACCATAAATTTGTACCTGCCAGAAGGTTCGATTAGCAGGATTACGCCATCTTCCGATTCCTAGATAGAGAGAATTAATAGAAGCTACGCCGTCTGTGCCTGCTGCTTGAAATAACCTGGAACGCGAGAAGGGTTTGATAGTCTGCACGTTATCGGACACAGAATTTAGCAAGAACAGGTCGCCACGTAGCCTGTAGTGCATCCCCGTAGCAGAAACATAGGCAGACTCCATCAGTCCAAGCTGGAAAAACATCAGGATATCGGCGAAGCCAATTCCAGCTAAGGCAACAAAGAAGCGGGTTTTTTCTCGCTTCACCTGTAACCAGGCTAGAGGTGTTTTGCGAAGTAGTTTACGCAACATAAGTTGAGTATTTGAACTAAGAGAGTATAAAGTTGGAGAGCAGAAAATGACTGGGAGCTTGGTTAAAGCAAGAGCATCTTTAAGACTAAACTATTTGATCTAATGGAGTGGTTTCTTCAAGCTTGCGTTGCCGCACGAGGAGAAACAGCGGTAGTGCTAACGAAACCCCAACTATTAAACTACTGGCGATATAAATCCACAAGTTTTTCATTTTGAGTCGTGAACCTTCAACCCACACAAATGTCCACAGAGCAAGAGATGAAACCAGGACATCCATACCAAAGAACGCAGAAATTCGATTGATAAAAAGCTGCTCAAAGAAACGTTCTAAATCAAGTCCATTTTCAAGTAGAAATGGGATGAATTGGGAGTAGGGTAAAGCAATTCCCAGAATGCAAAGAATTAGATATGTGCCTTGAAGCATAGTATTCATTTCCTGGTGTAGGTTTCTGTGATGACACGCAAGCACAAAGTTTAGATATCGGGCGACCGTTATTTTTTACTTCAAACTCACTTGCGGTTGAATGGCGACCTGTACCTGCAAGTTGGTTAGGCTTGCCACTTGTTGACTATCCTTTGAATTGAGGCGAATTCTGACCTCAACGACACGGCGATCGAGGTTCTGTCCGGGCTGATTGCTGAAGACTTTTTGCTGGCTGACTTGCAACCCAACTTGGCGAACTGTTCCCCGCAGTTCTCCAGAAATCCCCTCACCAGTAACGATCGCTGATTGACCGCTGCGAATCTTGCCAATGTCACTCTGGTAGATTTCTGCAACCACTTCCATTGGGTCAGTCTTTCCCAGGTCAACAATACCTTCGTCAGCGATCGCCTCACCGGATTGGGTATAAACTTCCAGAACTTGCCCTGCGATCGGTGCGCGAATGGTTGCCTCTTTCAACTCAGCCTCAGCCCGTTTAACTGCTGCAACTGCTTGATTTACCTCCGTTTGCGCCACCTGGATATCTTCAGGGCGAACTTCGGCAATCTGGTTTAGAGTAGCCCTAGCTCGATTAGTCTGGGCACGCAACGTGTCAGTCGTGCGATTCTGACTGGCTTTAGCTTCGTTAAGTTGTGCCTGTACCGTTTCCAACGTGAGTCGCCTTTGGTCAAGGTGGACGCCGAGAGCGCCCCCTCCCGATACAAACCTAGATAGCGGTTATAGTCTGCCTGTGCGACATTAACCTCAGATTGCCGACGAGCAATAATGGCGGATTGAGTCGCCATTTCGCCCCGCAACTCTTCTTGAAGACGAGTAATTTCGGCTTGCTGAGCGGCAATCTCTCCAGATTTTGCCCCTGCTTTGACTTGAGCCAGTCTTGCTTGAGCTGTGCTAACTCGCGACTGCGCCTCAAGTAAAGCCATTTGCAAGCGATCACGACTATCGAGAATCGCAATCTCCTGACCTGCCTGGACGCGATCGCCTCGCTTAACCAGCAGTTGAGCTACCCGATCATTATTTAGCGTTGCTGGGGCAGCCACTCGCACTACTTCTGAGGCGGGTTCTAGTCGTCCCAACGCTGTGATTGGCTGAATAGTCGGTGCAGCCGGTGCCACAGGTTCGGCAGGCTTTTGTCCAAACTGAGAAATGCTGTAGTAGAGTGAGCCACTTGTGATGGCAATTCCCGAAACAATAAGTGCGCTCGTCCAGCGATTAAGAGGCTTTAGCCGTTGCAGGATGATTGAGTTTTTCATTTTTCTATATAATTAATCAACATTTTTCCAAGGAGTGTGACTTGCTCGAAAATTGGGATGTCATTCCCTTCCAAGCGCATTAACATCAAGCCCATAAGTTGACTCATCACAAAGTCTGCAAGGGCAAGGTCTGAAATTCCAAACAAGTCGGCAAAAGCCTGCCTGTCCCGTTGTCTGATTCGTTCAAAGGCTGGGTTATTGCGAACTGCCTCGATACCTTGCTGCTGACAAAAATCAACCATCATACAGATGTCTTTAATCAGACGGTCTTCGTACCTAACTGCGAAGTTGGCGAGTGCCTCAAATCGCTCCGATAGCGTTTGCCCGTCTTTTAATTCGCTGGCGAAGATTTGGAGATACTCTTGACTCATTTCTTCAACCAGTTGCTCAAACATATCCTCCTTGCGTGGGAAGTAGTAGTAGAGTGTTCCGGTTGATACGCCCAACTCTTTAGCAATCTGTCGAGTTGTGATGGAAGCGTATCCTTTCTGGGCAAACAGGTCAAAGCACTTGTGGAGCAACTCTTTGCGATATTGCTCATGGTCAACAATCTTCGGCATCTATATTTTAAATCGGGCAACCGTTATTTAATGTAACTTAACGGTAGCACAGGGTCAACTGGGCGAGTACTCAACTTGCGTCATCTTCAGTATCTGGTTTAGGGCACACGTCACGCCGCGATCAATTAACGGCATCAGTTGCCACGCTTCAATTTACTGCTGCAACTGCTATTCGGGTGATCGCCTTTTGTCGCATGAGTGCGATCACAAAGCCGCTGCTAATTTTTTGTTCAATCGACCACCGCATTAAACTGGGACAACTCTAAAACGCCACCGTTTAGGTTAGTGGATTCTAGGAGGGTGAAAGATAGGGAAACTGTTAATGAAATCGCCTAAAACTTTATTTTCGCTACCTATTTTGTGGTTTCACTAAATTATCATTCAACTCGAAATCCTTAGTGTTATCTAGGTCGTCATACAGGACTATTCCGACCTGCCCCACTATTGGGGAGAGCATTGATAGGGTGGCTGCGGCTCCCAAGATTTGTTCGTCCCTCACTTCCAGGTACGCTGCCAGTTGGGATAAGTCCCGGTGTCCTGAGTAAGCGGCGATGACGCGCAATGGAATTCCTGGATTGCTCATCTGAGTTAGAGCTGTGTGATAGAAAGAGTCGTTTTTGGCAAACAACACGATATCGGAAGGTATCAAACACTGGTGATGCTTGATAATTTAACAGATGAAGTGCAAATTACTATCTAAATCGACCGGATGCGAGTCAGCAAAGACAGGTTCCTAGAGCTTTCTTAATTCATTGCGCCGTTTTGGAGCAGGTAATCCACTTCTCAATGGTTATATCATCGGTAGCTTGCGGACACTTACCTCGCGGACATCCTATTCAATTTAGATGGAGCGTTCTCAAGGGCTTAGGACAATACCACATCACGAGCAACGCCCCGGTATTTCGACTGGGTTTCCTTGCTAGAAGACTACTCTAATAAGATGTAACCATTTCAAGGGCTTGGTTTAAAATGCGCGAGGCTAATTCAGTTTGTCCATCTGATGTTAAATCATGCGCGATCAGAGCCAATGTCGCGGCTTGATCGTATTTATTTTTCAAGGTTTGCGTGACTTGTATCGCTTGGTCGAAATTTCCCGATTCAGCCAATTGTAGAGCGAGGGTATGTAACACGCTGGCTTTGGAGGATTCATCTTTAATGTCTTGAGCCAGTTGCAAGGCTTGGTCGATTTTTCCCGATTCAATCAACTGTTGAGCGATGTAAAACAAGGTTGCCCCTTGGGAGGATTCATCTTTAATGTCTTGAGTCAGTTGCAGGGCTTGGTCGAATTTCTTCAATACAGCGAATTGTTCGGCAATGCTACGTAACGCTGAGTCTCTGGCGGATTGATCTTCAATCTGTTGAGCCAGTTGTATAGCTTGGTCGATTTTTCCCGATTCAGCCAACTTGGCAACGATGCTAACCAAGCCTAAGTTTTTGGAGGATTGATCTTGAATCTGTTGAGCCACTTGCAGGGCTTGAGCAAACTTTTTCGATGAAACTAAGCGTTCACCGATGCTACCTAACGCTGAGTCTTTTCTAGATTGAGCTTGAATCTGTTGAGTCAGTTGCAGGGCTTGGTCGATTTTTCCCGATTCAGCCAACTCGGCAACGATATCATCCAATATTGAGTCTTTTTCAGATTGAGCGGGGATGGTTTGAGCGAGTTTTAGGGCTTGGTCGATTTTTCCCGATAAAAGCAACTGTTGAGCAATGCTAGACAGCATTGAGGCTCTGGAGGATTCATCGGGTATGGTTTGGGTTATTTGTATGGCTTGGTCGATTTTTCCCGATGCAGCCAACAGAGAAACGATGTTAGATAACGCTGAATCTTTGGAAGATTTTTCTTGAATCTGTTGAGCAACTTCCAGAGCAACAGCGGGGTCGAAATTGCCCAATGAAGTCAACTTGAAAACGATGCCAGACAACGCCACGTCTTTGGTGGATTCATCTGGAATAGCTTGAGCCAATTTTAGGGCTTGGTCGATTTTTCCTGATGCGATTAAGTAGTCAGCGATGCCATACAACGTTGAGTTTTTAAAGGATTCATCTGGGATGGTTTGAGCCAATTTTAGGGCTTGGTCGATTTTTCCTGATACAGCCAAGTGTCCAGTGATCCTAGACAACGCTTCACCTGTAGAATGCTCATCTTGAATCTGTTGAGCGAGTTGTAGGGCTTGGTCAATTTTTCCCAATGCAGCCAACCGATAAACGATATCAGACAACACAATATTTTTGGCAGATTCAACTGGGATAGAGTGAGCGGCTTGCAGGGCTTGGTCAATTTTTCCCAATGAAATCAACTCGAAAACGATCGCAATCAGCGCTTTCGCTTTTTCCGATCTATCTCTTCTGGCTTGGGCTGCTGGTTCGCCTTGTCGGGATGAATCTGCCACTAGAACATCTGCTTGAACAATTTGGGTTTCATTCCTACTTGAAAGTTCAGTAGGACTTAAGGTGGCACTTACCCCATGCTGAGGCGTCAGGACTGTAAATAGTGTGAGTAGGGTGAGGAGGTAGGGTTGAGTTCGCATGGGGAGTCAATGAGATTGATGGCTAATTAAAATAAAAGATGTTGAGTCAGTCATTCGCAACTGCAATTATTAGTAGCCACAAGAAAATTCCGACAGATTACGCAACCTTCAAGGTCGGCTAGACCAAGTGATTGCATCACTAAAAGGGAACAAGCCAATGGGACGGAAAGCTAAACTCAAGAAAATTAGGCAATTGACACAACCATCACCTCAATCAGAAACGAACTCTGACCCGAATGAATTTGTGGAACGGTTAGAGAAACAAGGCTATCAACTAGAACGAGTTGAGCGTTGTCCCGAAGTACCCAATCACCGAGTAGAGCCACAGATGTAGCCTGATAGCGATTTGGGTTTTGTGGAATTGAGTCCCACCTGAGGTATTCATTGCTTGTTAGCAGTGCAAAATCAAGGCTGGGATAAAGACTTGATTTACTCCTCCTGACTAATTAGCGCTACAGCTAGGGCTAAATCTTCTGGAGAAGGTTCGCAGTATCGCTTTGTGGTTTCCAGACTTTCATGCCCAGCTAAAGCTGCAACCATTTCCAATCCAACACCGGCGTCAATTAAATTTTTACAAAAGGTATGCCGGAGAGAATGGGGCGAGAAATCTTCCAAATCTCCTTTGTATTTTTCAATCAGACTTTGGATACCGCGAGGGGTGAGTTGCCCCCGCTGCCCAATAAAGATGGGTCTTACGGCTCCACGATTTTTGTAATAACCGATTTCTATGAGTGCTGACCGAGCATCATGGTTGAGTGGAATCTCTCGACGTTTCGCCCCCTTCCCGGATTGCACAATCAAAATTGCTTTGTTGGGTGTGATTTTTATGTCAGACCAGTGAAGGTCGCAAAGCTCAGAAACTCGCAGCCCGGTATTCAATAGTAATCTGACAATAATCAAGTCCCGCTCAAGACCACCCTGCTCTACCCGGGTGAGTAATGCCTGTTGTTCGCTGCGATTGAGCCAACGGATTCCCCGACGATTTTCTTTCACGACTTTGGGGATTTTCGGAACGGATGGAATCATCCCCGCGGAGAGTGCCCAATTCAAAAACACCTTGATGGTTGTCAACTTGCGGTTGATACTCTGGGGTTTGAGGGAATGGGATAAATCGCGCTTGTACTCGCGCAAGTCAACTGCGGTCACTAACTCTGGGAAAAATTCTGATTGCTGCTGGAATTCAAACCATCGGATGAAAGCATCGAGGTCGCACAGATAGTTGCGAATGGTCAGCGGACTGCGCTCATTTTCTTCTAGAGCGCGACGGAATCCATTTTTACACCGCGTCGAATTATACGCCGAGTTCAGATTACGATATTTGCGGATGGGGGTGACTGACATGAGACATGCGGCGACTAACTGTGCGTAATAGTAAAATTATATGCACACTTGGGGTCGGCAATGATCGCGAAACCGTCGCTCAAAAACAGCAGAGGCTTTTCAATGACTGGGTGCCAATGGGGACGAACTGGAGTGCAATCTACCTCAGCCAGCTTCATCTCAAAGCTTGATTAAAAGCACGCTGAATCAAAACTCAGTAAAAATACTATGTGCGATACAGCCTCTCACCGCTTAGGGTTGATTGGGAAAGCTTGAGGGGCATAAAAGATAGTGTCAAAAAGTAAGTTCCAACAACTTAGCTTCGGAAAATCTAAGTGAAGCTTTGTAGGATTTTAACATCCAGATATTTTTCAGATGAAATACAGGGTGTCCTAAATACTTTTCTCTTTTGATTTCAGCCTAAACCATGAATGATAGTTCCGGTGGTGCATCCAATCAGCAGTCATTTTTGACTCCCCAAGTTAAAATATTTTCGCGAATCGTTGCGTTTATCGGCTTATTAATATTACTGCCTGAGTTTTTTCGCTGCCAATGGAGTGAGTGGCTAAGCCAATGGCACCTAACATCTTTGCTGCTTTTGGGAGATTTTCATTTATTTTTTGTTCTCCTTTGCCTATGGCCATCTTGGTGGTCAATGCATTCAGATAACTATTCATCTCGAAAAATTACTTTAGGCGTATTGCATTCTGTAGCTTGGGCAGCAACTTTATGCATTCTTAGCATTCCTATCTGGGTTTTTTTTGCGGCGTTCCTTCCAAAAACATTTACTTATTTAAAGACGGGAGCTGCGTTAATCGGACTCAATTTCTCTTTTTTGAAGCACATCAAAGCACGAGAAAGAAAAAAAGCTTTAATTCCTTGGGGAATGAGTTTAGTAATTTGCTCATCTGTCTTTTTTAGCGAAACTCCTTATACTACACCAATCAGCTTTCATTCAAAAATAGCCGATTTTGAAGCGGTAGTCGCTTTAGTAGATTCAGGAAAGCTGACTTCTGGTGTTGAGCTTCCTTGCAAATATAACTATCTGGCAAATGGGGGTGTCAAATCCAACAGAGGAAGAGTAACAATTACTAAAGAAAAAGAGACAACAATCATTAAGTTCTGGCAGCAGGACTATGGGATGGATAGGAGTGACACCGTTATTTACAGGTCAGACAATAAAGATATTTCTTTCTATACTTCACCATATAGCCAGGAAACTTTTAAACTAAAAAACCATTGGTTTTGGAAAATTGAAAGACGTTAAAATTGCTAAATTGGTAAAGCATACTTCTTAGAAAGAATTAACAAACACAAGAACTGATACTGAATCACGACCAACTACTGTTGTGGGAAGTCGGGAGGAAGGGTGATTGCTCCAGTCTTCACCAATTGAAGGGGTTGATTGAGCAGGTCAAGTTGCCGGAGTAGATGAGGGAGATTCTGGGGTCTTCGGGTAAAGTTAGCTCCCCAATTCTTGACCGTGTGAGAACTCAATCCAGTCGCTTTAGCTAAAGCGTTAATACAGCTCTTTCTGTAGCCTTTATTCGGGTTAAGAGCTACCCAACGAGTGCAGTAATCGATTGGTTCTAGAGGAATTCTACGGAGAGCTTCGATTCTCTGCTCAAACTCAGAACTCGGAGAACGGCTTTCAGTCTCCATTGATTTTTAATTAATTGGGTTGATAAATCTTGTCGAACAGCCAAGGTGGGTTGAACTCATATCTGCTGCTAAAATTCTGGTTGTAGAGGCCAATGGGCTTGTTTTACTTCCACAAGTAACCCAGAGTTCTCGATTGGAATACAAAGGCGAAGTCCCAATTGGAACCGAAAACGAAACTACAGGCGATCAATAAACTGGCGATTGAAAGATTTTTGATTCTTCTGCGGCTTTTAGTTCTCATCGCTGTCTCCATCTGCCCAGATGATTAGCCCTCTCTCATCCAACTCATCTAAGCTGGCGGCATTGATTTCTTCCACGAATGAATCTGGGAGCGAGCGCATAATTAGTTCAATTAATTGGGCAACAAACTTATTCATCCCTATTCTTTATTGAGGTTAGTAACCTATTGGTCACAGGTAGGTCACAGAACGGTCATGGATGGGTCAGTCAGAGGTCAGAGGTCAGGGATATTACCGGAAGTGATGACCGCTATGACTCTTATTGCATAAGGGTCTGACCGTTTCTGACCTAACTGACCGAATATTGAATTTAGCGCTTTTGACCAGGGTTCTCGCGTCTGGTCAGGAGGTCACATCCACGTTAAATTCGTCAGCGTCATTTACGTTCACCAGTGATGCTCGAACGAGTTCATTAATAAGCAAACGCACCTCATCTGTATCTTTAGTTAGGTTGCGAAGTGCCTTGCACATTGTTCGCGCAGTGCCGATTTTTACCCATCCTTTACCTGCAAACCAACTTCTCAAAACTTCCTTAGCTTGAGCATTGTCATGAATGACTTCTGCTGTCTCACCAGGTACTTCTTCTTGTGCCGGAGTACCAATGTCAAACTCAAGACTCAGAATTCGATTCAGGTATTCAGGGGTATATCCCTCTAACTTTATCCGTACCGATTGACCAGGCTTGTAGTGCATTAAATCTGGAAGTAAAGCAACCCGGCTAGGTTCTAATGTGGTGAAGATAATTGGGCGCTGATTATCCTTGGATATTGGCTTGAGTTCTTTGAATGTTGCTAGCAAAACTGACCGTTCATCCTCGTCGGCAACCATGTCTTTATTCCCAATCATGTTGGATAACACGCCGTAAGATTCGTTAATGCTGCCAAACTCATCGACTGAGTAGTTTCCCAATCCAACGAGGTTAAAGTTTTTACGACTGTTCCGGTCTGCTTTCATTCCAATGGCAGCTAAATTGAAGCTCTGTAAGTCCACAATCAAACAGACATTTAGCTCACGTCCGTTGTAAATGATGTCTGCCAGTTTGGTTAAATATTTAGAGCTTTTAACGGGTTCTTCGTTCTTTAATTCCTCTAGTGCCTGATTGATACTCAGCCAATCAGCAAGAATTAACCGCACTGGGTTGAGGTCGGTTCTGGCGCTTTCGGGCAACCTGCGGCGTTTATCGTAAATACCGTGAATGCGATCTATAGTTTGGAGCGCAGCGGTGGGGTCAAGGGCGTCAAAGAGCGTTACCCTGCTTTTTTTATCCAGTCCACCGAAAGAATCATTCTTTTGAGCGATCACCCAGATTTCTGCATTTGGATAACGCTGTTGAAATTTAGAGAGAAGGTATGCCTCGGTAACAGACTTACCTGCTCCGGTGCTACCTACAAGCAGGGTAGAGCGGCGAGAACCCACCAGTCCATCTAAGATTGCCATGCCGATTGTTTCTGAGTCTTTGTTTAGGATGGTGCCTGACAATCCTTCCTCTGTCGGGCTACCAGATGTTGGAGGAACACTTACCTGCTGCTCTGGTGTTTTGGTCGGTTCAATTATGTTGCTGGTATTGAGCGAGTCATGCCCATCCAGTAACGGTTGCTCGTATGGCTCAAATGTGGCGTAAGCAACTTCAGCGGCTTCTAACATTGCTTTCTGATTAAATGCCTCAAACTCAATCTGGGCTTGAAGTTTTGCTTTTTGTAAACTAGCCGCATCCCAGATAGTCTTGTATTTCTGCTGTTCTGATTCCTTCTCTAAAAGCGATCACGCTAATGTCATCGATACTCCAAAGCCAGCGATTGACACGAATGAACCAAGCAGTTTCGCTCCCGCAGATCCTTGGGTTCGTCGCACATTTATCGCTCCAGCAGGGAGTCCCATCCAATCAGGTCTAACATTTTCGGTACAACCACCTTCAATCGGCAGGCAGTAGTGAAGCTTGCCGTCGAAACTTCCTTGCACTCCTACAGCCGAACCAATGACACCCAATGCCATCGCAGCAAACATGATTACAGCAGATTGCAAGTTCATGAAGTACAGTAGCAGCAGTTTGTGAACCAGTTGCGTAGGTGTTTTGGATTGACTAAATCAAGTGCAGTAGCAAGCAAAGTATCAACCATTTTTGTTGTGGTTGGAGAGAACTGTCGTAAAAAAGACTTAAGGTGTGACCACCAAAGCTCAATCGGGTTGAAATCTGGAGAGTAGGGTGAT
>NZ_JAMPKC010000046.1:0-29916 GCF_039961975.1 Trichocoleus sp. DQ-A3 | reverse complement strand
GCGCAGGGGAATAGCAGTAGGCCGGACCAGCCGACAAATACGAAGCGATCGCGCTTGAGCCAGTCGTCAATGGCGTCAAACCACCCTCTTGAACTTGGCGCGCGTCCGACTGCGATAGTCATGACAGCAAATCTCCAAACAGGTTAGTTATAAGTACAGTCATCGCGATTTCTGCTGGCTCCACCTGTAACTAGATGGGCTACGCAGAAAACAAACTAGGATGTCAATCTAGTTTACGATTCTTTACTGAGTTTAATCTTATTATGTCCAACTTGCACAGTTTTGGGTAAATTTATTTAACTCATTTTAATATTTAGCGGTAGGGGCGACAGATGCGATCGCAGATGTTCATCACTCGCGACAGTTCAGGAAGTGAGTGCGCTTAAAGTCCAGGCTAGGAAAGGAATTGCGAAACTTACCAACGCCAAGATAGAGGCGAAGATGAAATCCTTTCTCCCCTGCTCAACGAATTTTCCCATCGGGCAGCAACTGGCTCGCGTCTGAGATACTAGGGATGTGGAGCCGATATTTAATTGCAATTGCTTAACTCATGTTTACAATCGACCTAATTTTGAAAAATACGCCGATGTCGTTGTCGGTGCAACGGAAGTCAGACGAAGATGCCCAAAGCGTTTACCAAGAAATTCTGAATGCAATCCGCTCTGGCAACGCGCAACTGTTAGAACTCACTTGCGAACGCCAGCCGGAGAAAAAAATCGGCATTCTCAGTAGCGAGATTGTTGCCGTTCAGATATCTCAGAAATCCAGCACAGCATCGGCTGGAAGACCTCCCGGCTTCTTCGCCCTCGCTGAATGAACACGTTTCCTGCTGGTGTCGAAATGGTCAAGCCTGCCATTCAAGTCAAAGACCTTTGCTTCAACTGGCCTAAAGGGGAGAAAGTCTTAGATTCCTGTTCTCTGGAGGTGCCCAAGGGTGAATTCTGGATGCTTTTGGGCACCAACGGCAGTGGAAAATCAACATTGTTGAGATTACTGGCTGGGCTGTTGCGTCCCCAAGCAGGAGAAATTCAGATATTAAACCCAATTGGCTTTGTCTTCCAGAATCCCGATCATCAGTTGGTGATGCCGACAGTCGGGGCTGATGTTGCCTTTGGGCTGGTGGAGGAAAATCTCTCGCCCGCTGAGATACGCGGGCGGGTAGAGCAAGCACTGGCAGCGGTTAATTTACTCGCGCTGGAACGACGCCCCATCTATGCTCTGAGTGGGGGTCAGAAACAGCGAATTGCCATTGCCGGTGCGATCGCCCGCCGATCGGAAGTCTTACTATTAGATGAACCCACCGCCCTGCTCGATCCGGATTCTCAGTTGGATTTAGTCGCGCAAGTGCAAAGCTTGGTGAAAAGCCGGGGTCTGACTGCCCTTTGGGTCACGCATCGATTAGATGAGTTAAATTATGCCGACGGGGCATTCTTACTAGAGCAGGGCTGCGTAGTGGATCGAGGAGAACCCAAACGCTTAAGACAACGCCTCCTGCAAACCCAAGATTCCTCCTTGTAACCAAAAACTATTTTTGGGCAGGCTTTGCCTAGTTCTGCAAAAAGGACGACAGAACTGACTTGACTATATTGTTAAGATGATGAAATAGTTATTTTCACCTAAAAAATCTTGGCTTAAAACAATGCAACGCCCATCCCCGCAGGCTGTTTTGCTCGTTGACGGCTACAACGTCATTGGACTATGGTCTTACCTGCAAAGAACCCGCGATCGCAATGGGCTAGAAGCAGCTCGTCTTGAATTAATTGAGGCTTTGGTCAATTACAGCGCTTTTAAGGGCTTTGAAACTCAAGTTGTATTTGATGCCCAGTATCAAGACACACGCAGTAATTGTGAATCTATCACCCACGAGCTATCAGTCTATTACACGGATTTTGGGCAGACAGCAGATACTTACATCGAAAAAACCTGTGCCTCCTTTCGTTACAATCCCTACAGATCGGCACGGCGCTTGATTGTCGCTACATCAGATCGGGCGCAGCAATTAACAGTAGTGGGGTATGGCGCAGAATGGATGTCAGCGCAACAGCTGGGTTACGACGTAGAATTAACCGCTCGTGCGGTTATACGCAAAAATAGACCCAAGAAACATTCGTCGGGGCGTTTTTTAGCGAATTCCCTGGATGCTAAAGCTCGCGAGCGTCTGGCTGAGTGGCGTTTGAACCAGAAATAACTGAACATTCATTCGGCTCAAAAAAATTTCTCAGAAAACTATAAAAGGGCTTGACAAGTTATATTGGCACTCGCTAATATTAGTAACTGTTGAAAAGATTGAGTGAACGATCCTCAGTAGCTCAGTGGTAGAGCGATCGACTGTTAATCGATTGGTCGCAAGTTCGAATCTTGCCTGGGGAGTTTAATTAATTTAATTGTAAGGATGAAGCATGAAAGAGAAAATTTCAGACTTCATCCTTCGCCATTCAGAATTTCAGAAGTTATGGTCGCTTGACCCAGCCGTAACGTTCCTGAATCATGGTTCGTTTGGTGCTTGTCCGCTGCCGGTTCTGGAAGCCCAACAACGCTACCGGGCGCAACTGGAAAGGGAACCTTTGCGATTTTTTGTGCGGGAGTTTGAGCCGCTGCTGGATGCTGCACGGGATGAGTTAGCTCAGTTCGTGGGTGCCGATCCAGAAGAGTTGGTATTTGTCCCGAATGCGACAACTGGAGTGAATGTGATATTGCGATCGCTTGGCTTAGCCGATCCGAGCGATGCATCGCTTGCTTTCTCCCCAGACGACGAATTACTGACAACAGATCAGGAATACAATGCCTGCCGCAATGCGCTCAATTTCATTGCCAGTCGGACTGGGGCGCGGATAGTGGTGGCAACAGTACCTTTTCCCATCACATCGCCAGAACAAGTCATCGAAGCCGTGATGGAACAGGTTTCACCCAGAACAAAGCTAGCGCTGCTAGATCATGTAACCAGCCAGACAGGGCTAATTTTTCCTATCCAGCAACTCGCTCACCAACTGGCAGAGCGCGGCGTCGATACACTGATAGACGGTGCCCATGCGCCAGGGATGCTGCCGCTGAATCTGCGGGAACTCGGAGCGACTTATTACACTGGCAACTGTCATAAGTGGTTGTGTTCCCCGAAAGGAGCCGCATTTTTATATGTGCGGCGCGACAAGCAATCGGCAATTCGTCCGCTAACGATTAGTCATGGTGCCAACTCGCCCCGAAAAGAGCGATCGCGCTTTCATCTAGAATTCGACTGGATGGGCACCGACGATCCCAGCGCTTATCTGTGTGTCGCAGAGGCAATTCGGTTTTTGGGTTCGCTGTTGCCGGGGGGATGGCGCGAATTGATGGCGCGTAACCGAGCAATGGCATTAACAGCACGACAACTACTTTGCGAAACGCTACAGGTGTCGCTACCGTGTCCCGATGAGATGATTGGTTCGATGGCAACCGTGCCATTGCCGGATGAAATACCGGACAGCCCAGGAGAAATGCAAATAACGCCGCCACTACAAGATGCGTTATGCGATCGCTTTGGGATTCAGGTGCCGGTGATTTATTGGCCTGCACCTCCCAAACAGCTGATTCGGATTTCAGCTCAACTTTACAACACTCCGGCGCAGTATGAATATCTAGGTAAAACGCTTGTGGAATTACTGTCTAGCTGACGAAAGACAACTGATGTAAGCCACTAAAACATCCAGAAAACCTTCCTGGAAGATAGAAATTAACCTTACCTTTACAGTTTTTTTCTTGATTTCTATAACCGTAACTTAACTCACGCTTGCATTTTTACAAAATTAAGATGTACTCTTCTTGTGATAAAAAAAACGAACCAAGCATTTCTACTTGGCTCTAAGAGCAAACACCAAATCACAGAAGTCTATAACCAAGGGAGAAAGACTATCTCAGGAAGGGAGATAATTTTGATAGCAGTTCTAATATTTAATATTTAGGCTCAGAACCGCGCTGTCTTTATGTTTATAAAGTTATCAATTTCCAAAACAAACAGAATCAATCTTCGGTGGGAAACTTCCTGAGGTCTTAGCTCTCTCTGAAGGAATATAAAACTTTCTGTTTTGCTGGGACAAACGCCTGTAAGGGCAGAATGCCCAGTTAGACCATTTTTGACTAGGGATTGGAAATGCTTGCGGCTTATAGATAACAAGAGATCGCTTTTCTCTGAACTGATATCTACTGCGAACCTTGCTGAGTCACTCGCGCTAGCTGATTGGCAAAGTAAGTTTCCTGATACTTTAACGACCTTGCCAATTCCAACCCTTGTTCAAACGCTGCTTTTGCTGGCGCTAAGTCCCCGCGTTCTAGATGAATCTGACCGATTTGGTCGTAGGTTTTCATCAAGTTATAGTAATCGTAGGACTGCCGCTCTACCTGCAAAAGAGTTTGATAAACCTGCAAAGCATATTCAGGTTGTTTATAAGTTCGGTAGAGATCTCCTAGTTTTTTCAAAGCTTCGCTGGCAGAAGCAAACTGCTGTAAAGACCACGCTATATTATAGGCTTCTTGGTAGTTTTTACTCGCTTCATCTGGTTGTTTGAGAGCTTCGTAATCGGTAGCGATCGCTATCTTCAACGCTGGTATCTGAGTTAAATCATTAATGGCGAGGTAACTTTCTGCCAGCCGTTGCTTCACTTTTAAAGAATTTTCCGGTTGCTTCGCCTTGTCGTAAATGTAAGTCAGCTGTTGCAGATAAACCACTTGGTTGACCGTATCGCCCTGTTGAGTGGCAAAACTCAGCAATTCCTCATAAGTTGCCGCTGCCTTAGGATAATCAAACCAGTTCAGGTGCAATTGGGCAATGATTTTCAGCATTGCCTCTTCTGTGGCTTTATCTTGGCGCTGCCGTGCATCAGCCAGCAACAGCTGATAATCCTCCAGCGCGGGGGCTGGCAGTCGTATCTGCTGGTAAGCTTGACCCAAAGCTTGCAACAGCTTTATGTCCACTGCCGAGACAGGGGAAGACAAAACAATTTCTTCAGTTTTGCCTCCATTCAGGTTTGTTTGCTGGCGCGGCGTTTTGCCTTTCGGCTCTGGTGTCCTGCCAAAAGCCCGATCCTGAATTGCTTGCAGACGCTTGGTGATGATTTGCAAATCAAGTTTTTGATTATTTTCCCACGCGATCGCGCCAACCCGTCCTAGCGCTTCTACCTCTTCCACCGTCCCTAGCGATCGCCGCAATCGCAATTCCCGATACCAAATTTCAAACGCTGCCGGTGCATTACCGGCTTTAAGCTGAGCAGCTGCCTGAGCATTTAATTCATCCAGAGCCTGCCTGAATTGGCTGATTTCTCCAGGAGTCAGGGGACGATCTACTTGCGGCTGCGGCAGCAGTGGATCGGGTGTCGTTATCTCTAAGGGGTTGGGTTTGGGTTTATTATCCGCCGCAGTTGCTGCCCATCCGGCAGAACCAGAACACAGTAGGAACAAAACGGCAGCAATTCCCAGTCCTAAAGCGCTTGAGCGACGTTGCTGCAACCACAGACGAGCAAGCAAATTCTGCATAATATTTTTAGCGCGAGCAGTTTAAATTGTTAATAACAAACTATACAAGCAGACCTGGTTAATATCAGAAGTTGTAGCGTTTCTCACCCAACTGACTGCTACAGTAAAGCGATAGTTTCCGCGCTTGTTGTGAAGTTTAGGAGAAAGCTGGTGAACGGTGGGCAATTTAGACCACGATCTTGGGTGCTGGGGATAGCGATCGCCTTACTGACTTTTGTCACTTCCTGCGGAGTCCAGCCAGGAATGACACAAGATCGAGTTTTTCTGGATCTATCCCTCGACTTTTTAGGGGAATACCAGCTACCCAAGACGAAATTTAAGGATACACCTGTTTCTGGCTTATCGGGGCTGACCTACGACCGGAAGCAGAACCGTTTTTACGCAATTTCAGATGACCGCAGTAAGTTTGCCCCAGCCCGGTTCTACACTCTCAACATGGTTATCGATGACGCCAGCGATGGCAAAATTGGCATCCAGAAAGTAGAAGTTGAGAACGTTACCTTTCTAACCAAGGAAGATGGCAACACCTATCCCAAGAGTACGGTGGATACGGAAGGGATTGCTCTGTCTCCTCAACAATCAGTATTTATCTCTAGCGAAGGGGTCGCCCGCGATGGCATTGCCCCCTTTATCGGGGAGTTTGACTTAAAAACTGGACGTCTGCGGCAGAACTTACCCATCCCGGAACGCTATCTTCCCGACGTCAGTGGCAATACAACCCAGACTCGTGGCATCCAGAATAACCTGGGGTTTGAAGCCCTGACCCTCAATCCCGTCGGTACTCTCCCAGCAGCCGGGGAACCGTTTCGTCTATTTACTGCCACTGAGTCATCATTGATGCAGGATAGCGAAGCAATTAGTTCAAAGCAGGGAGCAAAATGTCGGATCTTGCACTATTTGCTCAGCGATGGCCCACCGCTGTTGATTGCCGAACATTTATATGAAATGGAACCGCCTCCAAGTGGGGCACTCAAAGATGGCTTGCCGGAATTTTTATCTTTAGATGCAGGGGGGCACTTCCTCACCTTGGAACGTTCTTTGAGCCTGTTAGGTTACAGGGTGAGAATTTATCAGGCAGCAATGGGCGGGGCAACAGATATTTCTAGTGTTCCCAGCCTTAAAGGTGAGCTTACCGGCATTGAGCCAGTGAAGAAAAAGTTGCTGTTGGACTTGGATGAAATAGGCATTCCGTTGGGCAATTTGGAAGGCATGACTTTTGGCCCCCGCTTGCCGGATGGCAGCCAAAGTTTACTTCTAGTCAGTGATGATAATTTCCAAGATAAACAGACGACTCAGTTCCTATTGTTCCGACTCAAAAGTAAGCGTTAAAAACAGTTGACGCTTGCATTTATCACCCTTTAATTCATCTCGATAATCTTTGCAATCCCATGACTAAGTTGTTTACCTTTCAACATTCGCGTCTCGCTATAGTATCCGGGATCAGCTTGATGACAATGATTGCTACGTCAAGAGCGATCGCGGCTTGGGTACCCGTAAGCAAAACCCTCGACAATACCCCTATCTATATCGACGATGCGCGAATTGTGCGTCAGGGAAATCTTGTAGAATTCTGGCGACGGAATCTATTTCAAGCTCCGGAAGCAGATGGTGCGATTGGGGTGGACAATTATCATGCAATAGAGTGTAAAAAAGGCTTATTCCGATGGCGTCGCTCTATTCGTTTTGACCAAAGCGGTCGGATTGTCGGGGATATCGACGTAGGTAAAAACGACAAGCTGCTAGAAGCAAAAATTCAATCGGGAAGTATCATCGGGGATTTCTATCAAGCAGTGTGCCCAGCCCAGATAGAGGAACCTAAAAAAAAATAACAAAAAGGGGATTTTTTCTTCAGCTTAAACCTATTTGAATGCGATAAGAAAAACTTCACACTTAGCCACTCGACCTTCACGGAGAGGGGAGCAAGAAAATCTTGTGTGTATCTCCTGTGCATCTACCTAAAACGGGTAGCGCGTTCAGTTTTTTAACTTGATTTTGCATTTTTAATAACTTTCGCCAACAAAAATGCTTGAAAAATTATCTGGCAACGGTTCCCTCGCCTGAATCCACGGGGTAGGGACTCCTTTTTGGCGTGCGGAAAGGGCAACAATCCCGCCTACAATGGCGCAGTTTGTGTCCATGTCGCCTAAACCGCTAATTGTCGCCCAGAAAGCTTCCTGGTAGTCTTCCAGATGATGGGCAGCACACCACAGGGCAAAAGGCACCGTATCTTGAGCTGAAATTTTGTAGCCGGAACCCAGTTGTTGCGCTACCACAGGTGGAGAGCGATCGCTCGGAATATCTATCGCTTGCCGAATGCTGCTCTGAATCTCGCTTTCCGGGATATTTTCGACAACATGTTGGAGAAATTGCTCTCCAGACATAAATTCACCTTCACCCACCCTGTAAGCGATCGCAGCCGCAACTGCAACAGCGATCGCTCCAGCAATTCCCTCTGGATGAGCGTGTGTTGGTTGCGCTGAAAGAATTGCATTTTCTTGCACCGCTTCCAGATTGTCAGCAAAATAAGCGCCTAACGGTGCTACCCGCATCGCCGCACCATTGCCATAAGAACCAGTACCCCCGAACATCTCCGAAGCTGCCGTGCGCCAGTCTGCGCCCCATTGCAGCCTTGTTAGCAGCTGCTGCGCCCCTGCACCGTAGCCGCGAGAAGGGTTGAAGCGTTCGGCAAATGCTGCGGCAAGAGCATCGGGATCTATCCTTCCATAACGCCATAGTGTCTCTACGATAGACAGTGCCATCTCGGTATCGTCACTGTAGCACCAGCGTCTGGGAGGAACTTGACGCTGTTGAATTCTTTCGTTCAGTTCCTCTGCCAACCCAAAAAACCTTTCACCCAAGGCATCTCCAACGGAAAGCCCCGTCAAAGACAACTGCATTCGTTCTAGTGGCTTCATCGTTTCAAGAAACTTTAGGAGGAGCGATCGCGCATCTTAAAATAAGGGGGATCATTTCTCAACAACGGTATTTTAATAAACAATGACGCATTCTACTGATATTGCTACCTTAGCTCGCTGGATGGCAGCAGATTTCAGCAACCAAGCACAAGCATTTGAAAATCCTCCCATCTTTGCCCATATCCGCGTCTGTATGCGTCCCCTACCCCTGGAACTGTTGTCGGGCGTGAGTTTCCTGGTGGAACAAGCGTATGACTATATGATTAATGACCCATATCGGCTGCGGGTTTTAAAGTTAATTACGAATGGCGATCGCATCGAAATTGAAAACTACACAGTTAAGAATGAAGAACAATTTTATGGTGCCTCCCGCGACCCCAAGCGCCTGCACAACCTCAAAGCAGACCAACTGGAAAAATTACCAGGCTGTAACATGATCGTCGAATGGACAGGTCACAGCTTCAAAGGTTACGTCGAACCCGGTAAAGGTTGTATGGTGGTTCGCAAAGGTCAAAACACCTATCTCGACAGCACCTTTGAGATTGACGAAAACAGGTTTATCAGTCTCGATCGGGGACGCGATCCCGAAACCGATGAGCATATTTGGGGATCGGTCGGGGGTCCTTTCGAGTTCGTCCGTTGGGGAAGTTTTGCCGAGGAAGTGAAGGTGTAAAGGGTTCAAAGCTAAAGGTTGAAGGTTCCTTGTCGCTAGGAACCTTCAACTTTCAATCTGGAGGTCTTGGAGACACTTTCACATCTGATTGCTAGGTCGCCCTGATTGCTGGGTCGCCGCCACTGGGACAACAACGCTTTCCTCCCAAAGATTGATGACGAAGGAGGGAAGAAATACGAGAAAGAAGCAAACGACTACAAGCTCGATGGGGTGTACCGGCGATCGCTCAGAAGGAATTCACTTCGATGGTCTAGAAGGTACCATTACCTGGTAAATTTACCGAGTGTTGGCAAGCAAGATTAATTGAACCCGTATGAAAGTCTTGGTTATTGGCGGTGATGGCTACTGCGGTTGGGCAACCGCGCTTTATCTTTCCAGTCGAGGATACGAAGTCGGCATTCTAGACAGCCTGGTGCGGCGTCACTGGGATATGCAACTAGGCGCAGATACCCTAACCCCTATTGCACCCATTCAACAACGCCTTCAGCGTTGGAAGGACCTCACCGGCAAATCCATAGACCTATTTATTGGGGATATCACTAACTACGAGTTCCTCCAGTCAGCACTGCACCAGTTTGAACCACAGACAATCGTTCACTTTGGCGAACAGCGTTCGGCACCCTTCTCGATGATTGACCGAGAACACGCTGTCGTCACCCAGGTGAACAACGTGGTGGGGACGCTGAATTTGCTATATGCGATCAAAGAAGATTTCCCCGACTGTCACCTCGTCAAATTAGGGACGATGGGCGAGTACGGGACACCTAACATTGATATTGAAGAAGGCTACATCACCATCGAACACAACGGGCGTAAGGATACTTTGCCCTATCCGAAGCAGCCCGGATCGATGTATCACCTCAGCAAAGTTCATGATAGCCACAATATCCACTTTGCTTGCCGGGTTTGGGGACTACGCGCCACCGACTTGAATCAGGGCGTCGTTTACGGCGTCTTGACAGAAGAGACGGGCATGGATGAGCTGTTAATTAACCGTCTGGACTACGATGGAGTCTTTGGGACGGCACTCAACCGCTTCTGTATCCAAGCAGCAATTGGGCATCCCCTGACGGTGTACGGGAAAGGCGGTCAGACGAGAGGCTTTTTGGATATTCGAGATACAGTGCGATGTATGGAACTCGCGATCGCGAACCCCGCCCAACCCGGCGAATTCCGCGTCTTCAACCAATTCACCGAACTATTTAGCATCGGTGACTTAGCCGCAATGGTGAAAAAAGCCGGGAATTCCTTGGGACTGAATGTTGATATCCACAACCTCGACAATCCCAGAGTCGAGAAAGAAGAACACTACTTCAACGCCAAAAACACCAATTTGCTCGATCTCGGCTTACAACCTCACTATCTCTCCGACGCCCTACTCGACTCGTTGCTCAACTTTGCCGTCAAGTACCAGCACCGCGTCGATAAAAATCAGATCATGCCCAAAGTTTCTTGGCACCGTCAGTAATCAGGATTGAGGACTGAGGACTGTTAGCGAAGCGGTGCGAAGCACGGACTGAGTGAAAAGAGAGATAGAGGAGAGAGTGGCAACTGGTAAGCAATTTGCTGGGTTGAATTGTTGCATTGAAAAGACAGATAAACTTTAATAACTCCTCAGACTTGACCGTTCATTGAGTCCTTAGCCCTCAGTCGCGATCGCGCTTAAATCTATCACTCAGCCCTCAGTCCTCATCCCTCAGCACTGAATTATGCGAATTGCTCTTTTTACCGAAACCTTTTTGCCCAAGGTTGACGGCATTGTGACGCGCCTGCGCCACACCGTTGAACATTTACAGCGCAGCGGCAACGAAGTGCTGATTTTTTCCCCAGATGGGGGGTTAACCGAATATAAAGGAGCCAGGATCTACGGAGTTTCTGGCTTCCCGTTGCCTTGGTATCCAGAGTTGAAAATGGCTTTTCCCCGCCCCTCCATTGGTTATCAACTAGAGAAGTTTCAACCGGATATCATTCATGTTGTCAACCCAGCTATTTTGGGACTAGCGGGTCTGTATTACGCCAAAGCGATGCAGATTCCCTTACTAGCGTCTTATCATACCCATTTACCCCAGTATCTCCAGCATTACGGCTTGGGAATGTTAGAAGGTGTGCTGTGGGAATTGCTCAAATCAGCCCATAACCAAGCGCGGCTGAATCTCTGTACTTCTACGGCGATGGTGCAGGAACTTACCAGTCACGGCATCCAGCGAGTGGATTTGTGGCAGCGAGGAGTAGATACAGAATTATTCCAGCCCCACTTGTCAAGCCGAGAAATGCGATCGCGTCTTAGCCAAGGACACCCGGAAAACCCCTTATTACTCTACGTAGGGCGTCTGGGCGCAGAAAAGGAAATTGACCGCATTAAGCCCGTCCTAGCAGCCATTCCCAACGCGCGTCTCGCCTTAGTGGGAGATGGCCCCCATCGACAAGCCTTGCAACAACACTTTGCCGGGACACCTACCCATTTCGTCGGCTATCTGACCGGCGTTGAACTCGCCTCAGCCTTTGCCTCAGCAGACGCCTTTATTTTTCCCTCGCGCACAGAAACTTTAGGATTAGTGCTGTTGGAGGCGATGGCAGCCGGATGTCCCGTTGTCGCCGCGCGTTCCGGAGGGATTCCCGATATCGTTACCGATGGCGTTAACGGTTACTTATTTGACCCAAAAGATGAAGAGGGAGCGATCGCTGCTACCAAGCGCCTTTTGGCCCATCAAGAAGAACGGGAAACCCTACGGCAAAATGCCCGCCTCGAAGCCGAACGCTGGGGTTGGGCTGCCGCCACCCGCCAGTTGCAAAATTACTACGAAACAGCGATTCATTAACAATCAATCATTAGCAGTCAGGGTTCAGCAGTCAGGGTTTCCGAAAAACAACTGATAACTGAACCCTGAAATGCTCCTATTTAATACATATTCCTAAACACTACGGATGAGGATTTCAGGTCTCCGAGGTTAAATTAAGTTAGTGGGTGCTTATTTTTTAAGCGTTAACGATTAGCTCAGTAGGTGGAGACCAAACAAACCCAGATTGAACAACGCTTTTCCCCGTAAAGATGCGAAAATTTGCGTTTTTCGGCTAGTTTTTACAGAATTAATCGCGATTTTAGGCTTTTACGGGTATTTTGACTAAATTGAATCTAAAAAAAAGTGTGAATCGCATACTAATAACAGCTAACAGCTAAAACCACAGCTTGCAAATGCTTCTCCCCATGACACTCTCTAATACCGGCAGCGTTCTGGCTACGTTAACTCAGCTTACGCAACTCAATCGTACTAGCGCCCTGACCTCGCGCGTCAAAGACCTGTCATTCGGCGAATTTATCTGCTTACTCGACTTTATTACCGCTGAGTTCCAGCAGTTTCTGCGGGCGATCGACATGATCAACAACGAAGCGCTGGAAACCATGCTGGAGCAGGTCATGGACGCCTTTACCCTCAAAATGGGTCAGATTCTGCAAGCAGACCTCACCACTATTTTTTTAGTAGACGAAGAAAAAAATCAACTTTGGTCAAAAATTCCCGATACGGAGACTGGGAGAGCCACCAAACAAATCCGGATTCCCATTAATATTGGCGTTGCCGGTCACGTCGCCAGCACCGGCGAATCTTTGAATCTTCCAGACCCCTACTCTCACCCACTCTTTAACAAAGAAGTTGACGAGCGACCGGGCTACCGAACCCGCAGTCTGCTTTGTATGCCGATTTATAGCAGCAAAAACCAGATTGTTGCGGTCGTTCAGCTATTAAATAAAGCTGGGGATGGGCCGTTTACCGAGGAGGATGAGCAGGGATTCCGCGACTTTGCTGCCTCTATCGGCATTATCCTAGAAAGCTGCCAATCGTTTTATATGGCGGCACGCAAGCAGCGGGGGGCAGAGGCACTGTTGCGGGCAACCACCTATCTCGGTCAAAGTCTTGACTTGGAAGCAACTCTGCGCTTTGTGATGGAGCAAGCGCGGGATCTGATGCAGGCGGATCGCAGCACCCTATTTATGCTGAGCAAAGAAACGGGAGAACTCTGGACGAAAGTTGCCAACAAAGATGGCACGGAGATCATCCCGATTCGCATTCCTTCTAACAAAGGAATTGCCGGTTATGTTGCCTCCACTCGTCAGCCGCTAAATATCCCGGATGCTTATAAAGATCCGCGTTTCGATCCCAGCGCCGACCAACGGACGGGTTATTTGACACGCAATATCCTATGTATGCCGGTGTTTAATTCATCAATGGAATTAATCGGCGTTACGCAGTTAATTAACAAGCAACCCGGCAGCTTCACGAGTTCAGATGAAGAGTTTATGCAGGCATTTAATATCCAGGCGGGAATTGCGCTGGAAAATGCCAAGCTCTTCGAGAATGTGTTGTTGGAAAAGCAGTATCAAAAAGATATCCTGCAAAGTCTCTCAGATGCAGTCATCTCTACAGACATGCAGGGACGGATTGTCACGATTAACGAAGCTGCACTGGAGTTGTTAGGGTGCCCAATTCGGGAAACCACGGGTAAAAACAACAAGCATCTGTGGGAGCAGAAACTAATCGGTCGTTTCGTTTGGGATGTGGTGCCCATCGAACATCTCCAGTTTCGCCTCCAGGATAGTCTGAAGACGGGTGCCAAGCAATATGTGCCGGAGCAAACCCTGACAGTAGGATTGTATGTAGAGAAGAGCCACCAGCCATCAGTAGCAGCCGTAGGAGCAATTCCAGAATTGTCCGTGCAGGCACAATGCGCCCAATGTCAGCAGGTAGCAGAAGTTCTCAATTCGGAAGCGACTCACTCGGAGGGAGAACCTACTGGAGTCCATATTCTGGCAATCCGCGATCGCATCAATCCAAATATCTTCATTCCCTGGAATGAATCATGCAGTCCTGGCACTGTCGCCACTCACAGTTGTCATCAGATTTTGAGCGCCGATCAAGTCCAGGAAATTGAACGGAGTATGAATCTCACCGTTAATCCCCTTACCAACCCGGAAGGAGGCGTCAGAGGAGGCTTGGTGGTCTTGGAAGACATCAGCCACGAAAAACGGATGAAATCTACCTTGTATCGCTACATGACGCCTAGAGTGGCAGAGCAAGTCATGGCACTGGGCGATAAAGCGCTGATGATGAGCGAACGCAAGGAGGTGACAATTTTATTTTCTGACATCCGGGGCTACACCACTCTGACGGAAAATTTAGGGGCTTCGGAAGTGGTTTCGCTGCTGAATCAGTATTTTGAAACGATGGTAGAGGCAGTCTTTAACCACGAAGGCACCTTAGATAAATTCATCGGCGATGCCTTGATGGCGGTATTTGGTGCGCCCCTGCCTTTGGCAGAAAATCATGCTTGGATGGCGGTTCAGTCGGCGTTGGATATGCGCCGCCGGTTGGCAGAGTTTAACCGTCGCCGTTTATTTGGAAACCAGCCGCAAATTCATATTGGCATTGGACTAAGTTCTGGAGAAGTCGTTTCCGGCAACATTGGTTCCCACAAACGGATGGACTACACGGTGATTGGGGATGGGGTGAACTTGAGTTCTCGCCTGGAAAGCGTCACCAAGGAGTACGGCTGCGATATTATCTTGAGCGAGTTTACCTACAACTTGTGCCGCGATCGCATCTTGGTGCGAGAGTTAGACAAAATCCGCGTCAAGGGCAAAAATACCGCCGTTAGTATTTACGAGTTGATCGGCGACCATCGACAGCATCTCGACGACTCCACGAAGAAGTTTCTCGATCTCTATCATCTTGGGCGTACAGCCTACACGGGAAGAAGCTTCCAGAAAGCGATCGCCTACTTTGAGGACGCCTACAGCCTACGACCCACCGATCAGGCAGTCACCGTCCACTTGGAACGGTGTAAGAACTACCTTCGGCAACCGCCTTCAGATGCCTGGGACGGAGTCCACACGATGACCAGCAAATGAGGTTAATCGCTATTCGCGAATTGGTGTAAATTCTCTAGACGCTGCCCTTTTGCACTCACCTTTCCGGATTATCCTCTCCACTCTGGAAAGGGTTCTCACCGATGGCGAGTTGCTTTTTGGTTTTTTTCAACTGCTTCCAGAGACTCTTAATTTGTTCGTAGGCTTCGGAGGATGAAATTTTCCCCCCAGTTTCCAGGTTGCAGATGAAATTCACCCGTTGAGCAAATTCCTGCAAATTTGCGTTAAAAACCAGGTTTTCTGGCTTGACTTGACCGTAGTAACGACTACGAGGATACAGAAAATCAGAGCGGTCTGCCATAGATTACCTCCTTGGGATAAACTACTCAACCTACTGGCGTGAGAAACGAACCAATCGTTAATCCTGTTTTTTGCCCAAGCTGGAAAAGCTAGCAACAGAAACAGGGAGGTATTCCGACCGTTGCCCGATCCACCTTGGAGTCGGTAGAACTTTCTTGCGATCGCCCGCTGTTGGAATCAGGATTTACCGGGTGTTTTGTTCGAGTCTTGACCACTATTGTGATCTTTGCACAAAGGGCTGCGCTTATTTTAATTACAAATTAATCAAAATTTAACCTTATCTTAATCAAAGATTATGCCAGTTACTCGCAGATGCCCAGATGTTGACGCCATTCGGCTCCTAAGGCATTAAAATCTTCTGTGCTGCTGCCGACGATCCATTAATACAAATAACGACTCTCCATGTCCGCCCAATCAACCAACCTTTACGAAGGCAAAGCCAAGATTCTCTATACCACGGACGATCCGGACATTCTGCTGGCTCACTTCAAAGACGACGCTACCGCCTTTAATGCCAAAAAGCGCGGTCAGATTATCGGCAAAGGTGAAATTAACTGCACCATTGCCGCTTATTTGTTCCAGGTTTTGGAAGCAGTGGGCATCCCGACCCACTTCATTGACTGTCCGGCACCCAACCAAATGCGCGTCCAAGCGTTAAAGATTCTGCCCCTAGAAGTGGTGGTCAGGAACATTGCTGCGGGAAGTCTGTGTCAACAAACAGGGTTGCCCGTAGGTACCGTCCTGCCCGATCCGCTGGTGGAATTTTATTTTAAAAATGACGATCTCGGAGATCCTTTGTTAACACGCGATCGCTTGATGTTATTGAAATTAGCGACACCAGAACAGCTTGACCAATTACAAAGTAGCGCCTTGCGGATTAACGAAATCCTCAGAGACTTTTTTCACCAATGCCGGATTACCCTAGTGGATTTCAAGTTGGAGTTTGGCGTTGACCGGCATGGCGAGATACGACTGGGAGACGAAATCAGCCCCGATACCTGCCGTCTTTGGGATGAGTCTGAAGACGATCCCGACCGGCGAGTGCTAGATAAAGATCGGTTCCGTCGGGATTTGGGGCAGGTGGAAGACGCCTACCAGCAAGTTCTAAAAAGAGTTCTCGAACAAGTAAACCGTAAAAAGTAAAAGCAGAAAAAATTCTTTCTTTGGCTTTTTGCTTTTTTACTTTTGTCTCTATTTTCAATGTGTGTGGAAGTGTCGAAAACGAGTAAAAGAATGCGCTTATCTCCCTTTTTATTGACGATTTTGGCTGCCTCATCTGCCTGCTGTGTAGCATTTCCTGCCAGAGGGCAAACGACAAATTCTTCGTCGGACACCTCCGAGAGAACAGCGTGGTATGGCGATTATATTGAGCAGACCCAGGCTGACGCAGGACGCGATCGCCCAGAATCTCAACCAACCAATAACGTAGTCGTCAATGCTGTGAGTGCCCCAGAGACAACACCGCCTGGGAGGGCGCTTAGACCGTCGTCCAGCCTCACAGAGATTGTTACACGCTCCACCACCGCACCCGCCCCAGTTAACGTCCCAGTTAACGTCCCAGTTAAACCGGAGCGCGTAGAGGTCGCCAGTAGCAGTCGTCGGGAACCGCCACCAGCCAATAACGTGGTGGTTAACACCATGAGTGTTCCAACAACAAAAGAGCCTGTAGGGGCAAAATCCCCCTCATCCGTACTCAGCCAAACTCCCACAACCCAATCTCCATCGTCTCCCACGCCGGAAACAGAGCCAGTGGTTCCGCGCACCGGCGAAGAATCAACACCGCAACAAGAAACGCCGGATACCATTGAATTCGATCTCACGCCAGGGACGACTGGTGAGCCGAATCTTGAGTTGCCAGAGCCACGCGAACAACCTGTACCAACCCCTGAAGGTGGACAACCTGCAACAACGCCTGAAACGGTACAACCTGCGCCTACTGACCAGCCAGAAGCCAGAGTGTTAGTCGGTGAAGTCGTTGTTACTGGCGTAGAAGGGGATCTCGAAAACGAAGTTTATGAGGCAATTCGCACCCGACCCGGACAAACGGCGACGCGGAGCCAGTTACAGGAAGATGTGAATGCCATCTACGCCACAGGTTTTTTCAGCAACGCCAGAGTAGAGCCACAGGATACCCCGCTGGGTGTCCGTGTCGTCTTTGTAGTAGAACCTAACCCAGTTTTGCGTCAGGTAGTGGTTGTCCCCGTCCCTGCCGACCAAAATCAGCGGGCACTCCCCCAAAAGGTAATCGATGACGCCTTCGCGCCTCAGTATGGTCGCACCCTCAACATCCGCGAACTGCAAGAAGGCATTAAAAAAATAAACCAGTGGTACAAAGAAAACGGCTATGACTTGGCACAAGTAGTTGCCGCACCCCAGATTGCTGAGGATGGTACGGTACGTCTAGAGGTAGCAGAAGGACTGATTGAGGATATCGAAGTCCGCTTTCTCGACAAAGACGGACAACCCGCAAATGATGAGGGTCAACCCATCCGGGGTCGCACCCGCGATTTCATCATCACGCGAGAAATTGAACTGAATTCTGGAGAAGTCTTTAACCGGACGAAAGCGGAAAGGGATCTGCGCCGAGTCTTTCGCTTAGGCATCTTTGAAGATGTGCGACTCTCATTCAGACCGGGGCAAGATCCGCGCAAAGTAGTGGTGGTCGTGGACGTGATTGAGAAGAACACCGGCTCAGTGGCGGCGGGTGCTGGGATTAGTTCCGCCAGTGGATTATTCGGCACCATTAGCTATCAAGAGCAAAATCTGGGGGGCAATAACCAGAAGCTGGGGGCAGAGTTGCAGGTCGGTCAGCGAGAACTGCTATTTGATGTCAACTTTACAGATCCCTGGATTGCTGGCGATCCTTACCGGACTTCCTACACCGTCAATGGGTTCAGACGCCGATCCATTTCGCTGATTTTTGATGGCGGTGACACAGAGGTGGAATTACCCGATGGAGACAGACCCCGCGTCCTGCGATTGGGGGGTGGCGTCACCTTTACCCGTCCGCTTTCCCGAGATGTTTTTGCAGATCCAGAATGGAGAGCGAGTCTGGGCTTGCAGTATCAACGGGTTTCGATCCGAAATTCCGACGGCGACATTAGCCCAAAGGATGAGCTAGGCAACGACCTGAGCTTTAGTGGGGAAGGGAAAGACGACTTGTTGACCCTGCAATTTGGGGTTGTGCGCGATCGCCGTAACAGCGCCGTAATTCCGACCTCTGGATCTCTACTGCGCCTAGGCGTTGAACAGTCTCTCCCCGTAGGTGTGGGAGGGATTCTGTTTAACCGTCTGCGCGGTAGCTATAGCTACTATCTTCCTGTCAGATATACGAACTTCTCCCCAGGGCCACAAGCGCTCGCCTTCAACGTTCAAGCCGGAACCGTCCTCGGCGATTTACCTCCCTATGAAGCTTTCTCTCTAGGCGGTAGTAACTCGGTGCGGGGTTTTGAGGAAGGAGATGTCGGCAGCGGTCGCAGCTTTATCCAAGCGACCGCAGAGTATCGCTTCCCGATTTTCTCGATTGTGGGCGGTGCTTTGTTTGTCGATGCCGCAACCGATTTCGGGACTGGTAGCACCGTGCCCGGAGATCCGGCTGGGGTGCGGGGTAAGCCCGGAAGCGGCTTTGGTTATGGTCTTGGTGTCCGCGTGCAATCTCCCCTCGGCCCGATTCGTATCGACTATGGTTTTAATAACGAAGGGGACAGCCGCCTCCACTTTGGAATTGGGGAGAGATTCTAAAAATTAAAAATGTAAAATTAAAAATTAAAAATTAGGAGAATTTCTTCAATTTTTAGTTTTTAATTTTTAATTTTTAATTATGAAACAACACACGCTAAAAGGATCTTTTGAACAATCTGGCGTCGGTCTACATAGCGGCGTCCCTACCCATGTCCGAGTGCTACCAGCGGCGGCTGGAGAGGGACGTTACTTTGTCAGAGTTGACCTGGCTGGGGCACCCGTGATTCCAGCGCGGGTGGAAGCAGTCAGTCAGACAACCCTCTCCACCGAACTTGCTAGCAGTGGACAGGCGCGGGTTCGGACTGTGGAACACCTGCTAGCCGCTTTAGCAGGCAGCGGCGTTGATAACGCTCGAATTGAGATTGATGGTCCGGAAGTGCCCCTGCTGGATGGCTCAGCGCTGATTTGGGCGGAAGCGATCGCGCAAGCGGGCGTGGTCGAGAACGATGAATTAATTCCCGATTCAACTTTTAAGCTAGAAAAGCCCGTCTGGGTCTATCAAGGCGATGCCTTTGTCGCCGCCCTACCCGCACCGGAGTTGCGCTTTTCCTACGGAATTGACTTCGACTCAGCAGCGATTGGCAACCAGTGGCACAGCTGGACGCCGAGGCAAGAAAATTTTGCAGACGCGATCGCACCCGCCCGCACGTTTGGTCTGGCGCACCAAATTGAGCAGTTACAAGCCGCAGGTTTAATCAAAGGCGGAAGTTTAGAAAATGCCCTGGTTTGCGATTCACAAGAATGGCTTAATCCTCCCTTAAGATTTTCAAATGAGCCAGTGCGTCATAAACTTTTAGATTTAGTAGGAGATTTAAGTTTACTGGGATATTTCCCGCAAGCTCATATCCTCGCCTACAAAGCCAGCCATCACCTGCATATCCAACTCACCCAGCAGTTACTCCAAAAAGTTGCGAGTCGCCCTGAGTGAGCCTGTGTAAAGTGGCTGCGCGATCGCAACTCTAGCCCCTAGCCTCTAATCCCTGTCATACAGCCCATGTCCACACTGATTGAAGTCAATACACCCGATGCTGAGACTGCGACGCCCCAAGCCAAGAATGTCGGGGAAGAAACAGCACAAAACAGCCAGTCTGCTGCCAAAACCATCCTGACGATCGAAGACATTCAAAAATTGCTGCCCCATCGGTATCCTTTTGCATTGGTGGATCGGATTATCGAGTACGTGCCCGGAGAAAGGGCTGTGGGCATCAAAAATGTCACCTTTAACGAACCCCATTTTCAAGGGCATTTCCCCGGTCGTCCGATTATGCCTGGGGTATTAATTGTGGAAGCAATGGCTCAAGTGGGCGGGATCGTATTGACCCAACTCCCAGATATTGAAAGCGGCTTATTTATGTTTGCTGGCATTGATAAAGTCCGCTTCCGTCGCCCCGTAGTACCGGGAGATCAGCTAGTCATGACCGTGGAACTGCTGTGTGTCAAACGGCGTCGTTTTGGAAAGATGCACGCCCGTGCCGAAGTCGATGGTCAATTGGCTACAGAAGGCGAACTGATGTTTTCCATCGTTGACTAAAACAGTCATGAGGACTGAGGAGTGTTTGCTTAGCCCTACTCTATTCGCAGGCAAAAAAACAGGTTTGAGAAAAGAAGTTTGATGGCACATTAGTTGAAGAAGCTGATGGTTAAATTCTGACTCATAACTCCTAACGCTAACTTTATTCCTCATTCCTCAGTTTTGATTTGTGACTTGTCATTTTTGTTTACTCAGTCCGTGCTTCGCTAACAGTCTGCGCGATCGCTCCGAAGAGAGCTAACAGTCCTGTATATGATTCATCCCACCGCGATAATTCACCCTGACGCTCAACTTCACCCCAGCGTGCAAGTTGGGCCTTATGCGGTGATTGGAGAACAAGTAAAAATTGGTGCTGAAACCACGATTGGCGCTCATGTTGTAATCGAGGGACCAACGGAAATTGGCACCCAAAATCACATTTTTCCGGGGGCAGCAATTGGCTTAGAACCTCAAGACCTCAAGTATGACGGGGCTAAAACCTGGGTAAAAATTGGTAATGGTAATCGAATTCGAGAGTATGTCACAATTAACCGGGCAACTGGCGAGGGTGAAGCGACGGTAATTGGCAATGGCAATTTGCTGATGGCTTATGTCCACGTTGCTCATAATTGCGCGATCGCAGATAAAGTGATTATTTCCAATGCGGTGTCGCTCGCTGGGCACGTCCAGATTGATTCGCGGGCGGTGATTGGTGGCGTCCTAGGGATTCATCAATTTGTCCACATCGGGCGAGGCGCGATGGTGGGCGGGATGAGTCGCATTGACCGCGATGTGCCTCCTTATCTGCTTGTAGAGGGAAATCCATCGCGGGTACGCAGTCTCAACTTGGTGGGACTCAAACGCGCTGGTTTATCTGCCGCTGAGTTGGGAATTCTCAAAAAAGCTTTTCGGATTCTCTATCGTTCTGGATTACCCCTGAATCAATCCCTAGAACAACTGGATCTGCTCCCAGATAACGAATACTTGCAACACCTGCGCCGGTTCCTGCAACTTTCTCAAGCGCCAGGGCGGCGCGGTCCGATTCCAGGGAAAAGAACGAAGAATAAGGATGAAGAGTAATTGGGAAAAAAGTTGTAGAGACGCCCTAAACCGCGTCTGAGTTTTGAGTTCAAAGTAATTTGTTTCATTCAAAACTCAACTCAAAACTCAAAACTCGATTACCCATTACTGATTACCAAATTAATGCGTATATTTATCAGCACTGGCGAAGTTTCAGGGGATCTGCAAGGGGCGCTACTGATTGAGGCACTTTATCGGCAAGCACAGGCAACTGGCTTGGAATTAGAGATCGTTGCCTTGGGGGGCGATCGCATGGCGGCGGCGGGTGCGACTCTCTTGAGCAATACCAGCGGGATTGGTTCGGTGGGGCTTTTTGAATCTCTCCCTTATGTGTTACCGACCTTACAAGTCCAGCGTCGAGCCAAACAGTACCTCCGAGAGAACCCACCCGATCTGGTGGTGCTAATTGACTACTTAGGCCCAAATATTGGCGTTGGCACTTATCTTCAGCGACAGATGCCGCAGGTGCCAGTCGCGTACTACATCACGCCGCAGGTATGGGTTTGGTCGCCCTTTAAGCGCGACACCACTCGAATCATCGAGATTAGCGACCAAGTGTTGGCGATTTTCCCAGAGGAAGCGCAATATTTCCAAAAACGGGGGGCATCGGCTGCCTGGGTCGGGCATCCCTTGGTGGATCGGATGCAAAAGGCTCCCAGCCGAGAAGCGGCACGAAGAATCTTAGAGATAGAGCCAGAACAAATTGCGATCGCGCTTCTCCCTGCCTCTCGTCCTCAAGAACTCAAGTATCTCATGCCGGTTATGTTTGAGGCGGCGAAAGCGATCCAAAACAAACTGCCTCAAGTTCATTTCTGGATTCCTTTGTCTCTGGAAGCTTATCGGCTCCAAATTGAAGCGGCGATTGGGCGTTATGGTTTAAATGCGACTCTGGTTGCTGGTAAAAGTCAGGAAGTTCTGGCGGCTGCCGATTTAGCGATCGCTAAGTCGGGGACTGTAAATCTGGAACTTGCCCTTTTAAAGGTTCCGCAGGTGGTTCTCTACCGCGTTAGTCGCTTTACCTATTGGATTGCCCGTAATCTTCTAAAATTCTCGATTCCCTTCATGTCGCCAGCCAACTTGGTAATGATGCGGTCGATTGTGCCAGAATTGCTGCAAGATCAAGCTACGCCAGAAAACATTGTCCAAGAAGCTTTAGAACTCTTACTCAATCCCGAACGTCGCCAGCAAACTGTTGCAGATTATCAAGAAATGCGCTCCTCCTTGGGAGAAGTGGGAGTTTGCGATCGCGCTGCCAAAGAAATCTTTCAAATGCTTTGAAAATTTTTATTAAAACTTCCTTTAACTACTGACATCATTCCTTCCTAAAACCCGAATTTCATCAATTTGTAAGGTTCTATAGCACTCCTTGTGAGATTCCAGGGGTTCAGATCCCGACTTCCGTAAAAAGTCGGCGAACTCGCCTTCACAAATCATTTAGGATTGCGATATCAGGAACAGTTTCCTCAATTTTGGCATCTTGACGATAGGGAAACTTACACAGGGCGACTGACAGCCTAGCCTGGACAATCTGTTGCTTCCAGCTCATCAGTAGCAAGAAGGTCGCTTTGTGGTGGCAGGGCCACAGTATCCGAATAATATTAACTTGCCCAAAAATGTTGAGCAAATCGAGCATTTGCCACCTGCTCGACACCGCTAGTTTTACCCTTTCCAACTGTTCACTCTTAATATTACACGGACTGATATGGTTCAAGCGGGTTATTCTCCCAGCGTGCGTTTATTTGAAGCATCTGCATGTGGAACTCCAATGATTAGTGATTATTGGTAGGGGTTGGAAACAATTTTTGAAATGGGTAAAGAAATTCTGATTGCCGAGTCGCCTGCCGATACTTTACAGGATCTTCAAGAAACTCCGGAAGCTGAGAGAATTGCAATCGGCGATCGCGCTTGGACTCGCGCTTTGGCACAACATACGGCAGCCCATCGAGCCTCTAAATTGGAAGGCTACGTCTTGGAGCGAATCACTTTGTATTCTTCCTTTAAAAATTAATACTGGCTGTAATTTTTTTACCGACTGCTAGGCTTTTGTGGCAATTTCTCGATTCTGGGAAATTCCCGATTTTGCTTTGTTTTGATGAGGCTTAATTTTAGAGATTATCTTGGCAAAAATGCTTTATTTATGATAGAAAAGCGGGGGATCTATCTTCGGGAATATTTAAGTTATTTTTAATATTGATTTATCTTGAAGAAAGGCTGTTAACGTTCGGTTCTTAAATTCTGATGGCAAGCCAGCAAGCTAGATGTGGGGAGTTCCAAGACCTCACGGGGCACCAAGGGGACAAGGGGACATTAAGGCTGTATGACCGAGCGATGGCAGCAACCAGCTGTGGCATCGTCATTAGCGACGCCAGTCTACCAAATAATCCAATTATCTATTGCAATCCCGCCTTTGAAAAAATAACCGGGTATTCGACTGCCGAAGTCTTAGGACGAAACTGCCGATTTTTGCAAGGAAATGATACAGATCCAGCCGCAATTGAGCAAATTCGTCAAGCCGTGCGGACGGGGAAAGAATGCCAGGTGGTTCTCAAAAACTATCGCAAGGATGGAACACCTTTCTGGAATGACCTGAGTATTTCGCCGGTATATGACGAAGAGGGTCGGGTGACGCAATTTATCGGCGTCCAGACGGATATTACCGAGCGTAAAGCCGCCCAAGAGGCGCAGTGCGAAGGGGAAACGCGGCTGCGGCTGGCTCTGGGTGCGGCAAGTATGGGGGTTTGGGACTGGGATCTGGGAACCAATCGGGTGACTTGGTCTGAAGAGGTGGAAGGGATTTTTGGTCTGGCTCCTGGTTCCTTTACTGGCACCTACGAGGCTTATCTCCAATGCATTCATCCTGAAGATTGCTACCGCGTGGGACTTGAGATTGCGAGCATCGTAGAAGTCGGGAAAGACTTAAAGATGGAGTATCGCGTCATTCGTCCTGATGGAATTGGCTGGGTGGCGTCACGGGGTGCCGTTGTGCGCGACAACACGGGGAAGTGCGTGCGGATGATGGGAACGGTGATGGATATTACCGAACGCAAGCAAGCAGAGGAAGCATCGCGACAGCAATTTTTGAGAGAACGGCTGGTCGGAGCGATCGCTAAGCGCATCCGTCAGTCTCTAGATTTAGAAGAAGTTCTCAATACAACTGTGGCAGAAGTGCGCCATTTTCTCTCTACTGACCGGGTACTCATTTACCGCTTCGATCTAGATCGGAACGGAGTTGTGGTTGTAGAGTCGGTCGGTGAGGATTGGACGCCTATTTTAGGAACCAGCATCCAAGATCCTTGCTTTGGGAAAAGCTACGTCTCGCCATACCAGCAAGGTCGGGTTCGAGCGATTGACAATATCTATACTGCTGGTATCCAACAATGCCATATTGATTTACTTGCCCAGTTTCAGGTGAGAGCTAACTTGGTAGTTCCGATTCTGCAAGGGGAAAATTTATGGGGGTTGCTGATTGCCCATCACTGTCGAGAACCCCGAAAATGGCAAGAATCAGAAGTAGAATTGCTCAAACAGCTGAGCGTGCAGCTAGCGATCGCAATTAAGCAATCCGTTCTCTTCCAACAGCTAAACGCCGAACTGGTCGAACGCAAACAGGCAGAAATCGCTTGGCTGAAATCAGAAGCGCAGCTAAAAGAACAAACAACCCAACTAAAACGAACTTTGGGAGAATTGGGACAAACCCAATCTCAGCTAATTCAGAGCGAAAAGATGTCCAGTTTAGGGCAGTTGGTTGCAGGGGTTGCCCATGAAATTAATAATCCAGTCTCTTTCATCTACGGCAATCTCGACCATGCCAATCAGTATGCTCATGACCTGCTGAACCTGTTAAATCTTTATCAAAAGCACTTTCCTCAACCCCCGACCGAAATTCAAGTTGCAAATCAGGATATCGATTTAGACTTCTTGGTAGAAGATTTTCCCAAACTACTGACTTCCATGAAAATGGGAGCCGACCGCATCCGCGATTTGGTCTTGTCGCTGCGGAATTTCTCCCGCCTGGATGAATCCCAGAAGAAGGCGGTTGATATTCATGAGGGCATAGATAACACGCTGTTGATTTTGCAGCATCGGTTGAAAGAAGACAGCTCCCATCCCAAAATTCAGATTATTAAAGAATACGGCGATTTGCCCAAAGTAGATTGTTACGCTGGGCAACTGAACCAAGTGTTTATGAATCTCCTCAGTAATGCAATTGATGCTTTAGAAGAATACAATGCCCAGCAAGTCTCCGCAGGAGGAGCATCGCTGACGCCGGAGGATCTCAAAGCCAACCCCAGCCAGATTACCATTCGCACCTCTTTGAAGGATGAAGGAATCAGGATAAAGGATGAATTCAATGCCAATCCTCATCCCACCCTTCGAGAAGGGCAAAGCCCAACATCCCTAAGTCCCAATCCTGCCTCTGTTGTCATCAGGATTGCGGATAATGGCCCTGGCATTCCCGAAGCAATTCAGAAACAAATTTTTGACCCCTTCTTTACGACGAAAGCCGTGGGAAAAGGGACTGGCTTGGGCTTGTCCATTAGCTACCAAGTTGTGGTTGAACGTCACGGGGGTCAACTCGAGTGCGTGTCAACACCGGGAAAGGGAACAGAGTTTATTATCGAAATTCCGATCCAGAAGGTAGAAGCGGAATCTCTTTTAGGGGCGCATTGCCCAATTCCTCTATCTATACAGCCCCATCGGGTGGCTTAACACTCCCTTATGCTTGGCACTCCCTGCTTGCCAAGGTCGGTTTTTTTGCTTTCTCAGGGAAGCTTAGAACCGTTCCATTCTCTTCAAGCAGACCTTCCCCACCCAGGAAGAAAGGGCTGTCGATAAACACATCTTGATGAACACAATACAGGCAAATCAACAATCAATCAGCTTGCGTCTGTGCTAACTTGCTCTTCAGTCGGCAACTCCAGACAGTAGCCCGCACCATAGACGGTCTTAATATAGCGCGGGTGGCGGGGATCGGGTTCTAGCTTCGTTCTCAAGTGCCGAATATGCACCCGAATCGTTTCAATGTCATCGTCGGGATCGTAGCCCCAAACTTCCCGCAGGATTTCACTGGGAGAAACGGTTTGACCATGACGCTGGAGTAAGCAGTGCAGTAATTCAAACTCCAGATGCGTTAACTTCACTGTCTGATTGAACCAAATAGCCTCAAAGCGTTCTGGGACTAAGGTTAAAGAGCCATAGTGCAAGATTTCCGAGTGTTTGGCGGCTTGGGGGATACGGTCTGTCCGTCGCAGCAAGGCTCTAACTCGTGCCAGCATTTCTTCGAGTTCAAACGGCTTGGTCAGGTAATCATCGGCTCCGGCATTAAAGCCTTCTACCTTATCTTGAGTCTGACCCAGTGCTGTCAACATTAACACCGGAATATCGGCAGTGCGTTCATCCCGCCGCAACCGCTGGCAGACGGTGAAACCGTCTACATTGGGCAGCATTAGGTCAAGCATAATCAGGTCTGGTTGCAGTTGCAAAGCCAGTGCCTGACCTTTAATGCCATCTGGTGCTTGGCTGACATCGTATCCAGCCATTTCCAGATTGATGGTAACTAATTCTGCGATCGCAGCGTCGTCGTCGATGACGAGTATCCGGGGCATCACTACTAAATTATTGCTACAGTATTTTAAAGTTTCTATAAGAACCTTTATCGGAATCCAAAGATTCCTGTACAGATTATACGCAAGGATTCTAAATTCTTTCTAAAGAAAACCTTGGATTATCAAGAGAGTTGGCGATCGCACAAACATGCAGAGCATTCTATCTGCCCCACCAGAAAGGATCGTGACTGGGTGAAATGTGCTCGTTTAGCTTTGAGCGCTAATCCAATCTCCCAGTGCCTTGCCCATCTTTTTCAGCTGAAGGGGGCGCTTGTAACTGAAATTAGAAAGTTGGGCTGCGGGCTTGATAATACCCCGATTTTTCTCACCGTCACACCAGTACGAGTTTGGAGCAGATTGTGGCGTATCAATCAGGGTAAAGTGCAACAACCCAATCAATCCAGCGTTTTGCAGTTCTAAGGAGCGCTGTTGTAATTCCTGGTAAACTTTCGCGCCTCCCTCGTCCCAATCGGTGCCAGCATCAGCCATCAGGAAAAAGTAATCGATCAGAGACGGCTTTTGCAGTTGGGTTTGGATGAATTGAGCGATCGCAATTACTCGGTCGGGCATATCATAAAGCTTCGCTTGATCGGGGGTTAAGCGTTGGCATCCGTTTCCGTCATTCCGCCAGGGGCCTTGGGTTACTTGAAACCCAAAGAAATCGACTCCCGGTGCAGCCGCCTTCAAATCAGGTAAATAGTTTTGCAGACCCGTGGGGGAGGCATTGAAGTCACCGAAAGCCAAACCCACTTTCAAATTCAGTCCCGGAACCGAACTCGCTGAGGTACGTAATCTTTGGGCAGCTTCAGCCATTAACTGCCCGAACTTCTGCGGAATACTGGCATCCCACCCATAATTCGCATTGACGGGATCGCGGAGCGTTCCTACCAGATTATGCTCCGGTTCCAGCGATACATACACCGTCCCTTGGGTCTTAGAGAGTACATCTTTCGCGAGGCGATCTAACTCCGAGAAGTACCAACTCTTTCTGGCTTCAATTTCAGCCCAAGTTTTTTTACTTTGGACATCGTGGGTAATCAAATTAACTATAAAGACGGGGACAACTCCTTCTTTAAACATTCGGTCTGTCGTCGCGCAAGTTTTCTGACCGGCGACACAACCAAACCAGATGGGTTGCCATCCCACCTCCACCCCAAGCGATGCAGCTTTCGGTTTGGGTAAACCGACTTCTTTGGCAACGTCAAGGCTGTGCATCCAAGTTCCTTCTACGTTGCTAGTGTCGCCACCAAAACCAATTAGCAATGGATTACTGGTTTGGGGAGTGTTAGGTATGGGTTGAGGAGTTGCGGGGGTTAGGGGAGGAGTTGCGGGGGTTAGGGGAGGAGTTGTCGGAGGAGTATAGAGGGCCTGACCTTGACCCATCAGCTTTTTCTGACTCAGAACCATCCGGAACCAGTTTTGAAAAATCACTTGGGTTCCGTTTCGCTGCCTCGTGGTTCTCCGGAGTTGAGAGTTTGCATTCCCATTCCAAACGATCAGCTGCCGTTTGCGGGTTTCCACATAACGGATTGAAGAAACGCGATTTTTTTGCCCATCCACCAAATAAGCAAATACAAGACCGTAGTTAGGATTACTGCGTTCAACTGGAATCCAATACTCCCGACCGCAGGCGGCAGGATTCACTTTCTCTGGAACTCGATTGAAGTGATGGAAAACATAGTAAAGGCGACCATCCTTATCAACTCCTTTACCGGGTTGAGTTAGCATCCCAGAGCCACAATAGTTTTGAGCTGCTGTTTTGCTGGTTTGAGGGTTTGGGGAGGCAGGAGTAGAGGCAGTTTGGGCTGCTGTAGAAGCTTGGCTCTGATTATTTATCAGAGTTTGGGGGATAGAGGCAGTCTGAATGCGCCTTAGCTGCCTCCAATTCAGAATCCGCGCGATCGCATGAGAAAGGGCTTGGTTTCCATCTTGCCGCGTCAGGATTCTTCTCAGTAGAGGATTGACTGGATTACCATCCCAAACAATGAGTGTCCCGTTGTTCGTTTCCACATAACGAGTGGCAGAAACGCGATTTTTGTATCCATCCACCCAATAAACAAATACAAGTCCGTAATAAGGATTGCTTTGCTCGGCTGGAATCCAATATTCCCGACCACAAGCGGCAGAATTCACTGACTCTTGACCTCGGCTGAAGTCATAGAAAACGGAATACACTCTCGTGTCTGTATCGATTCCCCTGGTAGGTTTGGTGATGGTGCCAGAACCACAGTAATTTGTCGGGGCGGTCCTCTCAAAAGGGCTGGGTTGGCTTGCTAGGATTTGCGGTTGTTGCGACTCAGAAGCAAATTGATTCAGCTTATTGTTGAATGCAGATTGAATGGCGGGCGGATGAGCAGCAACGGCAACAGAGGAGGTATCGGTATGGGTACTGCTAATACCCATATTGAGGGTAAAAACGGTGCTGAGCGCTATTGCGAGAAGGCGGTGCAGGAATGTTACCGGGTCAAACAAGGAGCCTACTAGAGTCGCAACAAAGCTGATGGTAGCTAAAGCAAGCAGCCGAATTCTACGCATTATGCAGCCGGAAATCTAAATAACGTGAGTTCGGGATAAGAGAGGGGCAAAACAGATAGGCTGAAAGCGCGAATTCTCATCCATCTGCTTACCCCATGTTCAGTCTAGAAGACCTGTTCTGCTCCGTCGATGAT
>NZ_JAMPKC010000045.1:0-30891 GCF_039961975.1 Trichocoleus sp. DQ-A3 | reverse complement strand
GGTCTTGGCTCAACAGCCGCATCCGCAAACAACTCGACCAGTTTAATTGTTTGCGAGATGCAATCGAGCATGTCTTATGCTTGTCGTCCTAATTACCTTGGCGATTGCTATATCATCACGACTTCGCTTTTGATGAGGAGCGATCGCTTCTGGAAGCATAAAGGCCCTAGCATCAGTGCTAGGGCCTTTATTTTCATGAATGCGCCTCAGAATACCTTGCGCTCATCCAAATGAGCAACGATATCCTGACGCGATCGCCATACCGGACGCAACTGTTTTCGGGCGGCTAGCGGTAACTGATCGCTAAGATGGGGCGATCCGGGTTGAGTTGCATTGCCGTAGCTAATGAGTGTCATCGCCTTGACTGGATTGGAAAACTCGACCGCAGCAATATAAGAATCGCCCTCAACCGCTTGAAAGCGCCCATCTTTCGTCGGGGCATAATTGAGAACGCGGAAGATGCCAAGGTCTCCAGAACCGCCATTGGCAGGCAGATCCACACCCTCAGAACGCAGCCGGAAAACTTCCCCCCAGGGGACATCTAGGGCTTTATAAGCCGCCTCTACTTTTGCTGCTGCGGTAGAAAGCACCTTCACTGCGCTTTGAGGATCTGCTAAGCCGTCGGGTGTAGTGCGCGGGAAATTCTCGTTCCAGGGGGTACTAAATGCATTATCGAATTCCATCTCTTCCGCCCAAAGGTAAAAGAGTACCGCACCCCGACTATCTGCATCCGCATTCCGATCCCAAGATTGCAGGACATCAGCGGCTCGACGCGCTAATTTATCTCCATACTGCCGTGCGGCGGGAATTAGGTCATCCAGGAAACGATCTGCCAGTTCCATGCGTGTCGAGTGCTTGTACTGAATCATTTCCTCAAAAGAAATTTGTTTATCCTCATCCAGCATCCTTGCAGAGCGTTGCGCTCGAAAATGCATGAACTGCGGTGCCATGTAGGGCGGGAAATCTGCTGGATTTAACGCTACTGGGAAAGTCGTTGTCCACGGTGGATCGTTGGTATTTTGCAACCAGCCGCTAGGTGGGTCAATGACGCGGGGCAAATCGCGGTAGGGATGCGTTTTCGTCCATAAGGTTTTAGAGGTGTCGCCAGGAATCATGCCTTCCCAGTATTCAAAGTCTCCAGATGTGCGAATTGGCACCTGACCGTTAAATAGGTGCATGATATGTCCCTCGCGGTCTGCATACATCACCGTGAACATCGGAATCTGCAACTGCTTTAGGGCAGCCTCAAATTCAGGCAGTTTAGTGGCACGCGCCATCGAGTACCACTGCTCCAACGCTCCGGGTTGCTCAAGCCCCACAACCCGCAATGCCACGGCTTTTCCCTCCTTGCCTGCGACAACAGGGCCGTGAAGGGAACGTTGTACGACCAGTGATTCTGAGCGCAGTGTGCCATCATGCTGCTTCACCTTCAAGATTTTCTTTTCTGTCTCAAAGGCTTGAACCTTACCGTCGAAGCGATAGCCGCCGTCTTTTAGTTCCAGTTCATAAGCGTCCCACCCGTCATGGGTATTGACTGTGTGAGTCCAGCCGAGATTATTGTTGAATGCGATCGCGAGTACGGGAAGTCCAACCAGTGTCGCCCCATAAGCATCAATTCCTGGTGCGGTAATCTGGGCTTCGTACCAAACAAATAAATCTGACCAAGGCAGGTGCGGGTTTGCCAGTAGCATCGCGTTTCCGCTTGCAGAATGCTTAGGCGCGATCGCCCACGCATTAGAACCCATTGATTTGTTATCGGCAAGGCTTTGAACAATCTGCGGATTGACAATAAATGTAAAATTCATCACCCGCTGTTCGTGAGCTAGGATATCCACTGGCTGGACTGGCAGCACCGCCTTCACTTCATTATCAATCAGGTCGGGATGTTCCTTGGCATAGGCATTGATTCCAGTGGCAAAGGCATCTAGATAACTGCGGAAAGTGGGATTCTGCGCTTTATACCACTCGCTGGCACGTTCGGGAATTCCCATTGTTTGTACCCATTTATCTGACTCTAGGTACTCTTCTCCCCAGTATTCAGCACTTCGTCCCCGTGCCTGACCGTAGAGGCGCAACAGCAGGTTGCCATGACTTTGCATCTGCGCCCAACCAAAGGCGCGAAATGCACTTCCTGCATCCTTGCCGTAGATATGCGGTACGCCGTAGGTATCCCAGAGAATTTCAGTCGAGGCTGCTGGTAAGCTTAGACTCTGGCTCCCCAAAAATAGAGTAAAGATGAAACCTAATATTAATGGGAAAATTCGCAAAGATTTTCCTCTAAAACCTCCGATTGCGTAGCGCCTACTATTTTTTTGGAACTTATCAAGAGAACGCAAACGCTCTTTAATAAAACACCACCCTGAAAGAAAATTTAACATTACGTTCTTGACAAATTGATAATTTAAAAAACAAAAAAATACGGCTTCAAATTTTATTTTTGTATTAACAAGTGTGATTAGAAGGGAGCAGAAGTTGCTTCATTTCTATTCAACCAAGTCCGCCTACGCGGACTCAATTCAGCCTGGGTCAGCAGGCTTTGTTTGTGCAGCCCCAGACTTCCAGCCTGTTGGCGATTTGCTGCGGGCGATTTGCAAATACTTGATGAAAAATTTTATCATTATTTTCCTAACGAATAGTTGAAAATTATTCTCGTTAACTGCAAAAGTTTAATGTGTTGTGGCGCTGTTGCACGCGGAAGTGAAAGCGCGATAGCTTCGCTTGCGCCAAGGGCGATCGCGACTTGTTTCTACGCCCTCAGTTTCCAGTAAAGCGATCGCCCTTTAAGGCAGCCTCTTGGCTTATCTTCAGCTTCCGCCCCAGCGGAATACACATCGGTGTTCCGGCTACGGGATCTTCCACGATGCGACAACCCAGCCCAAATACTTGGCGCACCATTTCTTCGGTCATCACCTGCATCGGGGTTCCGTGGGCATAAACGCACCCTTCCTTCACCGCTACTAGGTAATCTGCATAGCGACAAGCTTGGTTTAAATCGTGCAACACCATTACCAGCGTTCGTCCTTGGGTCTGGTTCAACTCCAAAAGCAAATCCAACACCTCGATTTGGTGCGCCAAGTCTAAGAAAGTGGTGGGTTCATCTAAGAGTAAAATCTCTGTATCCTGAGCCAGCGCCATTGCAATCCAAGCGCGTTGTCGCTGTCCGCCGGAAAGAGTATCGAGCGATCGCTCTGCCAATTCGGTCATCCCAGTCGTCGCCAAGGCTAACGCGACCAACCGCTCATCTTCTTTTGACCACTGCTGCAACCAGTTCTGATAAGGATAACGCCCCAGCGCTACTAAATCTCGCACGGTTAACCCTTCTGGTGCTACTGGCCCTTGGGGAAGAATTCCCAGTTGCTTGGCAACCTCTTTCGTAGATAACTTGAATAAATCAGCCGCATCCAGATAAACCGTCCCGTTCCGTGGCTTGAGCAATCTCGCCAAACCCCGCAGCAGTGTAGACTTACCGCAACCGTTGGCACCCACTAAAGCGGTTATTTTCCCTTCGGGAATTGCCAAATCAAGATTTTTGATAATTGGCACACCTTCATAAGCCAAGGTGAGCCTGCGGGTGGAGAGTCGGTTCATCTTTGGGTTCATCGTTTGCGGTTTTGCACCAACAGATAGATAAAGTAAGGAGCGCCAATCGCGGCTGTAATTACACCACAGGGAAGCTCAGTCGGAGCAAATAGCGATCGCCCTAGCAAATCCGCAACCACTACAATCATTGCCCCAATCGTTGCCGAGACAGGAATTAACCCCTCATGAGTTGAACCCACTAATTGACGTGCGATGTGCGGTGCCATTAACCCAACAAAGCTAATCGTACCAGCCGTAGCCACCGCCGCACCCGTCAACGCGGTAGCGATCGCGAGTAACCAGCCGCGTTCCCATTCCACCGGACTACCCAGTCCTTTGGCAACATCATCGCCCAAATTTAAAGCATTCAGCTGTCGCGCTTTCCCCAAAGCCAAGGGCACCAACACCGCGAACCAAGGTGCAACAGACCATACCTCCTCCCAACTGCGACCGTAGACACTCCCCGCCAACCACACCAACGCCTGACTCACACTATTAATCTCACCGAATGTCACCATCAAGCTAGTCAAAGCGCCAATGACTGCGGCAATCCCGACCCCAATCAAAATTAGGCGAATCGGAGAACTCCCCCGATCCCATGCCAAAAAGTAAATCAGAAAAGCGACAGCCAATGCTCCCCCAAAGGCTGACACCGGCAATACTGCAATCGGGACACTGGGAAACAAAACAATCAGACTAACCGCCGCCAGACTCGCACCCGCGTTAATCCCGATGATGCCTGGGTCGGCGAGGGGATTGCGAGTAATGCCTTGCAAGATCGTACCGGAAACCGCCAATGCCACTCCCACAAGAGCCGCGACTAAGGTTCTAGGCAGTCGCAGGGTATTGATAATGAAGGGATAGTCAGGGTTTCCGGTTTCCAGTCCGAGTAAGGTTTTGATGACGGAGAGGATGGGAATCGGATATTCCCCATAAGAAACACTGACAACCATCGCCGCCAGGGTAACGAAGACCAGAATACTCAGGATACTAGGAATACGCCGATCGATACGGAAGGATACCGGAAGCGCCTTAGAACGAACGACCAACCAGTTGTTCATTTTTTCACCTTGAAGCGGGCAAGATAAACGAACAAGGGCGCACCCACGAAAGCAGTCATGACTCCGACTGGAAGTTCTTGGGGTTTAATCAGCAATCTGGCACCAATATCCGCTGTTAACAGTAAAATGGCTCCAAAAACCGCAGAATACGGCATAATCCAGCGGTAATCGACGCCAACCAACAAGCGGACAACGTGGGGGACAACTAAACCGATAAATCCAATCGGACCAGCGGCGGCAACGGCACTGCCTGCCAGTAAGATGACACTGAAAGCAGCGGCAACTTTTACCCATGCGGTTCGTTGACCTAAGCCTTTGGCGACATCTTCACCGAGATTCAAAGTCGTGATTTGTTTGCCTAAAGCGAAGGCTAATATCAGTCCGAGGGTGATATAGGGCAGCACTTGCCAGACAATCGTGAAGTCACGACCCGCAATCGATCCAGCCATCCAAAAGCGGATTTCATCAAGCGTGCGTTGGCTGAAAATCAGGATGCCGGTTGTCACTGAAGACAGGAAGGTACTAATCGCTGCACCGGCGATGGTGAGGTTGAGTGGGGTGAGTCCACCGCGACCCAAGGAACCGAGGAAATAGACAGCGATCGCAGCAGCACCGGCACCCAGAAAGGCGTACCCAGCATAGAGACTTGAATCGGGTGGTTGAAAAGCAAATACCGCGATGACCACTGCCATTGCCGCACCTGCGTTGATTCCCAGTATTCCGGGGTCAGCCAAGGGGTTGCGGGTGATGCCTTGCATAATCGCACCCGCGATCGCCATTGCGGCACCAACCAAGATGGCGATGAGCGATCGCGGTATCCTGATCGTCCGAATAATCAGGTGATCCGCAGACCCATCAAATGCTGTCAACGCTGCATAAATGGTGCTTGCAGAAATGTCGGCTGCACCATAGCCAATACTGACCACCAGGCAAATTAGGAGAATCAGGAGGCTCAGAATTAAGCCGACAAGCAGAGAGGGTCGTGGCTGTATAAATCCTAAGACTTCCCCGATTAACCGATTTTTTACTATTTTCTGGATTGGTGCCAATATCGATGCCTTCTGCCTTGTGTTTATTGCTATTGCAACCCTAAATATGCTGTCGTAACGTCAAGCGCCTCGGAACGATGAGAAATCGCCGCTTTGGTGCGCTCAACCAGGAAACTAGAAATTACTTTAGACTTATTGCGATTATTTATCAATATCTTTGCGAAAATTCTCCTTGAATTGCCAGTAATACAAGGATTCCAGATTTCAACAACGGCAAACCCCACAGTTGCCTGGTGAGTTAAAGTTGCAGTCTGGCATAACATTGAGAAAACATCACCAGGCTGGATATGGCAGTTGAAACTGTTACACTTCAAATTCCAGAAATACTCTATCAGCGTTTAGTTAATACTGCTAATGCAACGCAGCGCCCTGTTGAAGAAGTCATGCTTCATGCCTTACAAATAGGTAGCCCCCCGGAATGGGATGATGTGCCAGAGGAGTTTCAGGCTGACATTGCTGCCTTGGATAAACTTGATGACAAGACGCTATGGCAGATTGTTAATAGCCGCAAAACAACAGTAGAGATGGAGCGATATAATACTCTGCTTGAGGGCAATTCTAGCGGTACGCTGACAGAGGCAGAACGCTTAGAACTAATGGCACTGCGGCATGAGGCTGACCTTTTCATGTTAAAAAAAGCTCAAGCAGCAGTATTACTCCGGTGGCGGGGACATCGCGTGCCAAACTCTTAAGATATCGTGTCTGCATACATACCGGAAAGTTTACGAAATCAAATCGCGGATAGCGATCGCGGGCGTTGCTGCTATTGCTTAACCAGTGAAGCTAATAGTGGAATTCCCATGACGCACGATCATATTCAGCCTGTTTCTAAAGGTGGAGAGACAAGCTTTGAGAATATTTGTTTAGCTTGTCGTTCATGCAATGAATTTAAGGGTGACTCAACCGAGGCGATAGATCCTTTGACGGGCGAAACTGTGACTCTTTTCAACCCACGCACGCAAATATGGTCTGACCATTTTGCCTGGAGTCCTGACAGCACAAGGGTTGAAGGTCTTACAGTGATTGGTCGGGCTACAATTGTTCGTCTGCGAATGAATAACCCAGTTATCATTGCCGCTAGGAGGCGTTGGGCAGTCAGTGGTTGGCATCCTCCGACTGACTAATCTTGAACAAAAGCTAATTTAATTAACTTAAAAATTAATTCCCAGCGAAATTAAGACGATATGAAAAAACTCATCAACAACTCCGATAATGTAGTGCGCGAAAGCCTGGAAGGAATGGCAGCAGCGCATCCCGATTTAATTAAAGTCCACTTTGACCCCCACTTTATCTATCGCGTCGAGGCACCCATTCCTGGCAAAGTCGCCCTCATCTCCGGGGGGGGTAGCGGACACGAACCGATGCATGGCGGTTTTGTCGGTTTGGGGATGCTGGATGCTGCTTGTCCGGGTGAAGTCTTCACTTCTCCTACTCCTGACCAGATGCTAGAAGCTGCCAAAATGGTTACGGGGGGTGCGGGTGTCCTCAATATCGTCAAGAATTACAGCGGCGATGTGATGAACTTCGAGATGGCAGCAGAACTGGCGCACTCAGAGGGCATTTCGGTACTCAATATCTTGATCGATGATGATATCGCGGTCAAAGATAGCCTTTATACTCAAGGGCGTCGGGGTGTCGGCGCGACGGTACTCGCTGAAAAAATCTGCGGTGCTGCTGCCCAACAAGGTTACGATCTCACGCAGGTTGCCAACCTCTGTCGCCAAGTTAATCTCAACGGGCGTAGCATGGGTATGGCGCTGACTTCTTGTACCGTCCCCGCGAAAGGTAGCCCGACTTTTAGTTTGGGGGATGATGAAATAGAATCCGGCATCGGCATTCACGGAGAACCGGGACGACAGCGAATGTCCTTGAAGTCAGCCGATGAAATTACCGAGATGCTAGCGGTTTCTATCATCGAAGACAGAGATTACACCCGCACAGTGCGCGAGTGGGATGCAGATAAGGGAGAATGGGTGGAACAGGAACTCATTGACCCTGCGTTTGAAAGTGGCGATCGCGTTCTTGCCTTTGTTAACAGTATGGGCGGCACTCCCCTTTCTGAGTTGTATATTGTCTATCGAAAATTAGCAGAAATCTGCGAAAAGAAAAAAATTCAAATTGTTCGTAATTTAATTGGCCCTTACATCACCTCTTTGGATATGCAAGGATGTTCCATCACTCTGCTGAAGTTAGATGATGAGATGATTCAACTTTGGGATGCACCCGTGAAGACACCAGCTTTAAGGTGGGGAATATAAAAGAGTTTAGAGTTGTAGAGACGCAACAAATCGCGTCTGAGTTTAGAGTTTTGAATATGGTCAGTAAAGAACAAATCCTGCAATGGCTACAAGCCGTAGCAGTAGTTGTAGAACAAAATAAGGATTATCTAACCGAACTGGACGCGGCAATTGGAGATGCTGACCACGGCATCAATATGAACCGGGGTTTTCAAAAAGTGGCGACTCAGCTAGCCACTGTGGCAGATAAGGATATTGGCAACATCCTCAAAACTGTCAGCATGACGCTCATTTCCAGTGTTGGGGGTGCCAGCGGGCCGTTGTATGGCACGATGTTCCTACGGGCTAGTACGGCAGTCGCAGGCAAGTCAGAACTGACCGATGAGGAGATGGTGACGCTTTTCCAAGCGTTTGTGGAAGGTATTGTGCAACGGGGTAAGGCGAATTTGGGTGATAAGACCATGCTGGATTCTCTATCACCTGCTGCGGATACTTTTGAGCAAGCTGTCGTGGCTGGTGCAAGCACCCCAGAAGCTTTACAACAAGCCGTAGCTGCGGCTGAGGAAGGGATGAAACAGACGATTCCCTTGGTAGCGAAGAAAGGCAGGGCGAGTTATTTAGGCGATCGCAGTGTCGGTCATCAAGATCCGGGTGCCACCTCTACTTATCTGATTCTCAAGACGCTGTGGGAAACTGTCAATAGCCAGTCGTGATTTGTTAATCGTCATTTGTCATTCATTATTAATCGCCGCCAGTTTCTTAAAACCGTTGCGCTTTCCGCAATCGCAACTGAGTTCCCGCAGATTGCGATCGCAAATCCATTTTTAAAAACCGCCTTAAAACCACCCCGCCTCAAAGTCGGCGATACGGTGGGATTAATTAATCCCGCTAGTCCCATTGACGCGAAAGACATTGCACAGGTACAGCAAACCCTGGCAAGTTTGGGGTTAAAGGTTAAATTAGGGAAGCATCTTCTCGACCGTTACGGTTATTTGGCAGGAAGCGATCGCGATCGCGCATCTGATGTAAACGATATGTTTGCCGATGCTTCTGTAAAAGCGATTGTTGCTGTGCGTGGCGGTTGGGGTTGCAATCGGATTTTGCCACTGTTAAATTATCCCCTCATCCAAGCTTCTCCCAAAATTCTCATTGGTTACAGCGATATTACTTCGCTGCTGTTAGCAATTTATGCCAAAAGTGGCGTTGTCACTTTTCATGGCCCCGTCGGCACATCCACTTGGAATCCGTTTACAGTAGATTATGTTAAACGCATTCTATTTAATGGGGAAGCTGTCACAATGCAAAATCCCCCGAATGCTAGCTTTAAAGTAGAAATAATTACGCCTGGAAAGGCTAGGGGAAAATTAGCCGGAGGCAACTTATCAGTGCTGGCGGCAATGGTGGGGTCATCTTATCTCCCAGATTGGAAACAAAGTATCTTATTTGTAGAAGAAATTGGGGAGGAAGCTTATCGGATAGACCGGATGCTGACTCAGCTAAAACTCGCCGGTATTCTAGAGCAAATTTCTGGGTTTATTTTTGGGCAATGTACCGATTGTCAACCCAAAGATAATCAACCTTCCCTAACTTTATCGCAAGTCTTGAGAGAACACATTCAACCTTTAGGAATTCCAGCTTGGTATGGTTCGCAGATTGGTCATATTAAAGATAAATTTACTTTGCCAGTTGGCGTGCCAGTAGAAATTGATGCCAATCAGAATACAATTCGGATGTTAGAGTCATCTGTTCAATGAGTCGGGTTAGGTTGCGCTTATCCGGCTTGCATCTTAAATAGGCTATAGCAATCCTAATTCATTCATAAAATATTGGAACTCTCTTCTTCCTCTTTCTGCGCGCTCTTTGCATCTTCGCGGTTCCTAAAAAAAATACAACTGCAAGACGACTGCTATAATCGCTCTATTCCACCTGAATGGGGTTGAATTTATAAATTTAACCTATCGTTTTACTTAGAGTAATTTTGTTGATACAAGATGTCGGTTAAAACTGAGTAAAAGCTTTAACATTAAATTCATTGAAACGAAAAACGGGTAATAAGACTTTTAACCCCTTAGCGGGATGCGGATTTAAAAATTATTAGTAATAATAGAGAATAAAGCCCACAATAACACTTTTACTTAGTAGGTAAATTATGGCAAGTGCAGATGACCGCAAGAAGCGAATTATGGAACATTTATCCCGGAGTTCGGGGGATTTTATCAAGCCATCTCCTAGAAACTCAGAGGAACGCAAGCAGCGAATTTCCGATCATGTTCGCCGAACCAAAGGTTAAAGCAATCTGAAAGCGCTCGCTTTCAGCATCGACTCCCTTACCGCGCCTTATCTTAGTGCGATTTTTGGATAGGTTTTGGTACTGTAAATGGTTGAAAAAATTCCTTTTTGACTATTTAGAGTACCAAAGACAATATAATTATTTGACTAATCCTTTATATAATAATTAAATAAATTCATCTAATATTAGAGCAATCTGTAATGGTTTCCTCATCTCCTAAAACGACGCTTCCCGTTTTATCCGAAGTAATTGATGGATTGCCTAACATTTCCGGATGGGAAAAAGAAGTTAGTGCTGTCGTAAACCAGGATAACCCTGTATTTTTACCTACTACGAATATTCGGTTAGAAGATGTAACGGCTGGATTTGCGATCGCGCTCCATATGCACCAGCCTACCATCCCCGCTGGGGCGAATGGCGAACTCCAGAGCAACCTGCAATATATGTTTGAGCATCCCTACGAAGGAGACAACCATAATGCAGGGCCATTTGCCTATTGTTATAGCCGTATGGCAGATTTTATTCCCGAATTGGTTGCGAATGGTTGCAATCCCCGCGTCATGCTAGATTTCTCCGGGAATCTATTCTGGGGACTGCGACAAATGGGACGAGGAGACATCTTAGAAAATCTCAAGCGCATCACCTGTAACCCCACTTACCAGCCTTATGTAGAATGGCTGGGGACAATGTGGAGTCATGCGGTTGTTCCTTCTACCCCGATTCCCGATATCAAATTACATATTCAAGCATGGCAACATCATTTTGCAGCCATTTTTGGATGGGATGCACTGGCGCGAGTGAAAGGATTTTCTCCTCCAGAAATGCACCTCCCCAACCACCCAGATACGCTGTATGAATTTGTAAAAGCCCTGAAAGAATGTGGATACCGTTGGTTAATGGTTCAAGAGCATTCTGTTGAAACCCTAACTGGTCAATCTTTGCCCTATAAGCATTTGCCTCACCGCTTGGTGGCGCGAAATTCTAATGGCGAAACGATTAGTATTACGGCACTGATTAAGACTCAAGGTTCCGATACAAAATTAGTGGCGCAAATGCAGCCTTACTACGAAGCTAAAACCCTATCTCGGCAGCAGTTAGGAAATGTTTCGGTACCGCCCATTGTTACCCAGATTGGAGATGGTGAAAATGGCGGCGTGATGATGAATGAATTTCCTAGCGCTTTCAACCAAGCCTGGTATCAAATGGCAAATGAAGGCGGAGGAAAAACAGGCGTTGTCGGAATGACAGGTACAGAATACTTGGAACTCATAGAAGCCGCAGGTTGCACGCCTGAAGATTATCCAACTTGTCAAGCAATTGGTCAGCACCAAATTTGGGAGCGAGTACCCGCCGAAAATTGTAACCCAGAAGCGGTTGCCAATGCGATTGCAGAATTGAAGCAGATTAATCCAAACTTTCACATGGATGGCGCTTCTTGGACGAATCACCTGAGTTGGGTCAAGGGATATGAAAATGTCTTGACTCCGATGAATAAACTCAGTGCTTTATTTCACGATAAAATCGACCGATTGCTCCAAGGGGAAGCCGAATCAAGTCAGAGTTCTTCTGGGGAATCTGTTACCCAACAATCCAGCTATCGGGAGGCACTGATGAATAATCTTTTGCTTCAAACAAGCTGTTTTCGTTACTGGGGACAAGGAGCGTGGACTGACTATGCTCGTGAAATATATCAACGCGGTGAAACACTTCTCCAGAATACTTTCTAAGGCGAGAGGTTGTCTAAAACGAGAGGTTGTACTGGCTGGTGCCAAGGTTGAGAGATTCTTGAACCCGCTTCAAAAGCTTACGGTGTAAATACAAGTCGGCAGACCTCTCCTCAGACCCCTCTGCGAGGCGGAGTTACAGAATCAATCCTCTAGCGATTAGGAGAGACGCGATTCATCGCGTCTCTCCTAGAAAGACCCACGCAGGCGATCGCCCTCGACAAAAGCACTTGCCATAAGCCAGAGTTGTAACACCATTCAGCAGCCATCAGAAATTAACGAATTGAGCAATAATCAATCTGCTGGGCGCTCAATTCATGAGACAGGAAAGCAAGATGAAACGATTTCTAACCGTGGTAGTTTCTCTAACTGGGCTGGTTTCCTACGCAGCTGTAGCGGGGGTGCCAGAGGCGGCTAAGGCTCAGGATGCGGCTTGCTTCATGGTGGCACCGGGGGGCAGAACGATAGACTTGGGGAGTCTCTGCGGCACCGATGAGGCGAACAAACGAGTCTTTCAAGCCAGAATCAAACGCCGCGCCGGTGGCACACCCGTCATTGATGTAACCTTTAATGGCGGACAGACTTTTGAGATGATTGTAGACACCGGGGCTAGCGGCACGATGATTACCCGCCGGATGGCATCAGCATTGCGAGTGGTGCCGGTGAAGACTGTTAAAGCTGATACGGCGAGTGCAGTGGGAGTCGAGTTTCCTGTCGGCTATGTGCAATCGATTGCTGTGGATGGTGCTGTCGCTAACAAAGTGCTAGTTGCGATCGCTGGCCCAGAACAAGATATGGGATTGTTAGGACACGACTTCTTTGGCAATTACGATGTCACGATTAAACGCGATGTCGTCGAGTTCCACCGTCGCTAAGGTTGTGTGGTGAGGTTAAATTTTGGGGAAAATCGCTCTTTCGTCACTTTGTCTTTCGGCACTTTGATAATCGCGATCGCTTAAGCGATTTTCCCACTCTGCGCCTACGCACCCGTCTAATTTCTGCATACCTCCAACTTGAGTTGGGTTTTGTATTTGAGTCAACCGAGAACCGCGATAAACAGCGTTGACGAGTTCTCCAAAGAAGGCGATCGCTTTTGGCAATTATCTAGTACATTTATACTATTTGCACAGCAAGCCTTGAGACACTCGTATGGAACTCATCCAACGGACTACGCTTCTCTACCAAGCCGGGAGTTCAGATAAAGTCTACGAAGTCGATCTCTGCAAGACAGGTGAAAACCGCTACCTCGTTAACTTCCGCTACGGACGACGCGGTACAACTCTCAAGGAAGGTACAAAGACGGTTCAGGCTGTACCCTTAGCCCAAGCGCAGCGAGTGTTCGATAAGCTGGTTGACTCCCAAATTCAGAAGGGCTACCGGGATGTCACCGCTGGGGCAGTTAACCCGCCGACGCCAGCCGCACCAGTCCAAACTGCAAGTAATATACCAGTCACCAGCGACCCACGCCACCAAGCCATCCTCAACCGTTTGGCGAACCGGGACAATCGAAAATGGCCTTTGGAACGGGCAATTTGGCGGGCTGGCGAACTTAAAATTAGAGAAGCTACGCCGTTGTTAATTCAACTCATTAGAACTGGCGAAGCTTTGAGAGATTATTGCATCGCTTGGGCTTTGGGTTGGTGTGGGGATGAGAGTGCCATTCCCTTTGTCAGGGAACTTTCCCAGCATAAATCTGTTGCTGAATTCGTCCGCCGCATCGCCTGGGAAGCACTATTTAAATTATCAGATGAACAGACACAAGGGCAGATGCGTTCTGAGAAGATAGAACAACTGCCGTTAGAGTTGCGCGATTTAGCCCGAAATGGAACAGCAGAAACATTTGCAACTACACTTCGCGATTATTTAAATAGCAGCGATTACAGGCGTTTTTCCGTTCTCGATACTATTTATCAAATTGATAACCAATACGTGCGTCCAGCACTACTCGATATTTTATGCGAAACACCTTTTAAATCTAACTACTTCCAGCGAATTCGCCATATTTTCAAGATGGCTGAGTATCGCCATGATGCAGAAGTTTTCGGAATCCTTGCTTATGCCTTTGAGAAAGAACCGGGGACGTTTAATAATCAGCAAACGGGTTGGCAATGGGACTCAGTGAAGCGCGAATATTATAGTACCGGGAAACGTCACACTGAAGAACTCAAGAGTCCGCAGTCGAAAAAAGCTTACAGCCAACAAACTCGTGAATATCTGCGGCGGCGAGTTTGGCGAACTCTTAAAGCTTTGGGTGAGGAAAGCGATTCTAACTATATCAATCTTGCAGTTAGCATTCTCCTACAGTATTCAGATGATGACGCTCAACCAGCCAAACAGTCAACTTTCAGCAGATGGAACCAACAACGCCGTTCCTACGAAAGCTTTACTAGAGGTTGGGATACTTATGCGGGCTATGTAATTTTTAATCATATTCTTTACGAAAACAGTCCCCGCTATGCCTCTCATCATAAAGCGTGGCGTTGTCGAGACGGTTACAAACCGGGAGATCCAGAACCGCAAGTAAGAGAAGAAGCTTTTTCCGAACTTTGGCAGCAAAACCCAGCAGCACTTGTACAGTTATTAATAGAAAGTGATTGCCGTCCCGTTCATCATTTTGCAGTTAAAGCGTTGCGCGTCTGCAAAGAATTTTGCGATCGCCTTGACATAGACACATTAATCAAATTCCTGAATAAACCCTACGAAATAACCGCCGAATTCGGCTTTTTACTGGCACGCGATCGCTACAACCCCACCCAACCCAACCGAGAATTAGTTTTGGCTCTTGCTCATTGTGCATTCCAAGAAGCACGTATGCAAGCCTATCGTTGGATCGAACAGCAACGAGAATTCTTTTTTGAATCCAGCGACTTTATTGCAAGTTTAGTTACCAGTCAACAAGTTGATACTCGTGCTTTTGCCCGGAGGTTGCTAAGTTCATCGATTTTAAGCAATACAACAGCTAGGGTATTGATTGGTAGGATTATTGCTGCTGTGTTGACACTTGAACCAACGCACACAGATATGGCAAGAGAAATTGGCGAAACTTTGCTGGTTAGTTTTGCGCCGCAACTGCGTAATTTGGGGTTGGGTGTAATCCTCGATTTACTGAATCATCCGATGGCGGAAATTCAAGAGTTAGGCGCAAGAATTCTATTAAATCATGAAATCCGTGCTGTTGATTTACCACCCGATTTAATTGAATCATTATTAGAATCGCCTTATGAAGCTGTGCGTGGCATTGGGGTGAGGATTTTTGGACAATTACCTGATGAGAGATTGTTAAGCGATCGCATTCTCATCGTCTCAATGGCAATTAACGCTGTCGCTGATATTCGTAACGCAATCCGTCCGGTGATTCGGCGTTTGGCAAGCAATCATCCAGATTTTGGCACCGAGTTAGCAGCTGATTTTATTGATGTCTTAATTACGCCAGAGAGACACGAAGGTGTCCACAAGGATGTAGTACAACTGATGCGAGAAGACATACCAGAATGGATGTCTAATATCAGCAAAGAACGCGCGATGCAGCTACTTCGTGCTAAATCATCAGTCGCACAGGAATTAGGTGGTTTGGTATTGAGAGAAAATAGCGATCGCTTTCTTCCCGACTTCGAGACAAGTGAGATTGTCAAGCTGGCAAATCACGAAATTTTATCAGTGCGTGAAGCCGCAAGAGAGATGTTTTTAAAAACATTAAACCGTATCCGCCCCAACTCCCAAGAAATGTTATCAGCAGTGCGACTACTAGAGTCAAAGTGGGATGATTCGCGAGAATTTGCATCTAGAATTTTTAGCACAGATTTCACCCATGAAGATTGGACTCCAGAAGTAATGGTTAGCGTCTGCGACAGCATTCGCGAAGATGTTCGTTCTTTTGGGCGCGATTTAGTAACTCGCAACTTCAAAGAAACCGATGGACAAGAATATTTACTCAAATTCAGTGAACATCCCTCAACGGATATGCAGACCTTTGCTACTAACTATTTAGAAAATCATGCTGTAAATAATTATCAACGCTTGCGACAACTAACGCCAAACTTTATCAGCGTTTTGTCCGGTGTCAATCGCGGAAGAGTTGCCAAACAAAGAATATTTGCTTTTCTAGATGCCGAAGCCCAAAAAAGCGAGGAATCTGCACAAATTGTCGCTGAAATTCTCACTCGACAATCTGTAACGATGGCAATTGGCGACAAAGCTACAGCAATTCAGATAATGCTGAAAATTCAAAAAGCTTATCCTCAGATATCCTTACCGATTCAGGTGAAAGCTGTTTCAGAAGTGAGAAGTTAGAGATTTACCGAACCGACAAGGTGCAGAAAAGATGGGAGATTCTTAACCAGCTTTACGCAAAACTTATATTCTCTGAGTGTTCCCTTTTTGTCCTTGTGTCTTTGTGGTTGATTAATCTTCTAACCACCAAGGCGCGAAGACACTCAAAAATCACCAACTCAAGCAAAAAAATAAGAGGTAAATTATGGAATTTAACTACAGCTACAACGGAAGTACAGAAGTTAGCGATCGCGGTTCCAATACCCAAATGTCTTTCTCTCCCGATACGAAGCGTGAACCCACTTACTTTATCGGAGAATTGCGTCAGAATGTCGCCTTTCGGGAGGCAATTAGCGCCTTACACGATGTTGTCGTCTCCGATATGCGGTTCAAACCCAAAGACAAAACTGCATATAAAGCATGGGCAGCAAAACAACAGGATCTAGACTGGCAACTCATCGCTGCACAACGCCAAGAAGTTGAGAATCAAATCAAGCCGTTGCAAGATGAACTTAATCAATTAAGCCAGCATAGTTACCAGCGGCGGGAACCTTTATACAAGGCACAACGCCGCTATTTTGATTACATTTATCAAAAAGACCGTGATGCTTGGTTTGTTCTCGACCCAGTGATTACTGTTCATCCCGATGAAGTATTTTTTGAATGTTTCAGTCAGGATGAATCCAGTTATGGTCGTCTCGGTGCCAGCTACGAGGTTTTTAAAAATATCAACGAGTTTGCCTGCGGTACGACTAATATTGATTACTCAGCGGCACTTTACGACGAGTTTCAAAAAATCCGCAGTTACAAAAACACCAAATTTGAAATAGATCCCTCTGGTTTTGAAGTTCAAACTACCCACGAAGAAACTTTTAAAGAAGTCAAAATCGATTTACCCGACAGTTGGGTAAGAGGCTTTTTGCAAGTTAGTTCTGCGATGTCTTTACCAGCAACGCGAGTTGATTTGCATCCGATGGATATTTACAATATGTGCTTTGTGCTGCGTCGCCACAAGGAGAAGCAAGGGCCTCGCAGTATGCGCTACCATCTTAAACCTGGGGAACCCGTGCGGATAACGTTTGATCCGTGGGGAATTGAAATCGTTTGTGCGCGATCGCTCTACACTGGATCGCAATCACAAGAAATCCGCGTTTGGGGACGCCGCCGCCTCCACATCCTCGAACGTCTCATCCCCGTGGCGAAAAAGTTTACCGTTCACCTACTCGGTACGGGTATGCCTTCCTTCTACGTCGCTGACTTAGGCGATATGTCCTTTACCCTCGGTTTATCGGGATGGACGGCAAACGACTGGGCGCAATCTGGTAACTTTGACTTGATGGCACCCCGCGCCGACATCGACAAATGGACGCAGCAACAAATTTTCGAGGCGCTGAAGAAGAATTGGGTAGAGAGTCCTGACTCGCTTGCGGAACGCCTTGGTTTAAACCGTGCCGTAGTTCTTGGTACTTTAAGTGCTTATACACAAGCGGGACGTGCGATTTATGACTTAAATAAGCAAGTTTATCGAGTGCGGGAACTGACGCGAGAACCTTTACCGATGGAACGCCTGCGCTTTGCCAATGAGCGAGAAGAGAAGGCAACCCGTTTCTTGATTTACAATGCTGTGCAGGTGACTAATGTTACCAGCGATGCTACGAGAGCGTTTACTTTACAAGGTAATGTTTCAGACAAAGATAAAACCTTGAATCCCTCATTGACAGTTGACGCAGATGAGCGTATAATAGCCGCAGAATGTACTTGCAACTGGCATCAACAGAATAAGCTGTACAAAGGGCCTTGCGAACACATTCTGGCGTTGCGAATGCAACACGCCCGTCAGTATTGACGAATCACGCGCACCTAATCAGTTGGTAAACAGCCTTGCAATCCGGACGATGGATCGTCGTCCTTGCGTTTAGCCTAGCCATGCACCACTAGCCTGCTCTTAACTGTGCGGTCATTCGGTACTACCGGAAAATCCGGTTTGACTTCCATGAAGTGAATTGATTCCGGTAGTACCGAGACCGCTTGAGTTGAGCAATCTAGTCCTGAGATGTTTACGAAGGGGCAACCAACTGATAGGGGCGCGTAATTTTTTTATATTCTCTCGTTCCCAGGAGCAGCCTGGGAATGCTTTTTTGGAAGTTCCAGCCTCCATCAATTCCAGGTTTCAGGGATTATTGCGCTGTTGACACTGAGTACATACGTACTATAATTGCGGAAACGCATCGCTACTTCTACAAATATGTCAGATCAGCCTCGTACCCGCCAGGAACTCTACGATCGCATCCGACAAACGGGCAGAGAGGAATTCATCCTCGAAGAGATGATACGTTATGGCTTCTGGCCTGCACAAGGCGAGATACCGCAAGATCCAGCCGATGACATTCGGCGGATGGGAGAGATTCGGCGAGAACTTGATGAACTGCGACAGCAGAGTTCGCGTCTTCACAACGAAAAGGAACTTCGCAAGCAGCTACTCAAGCAACGCCTAGCCGAGTCGCGGCGAAAGCGACAGGAGACGAAAGAACGGCGGGAACGGGAAAGGCAAGAACGAGCGGAAGATTGGCGACAAAGAAAAGAGCGAGAAATCCTTTATCTCGGTGAAGATGTCTCAGGCGGACTCAACTATACTGAGTGCGATGATGAAAGGTTGCGAAGTTATGGATTACCTTTGTGCGGTACACCCTACGAAATTGCCGCTGCAATGGGAATTACTGTAGGACAATTGCGCTTTCTCGCCTTTTCTCGCAAGACTTCGACAATTTCTCACTATATCCGCTTCAAGATTCCTAAAAAAACGGGTGGAGAACGGCTGATTTCCGCACCGATGCCACGATTGAAGCAAGCGCAGCATTGGATTTTGGGCAATATTTTGGAAAAGCTGGAACTGCACGATGCAGCTCATGGTTTTAGACGCGATCGCTCGATTGTCAGCAACGCTAAACCTCACGTAAAACGTGACATAATTATCAATTTTGACCTAAAAGATTTCTTTCCCTCAATTTCCTATAAGCGAGTTAAAGGACTTTTTCACTCATTCGGTTATTCAGAAGCTGCGGCAACAATTTTCGGCTTGCTGTGTACTCAACCGGATATCGAGGAGGTTGAATTAGACGGCAAAACTTATTATGTAGCACTCACAGATCGACATTTACCCCAAGGTTCGCCAGCTTCTCCAGCAATTACGAATCTAATGTGTCGCCGCTTAGATAGACGGCTTACCAGTATGGCTGAACAATTGGGTTTTGTTTATACTCGCTACGCTGACGATTTAACTTTTTCTGCTTCTGGTGACAGCCTCCGCCATATCTGCAATATTCTCAAGCGCACCCAGTCAATCCTGACTCACGAAGGGTTTGCGATTAACGAACAGAAGACTAGAATTTTGCGGAAGAATCGGCAGCAGGAAGTTACTGGCGTTGTGGTGAATGATTATCCAAATATTTCTAAAAAAGAGCTAAAACGCTTCCGCGCTACTTTATTTCAAATTGAGAAAGATGGCTTAGAAGGTAAGCATTGGGGAAACTCTGATAATGTGATGGCTTCAATTCAGGGTTATGCCAATTTTGTCGCTATGGTTAATCTGCAAAAGGGTGTTGAGTTTCAGGAGCAAATTCGTCGAATTCGAGATAAATACAAACGCTAATACTGAAAAAAAATTATCGCGGGTTTGCGATATATCTGTAGGGGCATGGCAATGCCATGCCCCTAAAAATTTTGATTTTGTTGGAATTTCAAAAATATGCAATTTTCTCCATAAAAAATCCGAAATTTCCATCTCTACTCTTGTAGTTTATCTAAGTCACAAATCACCAAAATGGCATTCTCGACTCGACGCTAGAAACTGCACAAAATATCTAGAGGACGCTACAAATGAAAGCAACTTACTCCCTGAGTCAATCGCTTATTGCAGCCGCTACCCCATCCACTGTAGACCTGATTGTTAGTTTCCAGGCTGAAGAAGAAACGCGCAACAAAGTACCGCGTCTTCCGCTTAATTTGAGTGTAGTAATTGATAGATCGGGTTCGATGGCGGGAGCGCCACTTAAGAATGCTATTCAGGCTGCACAAAGGCTTGTGGAATATTTGACCACGGAGGATTATCTTTCAGTTGTAATTTATGACGATACGCCAGAAACAATTCTTCAGCACCAACTGGTTCAGGATAAAGCTGCCATTCGTTCGCTAATTGGTAAGGTGAAGGCTGGCGGGTGTACTAACTTGAATGGCGGCTGGTTGATGGGATGCGACAATGTAAAATCTCAGCAGTCCACAGAACGCATCAACCGCGTTTTATTATTAACAGATGGACAAGCGAATGTTGGGATTATTGATTCTCAAGTATTAATTAACACTGCAAGACAACAAGCCGAACAAGGAATCATTACTACAACTTTAGGATTTGGAACTTATTTTAATGAAGATTTGCTCATCGGCATGGCAAATGCTGCTGGGGGAAACTTTTATTTCATCCAATCACCTGACGATGCTACTGATGTATTCAGAATTGAACTAGAAAGCCTCACGTCTGTTGTCGCCCAAAATCTGACTGTGACGCTGCAACCAGAAGATTCTGTAAAAATTATCGGGATTCTCAACAATTACCGATCCAATCCGATTGGCAACAATCTGGAAGTTTTCTGCGGCGATGTTTATGAGGTAGAAAATAAGCAGTTAGCTGTAGAATTGTCAATACCTCCACAAACAAATATTGGGGTAACAAATATTGCCACCGTTGCTTATAAATATCAAGCGGTTGTCGATGGCAGCATTCAACAATTCACTGACGAAATCCCGATTAGTATAACGGTTGCTGATGCTGAATCAGCCAGTAACGTACAGCCAGATGCAGCGGTTGTGGAGCAAGCAAGTAAGCTGAGGATTGGTAAGGTAAAAGATGAAGCGATCGCACTCGCTGACAAAGGAGATTATACCGCCGCATCCCAGAAACTTCGCAAGACAATCGAGGATCTCAAGCTCAAAGCATTGCATGAATCCTTTGAAGTTGCCGAAGAGATGGAACAACTGGATTATTATGCACAACGCCTGGAGAGCAAAAAGTTTGATAGTGTCAGTCGTAAGGAGATGCGAGATCAATCTTACCAGGCACTTACACGCGATCGCGGCGATTTAAAATTGCGCGGACTTGCTGCGAGTGCCAACAGCTTACAAGCAGTTTCCAGCGTGGATGCGGGAGTTTTGGTAAAATGCGATCGCATTAGTGGTAAGTTGCGGATTCAGGTCATTTCTGACGGTTACAATCCTGATTTCAACGTGCAATTTCCCCGTAATATTCGGGAAGAAGGTGTCACCTACATCGTTGATGAAATCAATCTATCTGCTGACGGTAGCTTTTATCGCGTCTCCGGTAACATTCGCCGCTTAGTGCAACCCGGACAAGAACGCGCCACATCATCTCAAAATGGTACATCTTCTTCCAGTCCAAAACGACAAAAGCTGAATGCATCTGCTTCTGCTGCCGATTTAGAAACAATTGATACTGTAGGTGATGGCGTTCTCGTGCAGTGCGTTAAAGAAGGTAGTAAATTGAGAGCCAGAGTCGTGTCCGATGGGTACGATCCTAACTACAACATCCGCTTTCCCCGCGACATTCGAGAAGAAAACGTTCTTTATGTTGTTGATGAAGTGGAAGAGGCAAAGAATGGGGGGTCTTATGTTGCTTATGGAAAGATTCGCAGGTTAGTTCAATAGGACTTTTTTAACGCAAAGGTACGCAAAGGATAGCGCAGAGGTACGCAAAGAGTGCCTATGTTCTTTGCACTATCCTTGATTTTTTTCACTCGTGTATCTGTTGAAGAGGTTATGTAGGTTGGCTTGAATGATAGTAAAAACCAACAAATATACTGGTAACTACTTAACATTGGCTTTCGTAACCTCAACCCAACCTACAGAATCATATCTTTGAACTAAACCAATTTTTTAATATTCCCAAAAGCACGATAGAAACCGCCGCGAGAAGATTCGCGCACCTCTTCCACCAGATAACGCGCACCTTCGGAGCGAATCTCCTGAGGAAATTGCACTTTCCAACTGGGATTATAACCAGGAGAAACAGCGCGAATTCTTAACTTCCCACCTTCTTTAAAGCACTCGACAATTACTCCCTGACTGGCGTTCGATGTCGTTTCTAAAGTATTAGAAGGAACGGCTGCGGCAACGGCAGTAGGTGCTTTAATGTTAATAGCCTGGGGAACTGTACCCGCTTGCGCCGCTTTGATTGCAGCTTCACTAGCATCGATGCAAGCAAGAGAACCATCGGTGGTGACGATGTAGAGATGGTCATCTATAAACTGCATGGAGAAGGCAGAACCGCAGCCAGTGGCTAGTTTCCAAAGACGCTCTCCTTGTTGACTAAAACAATAAATCGAGGAGCAATTGTCGCCTGCAAAGACATATTTACCTTCTTCAGCAGTGGCGCAAGAATAAACGGGCGCATCACATTGATAAATTGTGCTAACTTCGCCTTTCTTAGTGAAGCAATAAACTTGATTCTCACTGGTACTAGCATATACAAATGCTTCTTCTTGCCAGCCAAACAGCACCCCGCCACGAGTTTTTTGATTCCAGATTTTCGTTCCATCTTCCCAGTCATACATCGTCACGCCGTTGCTGTGTCCGTGATAAATTCCAATCTCATCGCAGCGCACCATCCAGCCATACTCGCCACTACTTTTTTTAGTCCATTGAGACTCATCTTCGTGATTGATAGTTGTAACATTTCCAGCGTCATCAGAAACACCGAGAATGGCATCTTTGATATCCAGCCAGAAGATATTCACATTGGGGGCAATTTCATAAGCGACACGAGGAATTTTTCCAGTCAAATCGTATACTTTGCCATCATCGCATCCCGCATAAAGCCAGCCTTCATCAGCAACAATACACTTCACGCCGTCAGGAAGACGAAACTGATTTTGGACAATTCCCGTATGGCTAAGAGCAAAAATTTGACCCGCTTGATTGCCAACCCAACAGCGCGAGTTGTCAATAAAGATGCCGAAAGCAGGGGAAGAAGAGGCAAATTTCCAAACTACAGGTGCTTGGTTTGCAGTTGAGCGATCGCTCTTTATTTCCCGTCGAGTCACGGGACGTTTACTTCGCACGCCCATAACTGCTTGTTCGTAACCTTTCTTCAGTTTCTCATTAATCTTTTTGGTCGCCTCAGCTTTAGCTTTTTCCGGGGTTGGATAGGTTTTAACTTGAGTTTGTCCTGAGTCACCAATGCGACCGTAACGAATCGATACTTCCGTACCGTTGACAATTACTTCATAAAATTTGTGAGAACTACTATCTGACTCTGACAATTCTAGATACGTTTTCTCTTGAGTCATTTTTTCCTCCAATTCTGTATGTATTAATAAATATCTATCTTGCCTAAAATTTTCCATTCTTAATTCAGTATTCTGCCGTGTTAAAAGGAGAAAATTAAAATTTCAAAAATAGCATAAATCCTCTTTTAACTTTGCACTTTGCATTCATAAATGAAAATCAGTAAAATTTCAGCTCAAGCTCACTTCCTTGGATTCGTATATGTATGTCAACTTTATATCAAATAAATATAGTAATTAAAGTAGAATTAAGAAAAAAGTCCATTTGTTAACTTTTTATAAAAATTGGACATAAAACATTTTTTATTGATAAATACAGATTTATATATTTTTTGTAAAATCATTAACATCCCAGTCTTTTCGGTTGGTCTTGCAATCCTGAAAAATTCACCACTGGCAGGCGAATCTCAAGAATAAGTTTTTTGAACGAGGATTAGATGCAGTTCCAGATGGCAAGCAATGTTTTTACAAGCATTAAAATACACTTGGTTAGACTCTTTTAATCCTTTTTACTCAAACTATCTCTAACATTTGGCTACATTTATTTGGACAAGTCAAGAAAGCAATTAGTATTTTAGGTTACATTTTTTAGAGTGTCAGAAAGATGACTTTCCCAAACTGTGTATACACTGATATTCACTGAGGAGCAAACTATATTTCCGTATAAATACGCTTTCAATTAATCGAATAAAGTTTTAATTTTACTTCAGCACAATAGGCTGATCTAGTGTTCACTTACAAAAAGCGTCTCTAACTGGACTGGATCGCCTACAAATCCGTAAATGGCATAATTATGAGAACAATTCCGGGATATCAGATTTTTGAGCTAATTTATGAAAGTAGCAAGTCGCTTGTGTATCGAGGATGCCGACTTCGGGATAATTTGCCTCTTATTCTTAAGGTTATCAAAGAAGACTATCCATTACCAGAAGAAATTTCTAGGTATAAGCAAGAATATGAAATTACCCGTTCGTTGAATCTAGATGGTGTTGCTAAAGCGTATGATTTAAAATCATATCAAAATACTCTAGTAATGCTCTTGGAGGATTTTGGGGGTCAATCTCTAAAGATATTGATGGACAAACAAAATTTTACAGTTTTAGAAGCTATTAAAATTACTATAAAAATTGTTGAAACTTTAGCTAAGCTGCATAATTTAAACATTATTCACAAAGATATTAATCCATCTAACATTGTTTTTGACCCAAAAAGTAGGCAAGTCAAATTTATTGATTTTGGGATTTCCAGCGTTTTGTCGCGGGAAAACCCTACCCTAAAAAATCCCAATGTTTTAGAAGGCACTCTTGCCTATATGTCGCCAGAGCAAACTGGCAGAATGAATCGTTCGCTGGATTATCGTACTGACTTTTACTCCCTTGGCGTTACCTTCTACGAGCTTCTCACTGGCAGACTACCTTTTAATGGTACTGATGCAATAGAGTTAGTACATAATCATATTGCGCTTACGCCAATTCCGCCTCATAAGTTTAATCAAAGCATTCCCAAAGCAGTTTCGGACATTGTTATGAAATTGCTGGCTAAAACTGCTGAAGATAGATACCAAAGTGCTTATGGAATTCAAGCAGATTTAGAATATTGTCTAACTCAATTAGAAATAAATAACCAAATTCCAGAGTTCTCTCTCGGTCGTCATGATATCTCTAATAAATTTCAAATCCCTGAGAAGCTCTATGGCAGAGGGCAAGAAATTAATACGTTACTAACAGCATTTGAACGAGTGAGTCAATTCTCGTTTGGTAAGCCAATGCCAGGGGATATTGAGATGATGTTGGTGTCGGGTTATTCTGGCATCGGCAAGTCATGTTTAGTGCAAGAAATTTACAAACCAATCACTCAACAGCGAGCTTATTTCATTTCTGGGAAATTTGACCAGTTTCAGCGGAGTATTCCCTATTCTGCTGTTGTCAGCGCCTTTTCTGCCTTAATCCAGCAACTTTTAACGGAAAGCGAAGCACAGCTCAACCAGTGGAAAGAAAAACTCCTAGAAGCCCTTGGCTCTAACGGGCAAATTATTATTGATGTTATTCCTGAGGTAGAACTCATTGTCGGTTCTCAGCCTAGAGTTCAAGAATTAGGGCCAACTGAATCCCAAAACCGCTTTAATTTAGTCTTTCAAAACTTTATTCGGGTATTTTGCCAACAAGAACATCCATTAGTCATCTTTCTGGATGATTTGCAGTGGGCTGACTCTGCCACGCTCAAATTGATGGAGTTGATGATGACGGATGATCAAACGCACTATCTATTTCTCATTGGAGCATATCGGGATAATGAAGTCAGCTCCACTCATCCCTTGATGATTACGCTGGATAGTTTACGCGATGATGGAGCTATCATCAACCAGATTAATCTAGCACCTTTAGAACTTGAGCATATTACCCACTTGATTGCTGACACCTTGCATACGGATAGGGAATCAGTAAGATCCTTAGCTTCCCTCATCCTGCGTAAAACAGAAGGAAATCCCTTCTTTGTCAATGAATTTCTAAAAACCCTATATCAGGAAAACCTGCTTACCTTCACCCCCCCTCAGACCTTTCTTACTAAGGGGGAAGAAGAGGCAAGTAAAGCCCTATGGCAATGGGACATCGCTCAAATTGAAGCGTTGGGTATTACTGATAATGTTGTCGAATTAATGATAGGAAAATTAAAAAAGTTGCCGAATTCAACACAGCAGGCTTTACGGTTAGCAGCTTGTGTCGGCAATAGTTTCGATTTAAATACCCTGTCTATCATTTATGAGAAATCAATTTATGAAACTTTTAAAGACCTTTTGCCAGCTCTGAAAGAAGAATTAATTAAGCCTACTTCTGTGTTGGAAACGACCGAAGAGGAAGGGGTTAGTTCTCAACTATTAGTTTTTAATTATAAATTTTCACACGACCGCGTGCAACATGCAGCTTATGCACTGATTGATAACTCGCTTCAAAAAGCAGTTCATCTCAAAATTGGCAATCTCCTTTTAGCAAGTACGCCTTTGGAAGACCAGATAGAAATAATTTTTAAATTAGTCGATCATCTAAATATCGGTTCTGACTTAATTGTCGATGAAGAGGCAAAAATTGAATTAATAATATTGAATTTGGAAGCAGCTCGAAAAGCGAAAGATGCAACCGCATACAGCTCAGCACTTCACTATTTGACTGCTTGTATGAATGTTTTACCAAGCGATATTTGGGTAAAACGCTACGATCTAGCTTTTTCATTGCATAAAAAACGAGCCGAAATTGAGTATTTAAACGGTAATTTTGCTCAGGCTGAAGCCTTGCTGGAGCTAACCCTATCTCAAGCAAAATCAGTTCTCGACAAAGCTGAAGTTTATAATATGCTGATTGTGCAGCATACCATGCTTGCGAAATATCAAGAGGCAATTCAAGCAGGGCGTAATGCTCTTAGTCTGCTAGGAATTGACTTACCTGAAGGGGAATTAGCAACAGCAGTTGAGCTAGAAATAGGCGAAGTTAATAAGAAATTAGAAACCCATGAGATTGGGTCTTTAATTAATTTAGAAGCCATAAAAATTCCGGAAGTAAAAGCAGCAGTCAAATTGTTAGCAAACATGGGGCCTTTAGCATATTTTGTCAATTTTGACCTTTGGCAGCTAGTTACTGTTAAAACAGTTAATCTTTCTCTCACCTATGGTTATGCATCAGGAGCAGCGTATAGCTACTCGTGTTATGGAATGATACTCAGCGCAATTTTAGGGAATTCTCACTCTGGTTATGAGTTTGGGGTCTTAGCAACTAAACTAAGTAATAAGTTTAATAATGTAGCTCAAAAATGTGCAGAATTGGTGGTTCTTGCCAATTACTTGAGTAATTGGGTGAAGCCAATTAAGTTTAGTCATACAATTAATGATGAGGCATATAAAACGGGGCTAGACTTTGGAGATTTGCAATGGGCAGGTTATACTCGTCTTCACAAAGTCATTGCTTCCTTCCATCAATGTAAAAGTTTAGAGCAAAGTTTAAAACAAATACCTCAGTCTTTGCTATTTTGCCAAAAGAGTAAAAATCAATGGGCAATTGATATAATTTTAGGTTATAACCTAGCGGTGTCGAACTTGATAGGCATGACTGCTGGAACCTTATCTTTTGAAAATGATGGGATTAGCGAATCCAACTTCTTGACAAGTTGCGAACAACATCAAAGTTCGGCGGCAATTTGTGAATTCCATATTTTAAAAGCCCAAATTCTTTACTTATACGAAAAACCGGATTTAGCTTTGAACAGTAGTTTGTTAGCTTCAAAGCTACTTACTTCTATTTTCGGTCATATCTCAGTATCTACACATAACTTTTATCACTCACTGATTCTAGTTGCTCTCTATCCGAATGCTTCAGAATCTGTACAAAAACAATCTTGCGAGACGTTAGCAGCGAATCAAAAGCAGATGAAGATTTGGGCAGACAACTGTCCAGAAAACTTTCTACACAAGTACCTGTTAGTAGAAGCTGAAATTAGTCGCATCACTGGCAATGATTTAGAGGCGATAGACTTGTATGAACGCGCCATTGAGTCCGCAAAAGAAAATGAGTTTATTCAGAATGAAGCTTTAGCGAATGAACTCGCTGCTAAGTTTTGGTTAGCGAAAGGAAAAGAGAAGTATGCTAAAGTCCATATTACAGAAGCTTATTACGGCTATCAACGTTGGGGAGCTAAGCGCAAAGTAGAAGATTTAGAGGAAAAATATCCGCACTTTCTGACTAAAACATCTATTCTGCCTCGCGTCAAAGATACTCCCACGACTACTGGACATTCCTCTACGGGTAGTAGTTCTAATACGTTGGACTTCACCACTGTGATGAAAGCTAGTCAAGCGATCGCTGCTTGTATCGTGTTGGATAAGTTACTGGCTTCTTTAATGAAAATATCTATCGAGAATGCTGGCGCACAAAAAGGTTTACTACTCTTGGTAAGAGATGAAAAACTGCTGATTGAAGCCCGTTCATCGGTTGAATCAAAAGAGGTTGTTGTTCGGCAGTCAACTCCGCTTAAAGGTTGTCAAGAGTTACCTCTGACAGTGATTAATTATGTAAAAAGAACTCGCTCAGATGTGGTTCTAAATGATGCGGCTAGTGAGGGAAAGTTTATTAATGACTCTTATATAGAGCTAAATAAATTGAAGTCCGTTCTCTGTATGCCTATCCTTAATCAAGGGAAATTAATCGGTATTCTTTATTTAGAAAATAATCTGACATCCGGAGCTTTTACTCCCGATAGGATAGAAGTTTTAAGAGTACTTTCAGCTCAGGTAGCAATTTCTCTGGAAAATGCTATGCTTTACAATTCGATGGAACAAAAAGTCCAAGAGAGGACGCATGAGCTAAATGAAAAAAATGTACGGTTATCCCAAACTCTACAAGAACTTAAGCGTACTCAGACGCAATTAATTCAGACCGAGAAAATGTCTAGCTTGGGTCAATTAGTAGCGGGAGTTGCCCACGAAATTAATAACCCAGTTAACTTTATCTACGGCAACCTTGTCCACGTTAATGAATATACTCAAGACCTACTAAACCTAATGCAGCTATATGCCAAGCATTATCCCAATCCGGTGTCTGAGATTCAAGACGAAGCGGAGGCGATAGAAGTAGATTTCTTAGTTGAAGATTTACCAAAAATGCTGTCCTCGATGAAGGTGGGGGCTGACAGAATTCGTCAAATTGTCCTGAGTTTGAGGAATTTTTCGCGCCTTGATGAGGCAGAAATGAAAGAGGTCGATGTTCACTCAGGGCTAGATAGTACGTTATTAATTCTGCAAAACCGCCTGAAGGCTAAGACAGAAATTCCGGCTATTAAAGTGATTAAAGAGTATGGTTCGCTGCCGCTCATAGAGTGTTATGCAGGTCAGCTTAACCAAGTATTTATGAATCTTCTGGCTAATGCGATCGATACTTTGGAAGAAGTCATGAATAATGGTTCAAAAACAATAGGAGATTACCAGGAAATAGCCCAGGCATCTTGTTTATCTTCCTGGGAACGAAAAGAACAAAATTCTCTTAACCAATTGCGAGTTAGCGATTACCAATTACCAACAATTCGGATTCGCACCTGTGTCGTAGACGAAAGTCGGGTTCTGATTACCATTGCTGATAATGGCCCTGGGATGACAGAGGAAGTCAAAAAACGTATTTTCGATCCTTTCTTTACTACAAAACCGATTGGTAAAGGGACAGGGCTAGGGTTAGCAATTAGTTACCAGATTGTGGTGGAAAAACACGGCGGTCAATTACAATGTTTTTCCACACTTGGGCAGGGAACTGAATTTATTGTTGAGATTCCGATCCGTCCGCAACATTAACCTTTGTCTTCACAAGCCGATCTCCTTTATCAGATAGAGGACAAGCAGCATTCTCAGTAATTTTGCTTAAACATTTCTTTATGTAAAGCTCATAGTTACGCACATTCACATACGCACATTCACGGTGGACTAGGGATGTAGAGAAAGGCTACCACTGAGGGGTAAGGTTAGCGGGAAGAGATAAGTCATGCAGCTCCTAGACAATTGCTCGATTGCTACCGAGAGAAAAGTAGGACTTCACCAATTGTATGTAGAAGATATCGTGAGATGCACCACGCTATCAGAAGCAGTGCTGATGGTAAATAAGGCTTATGATTTCCACCGTCATCCTTACTTTATGTGGATGCAGGCACCCTCTACCTCACGGGCACAATTTCTTTGCACACAGCTACCAATTTGTTTTGCAATTGAGTCATTTTCGCAATCATTAGCGGCAGTTTTGGCTCGGACTCCAGTATTAGAACGGCGACTTTCTGTGATGGAAAACGTGGCTGAAGAACATGGTCACGGCAATTTATTGACCTCTCACAAATACACCTTCCGCCAATTTTTGCGGGCTTTAGGTGCCACTCCAGAAGATTTAGAACTACCCTGTCCTGCATCAGTGTTAGCTTTCAATCATTCACTTCTGGGCTACTGTCTGACGCAATCAAGTGAAGCGGGTGGAGCCGCTTTGGGGATGCTGGAGCATCTGTATTCGAGTGTTAGTGGGATGATCGCCCGCACGATTAACGAGCGAGGTTGGGCAGCACCGGGTAGCCAGTCACACTATACTGTCCACGAGGAACTTGACGTAGAACACGCACGAGAACTGTTGACTTTGGCAGAACCCAGTTGGGAGGAGCCACGCAACCGCGCTCATGTTGCTCAAGGGCTGGTGCTGGGTGCCCACTAGACCTCCTGCATGAATCAGTGAGTATGTGCCAGTTCGTAGTTCAACAGTCCCGCAATCAAGTTGAAGCGTAAGCCAAACCGCTTTCTACGATTGCGATAGCGTCCCGAAAA
>NZ_JAMPKC010000044.1:0-31535 GCF_039961975.1 Trichocoleus sp. DQ-A3 | reverse complement strand
ATCATCGACGGAGCAGAACAGGTCTTCTAGACTGAACATGGGGTAAGCAGATGGATGAGAATTCGCGCTTTCAGCCTATCTGTTTTGCCCCTCTCTTATCCCGAACTCACGTTACATACATAACCTATGAAATGAAAAAAGAGTTGGAAGAATGGGCAAATGAGGAAGAACGCTCTATGTCTTGGCTTGTTGCCAAATTGATTGAGGAAGCGTTTCTTAGGCGTCGGTAACAGAAGCGCCAACAATCGTCGAGACAAAGTGAGAAGTAGCGATGCCTGTGACCCGAACTACGCACTCTTGGCCCCAACCTAGGCAGAACGTAAGCAGGTTTTCAAAAGAACTGTCCAGCACAAATTAGATGTAGTTTAGTAAAAAACTGGATATAAATGTTAAGAAGCAGACGCACTCAGATTAAAAACTCTGCTAAACAACTCCAACAAGAAAGCGAGTTGCAATCCCCGGCTTTATTAGAACTAGCTAGAATTCTTTATGCTCGTTTAAACGAGCAAGGATTTGAATTTCCCTCAGAAATCAAAAAAAATTATCCAGAATTAGAAAAGTTTTTAACCACTAAGTTAGCAACATTCGCCGCCGAAGCTTTGCTGGAGCAGATTAATTTTAAGAACCTACCTGTAGAGGATATAACTGCTCTACTAGGAATTCACAAACAACCGATACCCGTAACAGAACCCAAGCTGTCAACCTTAGAAGAGATTCCTTCCTCATCTCCCTTCAGAGCAGGAGTAGAATCTTGCTACCGAACTGATAAATGGAAAAATAGCCCTGACAACTGGGGAGTTTTTGAATCTCCTTGCAAAAATAAACCTAGCAATAGTGTAGAAGTTTATATATCAGGGGGGAATGATGGCGAAATATTAGCGCTTGAAGCCGCCTTGCAAATCATCGATCTAATTGGCATAGATGCAGCAAAACTTCAGTTAGTTTTTGCTTCGCATCTACTTAATCAGCCTAATCCTTGTCTTGCTAAGTTTTATCTGAAAGGAACCGAAGTTATCAAACAAATAGGTTGGGATAAAAAACATCGGTTAACCGTTTCTGAAAAGCTAGCCCAACTTGCCAGCATTTCCTTTCATTTAGGAAGAATGCTGATGAGCTGTACGTGGGTTGAAGGAAAGCCCAAAGGTAATAAAGTTAATGCCAGTGTTAGCGTCTCTCCTCTGTGGGTTGTTAAAACAGATGTGATAGGGCAAAAAAACTTACTTACAGGGAAAGTAGAGCAGCCTGATGAGGTTTATATCACTGTCAGCCCTGGCCCTTGGGTTGATAGCTGGTTAAACCGTGTTGGAGCAAGAGCTGGTACGGCGTTATGTCAGTTTGGCTGGCTAGCTACGAACATCTTGAAAATTGACCCCTACCACGATGAACTTGCTCTCAAGCTGGCAATTCACCTGACCATGTTAAGCCGGATCAAGGCTAGGGATATAAAACCCTACGGACATAAAGTAGGTGAGCTTTTAGAGGCGGTAGAACTGGAATCCCAAATTAATGCAGCTCGTTCTGATAGGGATAAAGCTCGCGACCTAAAGAATGACTGGAATAAGGCGGTGAGCCTGTTGACGAGTTTGGGTTGGCGAGTCATCTTTGACGATGCCACCTACCCAGAATGGTTAAGGCCCAATAGCAAATCTGAAAAACCCTCTGGCTGGAAAGACAAGAAAATCATTGATTGGCTCTGGGAAGCCAAATTAACGATTATTCCACCAGAACCAATTCCAGCTCTGCTAGCCACTAAAACGGAGCCAAAGCAACTAAAGCCAGCCCTCAAGCTCGAAAAGGTATCACCTCTCACACCATCTCAAGTGCGACAAGCGCGGCAGGCCAAAGGATGGAGCCAAGCTGAACTAGCGGGATTTCTGGGAATGTCGCAATCGCTAGTAACCAAGATTGAACGCAGCGAGCGGCCAATAAATCCAGAACTAGAGACTAAACTGCGAAAACTATTGGACATTCTGCAAGACTAGGAAGCGTTTCAGAACTTAAAACCAGCCCACGAAAGGGCTGGTTTTTTTCTAGAGGTTAATACAAACTTGTACTAGAAAAAATTACCCAGCAAAATTGGCTTCAAACCTTTACATCACAAGACTTTCAGCTTTAGTACAAAAATGCCCCATCGTCCCACCAAAACGCCCCATCGTCCCACCAAAACGCCCCATCGTCCCACAACGTTTTTTTGAAACAATTGCCCTGTAAACTTTTCAGCGTTTTAGTACATCCCGATCAGTTTGAGAAGTTTGATGGGCGTACAGCCCTCCTTAAATCCGGGCTGGCATAATTGGGAAAAGAAAAAACAGCGCCGCGCCGCGAGAAAAACCACCTCCGATGGCAAGGCACAAAAACCGCCAAAAATCAGCCGATGGCAAGGCTAAACAGCCGCCAATGACGACTTGGGGAAACCCAAGAAGCCAGCTAACCCTTGACGCAGAACTTAGCCCATTGCCAGTCAATGTGCTGGAAGACTCCCTAACCCAAAAGCAACTAGGCGATCGCCTAGTTGCCCTAAAGTAAAAACACACCTATTTAGAGGATTGTTTATGAGGTTGCGAAAAAAGCAGCCATAGTCAAAACCCTAAAACAACAACACCCCCACTCAAACGAGTAGGGGTATCGTGCAGACCTGTTGGTCTGTGGTCATCTTAATAAACGGAGCAAAGTCGCTCAGACAGTCCAATTAGGGAACGCTTTTTATCTTGGCGGATACTCGTTCTCTATCGCACTGGCTGGAACGCGGTTTTAGTGGTCTTTGATGCCTTGTAGCTATAAATTGGCATTCGTAGCTACAAATTGGCTTTGGGTAATTATCATCTAGCTTATCTCGAAATCCAAAGCCAGCGCAACACGCACGCGCCACCACAAACCGCACGACTTTGGCTCCTACAAACCCCACTATGTAAGGAGTTGAGCTCGTGCCATTACAAATATTGGAGTTATTAAAGCGCGTGTGCCGCTGTCAACCTCACTTAGAGGTGGCAGCATGAGTCAATTTAAACTCTTTAAGCGCGGTAGCTGCCCCATCTGTAACGGTCTTCGGAAAGACTGCCGTGAGAACGCCCACACCCAGATCGTCCACTGTCGAGCTGATGTTGTTTCAGCGCCCCTTTACCGCTTCATCAAGCAAGACACCTGGGGCTTTAATATGTGGGCTGTTGACCGGGGACAAGATTCTTGGAACGAGCAAGAGTGGGAAACCCACCGTCGTCAGATAGCAGCCGAACGAGAGCGACGACTGCAACAAGAAGCCAAACACTTTGCCTCTCTGCTTAATGTTGAAGAGCGAGATCGCCAAATCCGCAAGCTTCATCAACAGCTAGGGCTTTCTACAAAACATCGGCAGAAATTACACGACCGAGGGCTAACAGATGCCCAAATTGACGCGGGGTTGTTCTTCAGCATTGCACCTTGGCAAGAAATCAGCGGCATTAATGCAAGACTCGCCGGGGTAGATTTGTGGGGTAAAAAGCTGCTAATTCCTGCTTCTGGCATTGGATGCCCCGTAAAGGATGAATTAGGGCGTTTAATCGGCTTCCAGACCCGCTTTGACGATGCCACTGATAGCAAGTACAAGTGGCCCACTAGCCGCACAGCCAAGCGCCCAAACGGTGCCACCTCCCACCTGCCAACCGGGGAGTTGCCCATCAGCTGTTGCCGTCCCGCCACGACGGGCGAGATGGGCAGAAGTTACCTCACCACCTCATCCCCCTGCTCAACTCAAAGCATCGGTTTAGCCGAAGGCTTCCTCAAATCCTACATTGCTGCCCAAAAGCTCGACTCTGTAGTCATCGGTGCTGCTGGGGGGAACTTTACCGCCAGCCGTCAACAACTCAAGACATATCTGGAGGTGCTATCGGCTGAACTCAGCACTCACACAGTTAACTTGTACCCAGATGCGGGAGCTGTTGCTAACCCCGCTGTGATGCGGCAATATCAGCTAACGATTGAGCTAGTGCAGGAATGGGGGTACGAAGTCCAGGTAGCTTGGTGGGGTCAGCTGACCAAAGAATCCCCTGACATTGACGAGCTAGAAAACCTGGCAGCGATCGCTATCATTACCCCAGAAGAATTTTTCAGTTTTAGTCAATGTCAGAGACAATCCAGCATCAATCTTCCAATGAAAGATGCTCTAGAGAGCAAACCCGACTCTGAAGAATACGCCGCCTACGTGGAGCGGAAAGCCGACGAGGAAGCTCTAGAAGCCGCACAAGAAGCCGAACGAGAACAGCTTCAGAAGGAGCAGTACCAGCAACAGGTAGCAGCCGTACAAGCCCAACTCAACGCTCTATCTTATCCACCGACACTTTCCCTTAACCAGCGTTACTTAGAGAAGGACATTTGGAATAAGTTACCCAACCTCAAAGGTGCTATCTGTGGCATCAAGAGTCCCAAAAACACTGGGAAAACTTGGGCATTAATCGCGCTTGTAGAAGCCGCCAAGAGAAAAAAACAGAAAGTCTTGTTGATTTACCATCGACGGATTCTAGGGCGCGAGGGCTGCCTGAAAGTCGGTGCGGACTACATTGACGACATCGGTGTAACTGGTAATTATGCGCTGTCTATTGAACTCCTGAGGCATAATCCCACCTTGGGGCTTTGCTTTGATTCCCTGTGGAAATTGAATCCCTCTGACTGGGAAGGGGCAATTCTAATTCTCGATGAAGTCGAGCAATCCTTAAACCATCTGATGATGTCTACTACCTGTGAAGAGAAGCGGGGACTACTTCAACTGAAGTTTGCCAAAATCATCGAAACCGTACTGTCCACCGGAGGACAAATCATCGCCTTAGATGCCGATTTAACCGATTTGTCGCTCAACTACATCAAAGCCTTTGCTCCGGATACTACACCAGTACATTTAGTTTTAAATACTGTACTCGCTCCATCTTGGAAGGTGCGATTCTCTACGAATGCTATGAAATCAGGCACCGAAGCCGCAATCATTCGCCATGTGTCCGCAGGTGAGAAAATTGCTGTAGCGGTGGATTCCCAAAAAGAAGCTGAAGTATTAGAGCGCGACATTCTCAATTCTTACCCTAACGTGAAAGTGCTGCGGATTGACCGCAAGACATCAGAGCAGGAATTAATCAAGGATTTTGTCAAGCTTCCTAACGAGGGCTTGCAAGCGCTTGAGCCACAGGTCTTAATCTACACTCCCACAATGGGAACTGGTGTCAGCATCGATATTCCCTATTTTGATGTAATGGTGGGAATGTTCTTCGGACGCATCACCGACACCGAAGCACGGCAGATGTTGGGACGAGTGCGATCGCCTATCCCGCGGCTGGTATGGTGTAAGAAGTTTGCCTCTGACTCTGGCGTGAGTACATCGCTACTTCCCGATGTAGTTAAGCGTACCTGCCACCAGTTCCACAAAAGCACCTCCCGGATAGTCAATTTGGCAACTGCACTAATTGAAGCTGAGGTTGACGCTGTTGAATTGTTTGAAACAGCGGCAGCACTCCTGAAAGGGAATAACTTTAATTGCTCTCATTTTGATATGTGGGCATCCTTACAAGCGCGGCGTAATGGGTCTTTGACGAATCTTCAAGAGAGGTTAATCGCCGGGCTAAAAGCCGAAGGGCATGATGTTGAAGTGGTTAATATCGGTCAATCAAAGGAAACAGCTCATATCATCAAAGGGATTAAGGAGGAATTAGAGTGGGAAGAGGCGACAGTACTCGCCACTGCCAAGGACATTCCCTTTGAGGAAGCCAAGCGAATTCTCAAGACTGACCGCTCTACAGAGGAGCAACGCTTTCAGGCTCGTAAAGCTGTCTTGAAAGACAGATTACCAGGAATTGAGCTGACACCGGAGTTTGTTTACAAAGCAGCGATCGCCGAACATGGTCAATGGCTGCGTCAAATCAAGCTCTACTGGAGTTGTCTCAATCCCGATAAAGTGGCTCTGTTGGACAAAAAGACTTGGTTTTATCATTTAGCGAAGATTCTACCCTTCCTGCCAGACATCCGTACTTACAGCTTGCAAGTGAAGGTATTGCGAGATTTGGGACTTTTAGAGTTAATCGAAACTGGGGAGGTGTTTTCAAATTCTCATCCCCAGGTGCAAGCAATCGCACAAAGGGCATTTAAAGACAGACGCCGAATCAAAACTGCCCTCAACCTGACAATCAAGCTGAGAAAGCCGGGAGACACTAGGAGTAAAGGGCAGACTCCTATGCAAATCGTCAGCCGCTTGCTAGAAAAGCTTGGGGTGGAACTTGAGCAACTGGGGTACGACCACGAGCAGCAAGAATGGCTTTATAGGATTAACGAGGAATTTTGGCACGACAGTGATCGCGCTACTGTGTTGCGGGCGCTGGATGAGAAATACGCAGACTTAACCGCTCAAGTGCCTGCTGCGTCTAATGTTCGGGCGGAGGAGCCTTCTTCAAGCGATCGCTCGGCGCTTTATATAAATAATCAGGAACGAGGCGATCTACCACAAAGCCATATAGAGCAGGCAGTACAGACCTCAGACAATGCAGTTTTTGTTTCGATGAGAGCGGTTGAGGAATTTGACCAATTTGAGCCAGAAGACGGATATCACATCTCGATTAAAACCTGTGTTCAATTGCTTCAGGATGCTGTTGAGAAAGGCATTGATGCCATCAAATCCCTACTTAAGCCCTGGCGCTCAGAGAGACGGTGGGGGGCTGTGCTGTTGCTGGAAAGGCTTTCAGAGGAAGCTTTTAGGCGGTTAGAGCAGATATTCCCGGATTTCTATAAATGGCTCGAAGAGTCTTTTCTGCCGCACTCAGGGGTGGGATAGCGATCTACGGAACGGAGTAACCCACTCCAATAATAGACATCTTGCATGAATCAATCTTCATCCTCAAATTTGATGGGGCTTTCCGAGTAACCATCTGTGTAAATCTCGTGTACCCTATGGGAAGGCTTACGCCTACATCTGTGGTTAAAAACTAAAAAATTTAGAATGAGCGCAGAAGGTCTAACAAAGCAGTTACACGCAAGAATCTGAGTGTGTGGGGAATCATAGCCAAGTTTTTGACACAAGAGCCGCAAATTGACAACAACATAATTTTTGACACGGACATCTATTGTTCCCTCTCAAACAATTATTGGTTGAATTGTTTGAGCGACACATTACCGCGTCGTCTGTTCATCCTGGTTCGTCTCTAATGAAGAATTAATCTAAGCATACCCCTCTTCACAAACCGAGTTCCCTGTCCTGCTTTAGGTTGATAGCCATAAGTCTTGTGCGTAAAGCGAAACTTCTAGACGTTGATTAAGAAGGTTGGCTTGCCTAATTACTGGAAGATAGTAAATCTAAAGAAAGCAGAAAAATCCTCCTGACTACTACTGAATAATGGAGAAGTATAGATTAACTTCTATCTCCACTTTTGGTATAGCCTAATAAGTCACTTCCTGTATGCCTACTCCTGAAATCCCCGATGAAGTCTTCCCCTTTCTCTATGAAGAAGCTCGTTGCCCTGAAGTTGATCCCACTCTTGGCATTCACGTTGATGTCAGACGAGAAGGAACACCTAAACATCGCCTGGTGACAATCGGAGACTCGCTTACTCAAGGCTTTCAGAGTGGAGCAATTTTTAACACTAGACTCTCCTATCCTGCAATTGTTGCTAGAGAAATGGGTTGGGAAAGCAACTTCCGTTATCCTACCTATGATGGTCCTAGCGATGCTGAAGGATCTAAGGATGGTCGTTACGGATTTCCTCTTAATTTAGAACAATTAGCAAAAAGATTAGAGAAAGAGAAGGGACTAAATAGCATTAATTTTCTAAACCTTATTCCTGCCCTTTTATATACGCGGAAATTTCTGGACACGATTGAAGGCTACTGGGAGCGAGGTGATGGCAAGTATTCACCAATTATTGGAAAAGCTAGAAAAATTAATCACAACCTAGGCGTTTATGGATGGGACCTACGCAATACTTTGTCACGTAACGCCAAGATTTGCAAAGATGTAATTCGTAAGAATCCGCCTCAAAATGATAGGAACCTTATTCGGCTAGTGGTTGAGAATGCCAATGAACTCGCAGCAATTAGGGTTTTAAACACAGCACGAGATGTTGAGTATAACTCTCTCACTCCTTTACAAGCCGCCTCAGAACTTGGTACAGAAGGAACTCAGGAAACTGGCGAAGGTGATGGAATTGAGACTTTGATCATTATTATTGGCGGTAATAATGCTCTAGGAAGTATTCTTACCTTCAAGGTGGTTTGGACAGACGATGACTACTACGGGGATATGGATGCCAACGATGAATATACAGTGTGGCAACCAAGGCACTTTAAAGCAGAACTGAATAAGGTTGTCGAGGAAGTGAAGAAGATTCGTGCCCGACACGTTATTTTGGGAACAGTTCCTCATGTCACAATATCTCCATTAGCACGAGGAGTAGAAACCCGCGATAAGCAGAGAGCAGACAACTCCCCATACTTTCCCTACTACACATTTCCCTGGATCGAGGACAAATACTTTGATCCTAAAAAGCATCCTCATCTAACTGAAGAGAACGCTAGAGCGATCGATTGTGCTATTGACCAGTACAACACAGCTATTGTTGAAGTCGTGCGAACGGCTCGACAAGAAGGGAGAGACTGGTATGTGTTTGAGCTAGCTGGGTTGTCAGAACGTCTAGCCCACCGACGTTATATCGAGAGACCTACTGCCAGACCTTCCTGGTGGGACAAAGTGGGAGGAGAGTACAAACTGCCTCCTGAACTAGATGAGCTAGATCCAAAACCTGACACCCAATTTTTCAGAGCGGATCGAACAGGACGTAAACAAGGTGGGCTAGTTGCTCTAGATGGAATTCATCCTACAACAATCGGTTATGGTATTACTGCTCAAGAGGTTATTAAGGTGATGCAATTAGCAGGAGTTAAATTCTACGAGCCAGGTGGTGTAACTGAACGAATCGGTGATGTTAAAGTAAACTTCAAACGCTTGATTAGCGAAGATACGCTTATCTCCAATCCACCGATATTAGTTAATGACATTTTGGCAATGATAGGCAGATTTGACAGAACCCTCAATTTCTTTCGTCATCTACTTCCAGCGAACTACTAAGAATATTTCGTTAAAATGTCAATTACATACTTATGAAGAAGTTAGAGTTTGACGAGGATCAGCCCACTTGTGAAGAAGTTGAAGCAATAGGTCAAATTGCTAAAATTAGTGAGGAAAGTATCCACGCTGCACAAAGAGATCAACATCCTAAGCAACACGGTTGTGTATGGGCAGAGTTTAAGGTATTGGATAACCTGCCGGAGAAACTTAGGATAGGTGTCTTTAAAGAGCCAAAAGCCTTTCCAGCTTGGATTCGATTTTCTAGCTTTAAAGAAGATGATGATACCAAGAAAGATGTCAATGGAATGGCAGTGAAACTTATGGGGGTAGATGGGGAGAAAGCCCTCAAAGAAGAAGACCATGATACAACCCAAGATTTTGTTCTAAGCACACTCCGTGTTTTCTTTGTCAAGAATGCTCAGGACTATGTTGAGCTAGTTAAACTTAACTCGTTTCCTAAATTTATATTTCCAAATCTGTTCAAATGGCGACTGCGTGAGGCTGGAATACTGGCTTCAACTCGATTGAGACATCAGCTTCATCCAATCGCTAGCCCACTAGAGACTCAATATTGGAGTACAACTCCTTATCGATTGGGACCGTGGGCAATCAAGTTTTTTGTCAAACCATCTTCTGATAACTTTTCGGGCAGAAAGCCAGGAAAAACAAAGAACTTTCTTCGGGAGACGATGGTTGATTATCTGAAAACCCAAACAGCTTATTTTGACTTCTACATTCAGTTGCAGGACCAGGTGAATTCTGCCAGAACTCCGGTTGAAGATTCGAGAGTTGAATGGAAAGATGTAGAAACACATAAAGTTGCTACTATCAAAATTCCTCCTCAAATCTTTAATTCTCCAGAGCAAGAACAATTTGGAGATAATTTGTCTTTTACTCCGTGGCATTGTTTACCTGAGCATGCACCAATTGGAAGTATCAATCGGGTTCGCAGAGAGGTCTATCGACGCACTGCAACACTACGACGGCAATTGAATCACGTTCCTCTAGCAGAACCTACTCCAGAGTCATTTACTCCCCGTTTGCTGCCCTCCTCTCCACCGGATGACAAACCTGCTCAACAGAATGCCTTAGCAGTTCTCGTTCCCATCAAACCCGATCAGGAAGAATATCTGACTGATTTTCTAGAAAAGATGGGGCGAAATCACGAATGCCCTGATAACCCCTCCAACTCTTTGTTTCGTAAATCCTCATCAACTCACTTTGCACGATTTGTGGTCTTAAAAGATCCTAGCCAAGACCTGAATACTCCTCATCTTTTATTTAGTAGTAATTATGATGGTGAGTTTTTAGACTATATGCAAGAGTTAGTTGAAACTATGGGAGCTGACATGGATAAAATTTGGGATAAGTGTGAGGGATATGAGCTTGGCAGTTCACTCTGTACTGCATATTTCACAAAGTTCATCAAACAATACTCTTTAACACCTCAAGTTTTCTACCCTGCTTTCCCAGGAAAAACCGTTAACGCTATAAACAACAATCGTACTGCTTATGAAAAGCTAAATCAGCTTCTAGAGTGCATTCATAACTCAGAGTTAGAGTTGAAGTTACAGGAGCTTTATCCTTATCTGTCTGCTGAGACTTCTTCAAGCCAAGTTCCAGAGAGTCTAGGAGTTCAAATCACGCACGCACTCAAAAAGCTAACTGCTTCAACATTTCAAGTATTGAGAAGATTAGGAAGTCAAGCGACTCTACGTCTAACAACGGTATTTTTAATGATGTTGGAATCTTGGGTAGGAATCCAACATTCATCTGAACAAGATCCGAGCAAGCGATTAAAATTTAATCCAGAGCAATGGGATCGCCTTCAAAGGATAACAAAACTAGAAGATAAAATTGCACAAAATCAACTAACTATCTTTGTACCGCTCAAATCTGATTACTTCTATAGGATTTTTCTCTGGATTGTTCTAATTATTATAAGTCGTGTTGCCTCCAAAGCGCTACCTCAACTTTCTGCCATTCACTTTGCACGCTGGGTAATTATCGATCGCAGCAAACTCAAAAACAGTAAGCACTCGTATTTGCTTTTTGAGAGTAACTACAACAGAAGCTGGGATAGCTATATTGACGATTTTGTTAAACGTTTTGGTACAACAATGAACCTGATATGGGGAAACTGTATAGAGTTTCCAGCAGGAGGCACCAAAGACATCGAATGGTTTAAACAGCATATTCGCAAATACCAGTTTCCTGCCCAAATTTTTTATAGTGCCTATCCAGACTTGACCATCAGCACTATCCAAAAAGATATTGAGGTTCGGAGTGCTACTCGACAGTTTCTAGAACTTCTCAAAAACCCAAAAGCCAAGCAATTATTTACAGGATTCTAAGGTTGAGATATATGATTCAGCTAGAAACTGATGAAATTCAAGGAATCGTTATTAGTGGTTATGGTCATCTCCCTTATTCAAAGTATTTATTCTTACATATCAATGATTCTGCTAAAGCTAAAGGATGGCTAAATCAGCTAATAATCACCACCCCTAAAATCACCATTTCTAAAATTACCACTTCTAACTGGAATACTGGTTCCTATGGCTCTGTTCAGCCCCCTAAACATGCTATTAATATTGCCTTTACACATCAAGGGCTTCAAAAACTTGGGCTTCCTCAAACATCCCTAGACACTTTTTCACGAGAATTCATTGAGGGAATGGCAAAGCCATATCGCTCTCAGCAGCTCGGAGATATTGGGCATAATGCCCCACCGAATTGGGACTTTGGTGGGATCATTAGCACTGACGAAAAAGAAATTCATGCGCTCCTCATACTGCAAGCTAAACTAGAGGAAATAGACAAGCTATACGAAGAACAACAGCATCTATTTGAATCAATTTATGCAGCAGGAGATGTACTTGTAACAGAAACGGGATATCTCCCTGCTGATGGCAAAGAACATTTCGGATTTCGTGACAGTATTTCTCAACCAGAAATTGAGGGTAGCCCAAAAGCAAAGGCAAAATGTCAGGACTGCATTAAGGCAGGAGAATTTATCTTAGGCTATCCAAACGAGGATGGAAATCTACCTCCTACACCGTTTCTTCCGGCAGAGTTTTTAGAGTATGATTGCCAGCAGAAATTGCAGTTCGTCCAAAACGCTTCAGCCAATCCTAAGCCTAAGGATTTAGGACGCAATGGTAGCTATCTAGTTTTTCGTAAGTTACGTCAAGATGTAGCTGAATTTCGTCGCTATTTTGAGCAATTCGGTTGTGGGCGTGAACTGATGGAGGCAAAGCTCATGGGACGATGGCATGATGGTCAACCCCTTGTCCTTGCCCCCGATTTCGCTTCTCGAACAGACAAAGACAGTGATTTGAATGACTTTTCCTACATGAAGCTAGACCCTCATGGGTACCGTTGTCCCCTTGGAGCACATATTCGACGAGCTAATCCTCGTGATTCTTTTGAAGGAGTTCGACGGCGACGTATTCTTAGACGTGGAGCGCTTTATAACGCAAGCGAGAATGGTAAAGAAGAACAAGGTTTACTGTTTATTGGCATCAACGCTGATATTAGGCGGCAGTTTGAGTTTATTCAACAAACGTGGATGAATAACCCAAACTTCAATGGATTGGATGGTGAAACAGATCCAATCCTCGGTACGAACCCTAGTAACGATCACAAAGCAATTGATTGTCCAGAGAATGCATTACGACCAATGACTATTCAGAAACAACCCATACGGCAACGTCTTAACTTACCTAATTTTGTTTCAGTTAAGGGAGGTGAGTACTTTTTCTTACCTAGTATTGCAGCTTTACGCTTTCTAGCGAATATGCCAGATTAAACCTCAAGAAACTTCAAATTCCACTGCTCCTAGAAGCCTTAATGTATCTTTTTGGGCATCAGTGATATCTGTTACTCCAGTAATGTTCATCTGCTCATAAGGACGCCTATCTCTTAGCGTTTTCAGCAGCTTTCCAGTAGAGATATCCCAAAGTTTGATTGTTCCATCTTGACTACCACTAGCAAGGATGGAGGAATGAGGCATAAATGCAACCGACCACACTTCGCCCTCGTGCCCATGCAGCGTTGTTAAACACTCTCCTGACTCAGGATTCCACACCTTCACTGTTTTGTCATTGCTAGCACTAACAAAATATTGTCCACTAGAACAAAATGTCACTCTCCAAACGCCACCTGTGTGGAAGCCAGTTCTCAAGCACTCACCCGTGTTAATGTTCCATAGCTTAACCGTTTGGTCACTGCTGCTACTAACTAAATATTGTCCATCTGGGCTGAAAGCAATAGAAAACACTAAGCTTGTATGCCCCTGAAGCGTCCTAATCAATCCACCCGACTGAATATCCCATAGCCGAATTATTGTATCTTCACTACCGCAAGCAAGGATTTGCCCATCTGGACTGAACGCAACAGACCAGATTCGACCATTACGAGGAAAGGCTTTCAATCGCTGGCCTGATTCAACATCCCAGAGAAAGATATCTTGATCTGTCCCACCACTAGCAAGAGTTTGACCATCAGGACTAAACGCAACAGACATAACGATGTTGGTGTGAGACTTTAAAGTCTTGAGGCATTGTCTTGTATCGGCATCCCACAATCTGACCGTGCTATCGCTGCTACTACTAGCTAGCATTTGACCATCTGAACTGATAGCAACAGACCAAACCCAACTCAAATGTCCTTTCAATGTTCTGATACATACACCACTTTGGATATCCCAGAGCTTTACTGTTTTGTCATCACCACCGCTTACTAACGCTTGTCCATCAGCGCTGAACACAACTGATCGCACACCAGCACTGTAGCCTTGTACAGTTCTTAGCGATCGCCCAGTCTCAACATCCCACAATCTGACGGTGCTATCGTTGCTGCCACTAGCCAAAATCTGACCGCTAGGATGAAATGCCACAGACCAGACTCCAGTAGGGTGTCCTTGTAATGTCTTGAAGCACTGCCCGGTAGCAATATTCCACAATCTAACTGTGCAGTCTTGTCCTGCACTGGCGAGGGATTGGCCGTCTGGGCTAAAGGCAACGGAAAGCACGTAAGTATCATGTCCCCTCAAAATCTTGAGGCACTCTCCTGTGGAAGCACTCCATAATCGGATACTGCTATCATGACTTCCACTGAGTACCAGTTGACCATCTGGGCTAAAAGTAACAGATTTAACCCAGTGGTCATGCTCTAGAACATGAAGTGTTGCGCCTGTCTCTAAATCCCATAGTCGAATAGTGTGATCGTCGCTACTGCTGGCAAGGGTACAACCATCTGGGCTGAAGGCAACAGAACATACCCAGTTAGTGTGTCCCAGCAGAACCTGACTCTCTCCAAAAACCACATCCCAAATTCTGACTGTATGATCGTTACTTCCGCTAGCAAGTCTTTGTCCGTTAAGACTGAAATTAACTTCCCAAACCCAACTTTTATGACCTTCAAAAGTTTTAAGGCATTCACCTGTTGAGAGGTTCCATAGCTTTACAGAGCTATCGAAACTTCCACTCGCCAAAGTCTGTCCGTCTGGACTGAAGGCAACAGAAGAAACCCAGCTTGTGTGTCCCCGACAGGTTAAAAGTTTCTTACCATCTGAGGTTTGCCACACTCGAATTTCTCCATCCGCATTGCCTGTAGCAAACAGTTTTCCATCTGGACTGAAGGCAACAGATAAGGTGGCACTCAGGGTATCGGTGAAAACTGAACGAGATAAGTCAGCGCGAGCAAAGTTAGTGCCGTGCAAGTCGGCTTCCACCAAATAGGCTTGCCAGATTGCTAAATGAGAGCAGTCTAAATGGCTTAGATCTGATTTCAATTCGCAAAGCAAATTGAGAATATTACCACCTACATAACCAGGTTGCCCTGGGGCTTCTTCTTGTAGCTTTGCTAGCAATTCTTTGAGGCACTGTTCAATCTTCTTGGGACTCCCTATAGTTGTGGATAGCCGATTAATGACTAGCCGAAGAATGAAGCGGGCTTGAGCTTGTCTAACATAGTCCTTACTCTGAGCCTTCAGCAAGGCATAATTCCTGAGCAAGTCATATCGCTGGGCTACAATCTCTGCACTTACTTCTTCAACCAAGTGGCAGGTCACGTATTCCATAACTACTGGTTGTAACGTCCAATGCTTACCACTACGCTCAATCAGCGATCGCCGGCCCAGGGATTGAACTGCTGCCAAAAGCTGTTGCGATACAGCTTCAGAAACTACATCAGCTTGTAGCTCTGATAAGGAAACTGGTTCTCGATTGATTGCTAACCAGTACATCACCTGCTGTTCGGTGGTAGACAGGCGTTCCCACTGTCGTCTTAGTATGTCGTTGATGTCATCGAACTGAAACCTGCCCTGTCTTAACTGAGGCAATACCTCTGTCATATCGCCTTCAGCCAGTTCTTGTACAGCTGAAGCCACCATTTTCAAAGCCAAGGGATTGCCGTCGTAGTGCTCTGAAATTTCCTGCAATTCCTCATCCCTAGTGCCATAGCAACCTTTGGCTTTGAAGAATTCTTGTCCTTCAAATCGAGTCAGCCCTTTGAGTTGTAGCGATCGCACTCTTGGTACATCTCCTTCAAGCAGAGCAATCTCTTTTGGCTTCTCACGGCTGGTCAAGAGCAAGCAACTCTGATGCTGAATTCTCCCTATCTGGTCGAACAAATATCCATACCCTTCATACTCTGGAATATAACTTCCAGCATGAACGCCTCCCTGAAGAATCGACTCAACATTGTCCAACAGTATCAAGCAGCGTTGCTGTTGGAGGTGGTGCAATAGGCGTGAGACTTGCTGCTCTAGGGATTCGGGTAGAGCAATTTCTTGTTGATTGGAGAGCAGGTTAACTAACTCTGTCAGAAGTTCTTTGATGGGGGGAGCATTGCGAAGCGATCGCCAGATCACGTACTCAAATCCATCCTGGATTTGCTGAGCCAGCTTAATGGAGAGCGACGTTTTCCCAATTCCTCCCATGCCTAGCAGTAACACAGCGCGGCAGAGATCTGTCACAATCCACTGTTTGATGGTAGCGAGATTTTCATGGCGACCGTAGAAAATGGGGATATCAACGGCTTCACCCCAGTCTCGACGTAGATTGATATCACCAGCCTCAAAATTAGCTAAGGCAGGCACTTCAGAAGAGCTTTCTTCTGGTACAACCTCCAGGTTGGAAGAATTAGGGTCTAGCTGTTGAAAACTGAGATTTGAGGGGCGGGAGCGAGATTGCTTGGTATCCAGAGTAGCAGAACGATGATGCCGTTCCAGAGCTGCTCGAAAGTTTGTCTTACTGACTCTCTCTCCAAAAGTTTCTGACAGCAGCTTCCAGAGCTTGGGACCAACGTCTTGTCTTAGGTACTTATCAGTGTAGCCACGTTCCTCAGCAATCTCCTCATAGTTCTGTCCTTGCCAAGAGCCTTGAAGAACCAATTTTTCAATGTCTTTTAGATGTCTGCCTATCTTGGTATTGACAGACTCACTTACAAAGTCCAGAAGTTCTTTATCCATTAGCAAAGCGCAGAAACTGGTTTCGATGGGATAGCTCTTAATATATCTGAGTTTTCCTGAGCTTTTCTTGATACACCTGACATTCTTTAACTTGCAGAGCCAAACTCACTATATCCAACTCCTGATCTTATCCGTATTGAGGCTTTTAGTTTTATAGGAAATACTTAAATCATGAATTCAAAAGCAATTTTAAATTGCAGATGAATTCAACTAAAACCAACCCTAAGAAAGGAGTTACTATTATGTCTTCCCAAGAACTACTTGAAAGCTGGCAATTGTTTGTCGAAGAAGAAGAAGTAGTAGAAAGTGCCGTGGCTAATAAGCAACCACAATATACTGTGGTTGCCTGGTAATTGAAAATTACAAGGCACTAGAACCGCTAGTGCCTTGTAACTCTAAATCGGCTATACGTTACTATAAACCAAAAAACCTTGAGAGAAATAATAAGCATGGACAGGATTGGCAAGCATATTTTATCCGATCTATATGGTATAAACTCTAAAACTTTAGAAGATGACAAAAACCTGATGTTTCTGTTTGAAAGAACTTTAAACAAGTACCAATTTAATATTGTTGGTAGACTATGCCATAAGTTTGTTGGTGGTGGAAATGGAGTGACAGGTATATTCCTACTATCTGAATCTCATGCGTCATTTCACACCTATCCAGAAGTAGACTTTATTGCATTAGATTTATTTTCTTGTGGTAGCACAGACCCAGAGCTGGTATTGAATGAGCTTATTGAAGAACTACAACCATCAAAGGTATGGAAAGCTATCACTGAAAGAGGTAAGGACACTTCTCACCACCCTAGACTACCTATTTTTAGGGGACGAAGTTTTTAAAACCACTCTAATAGGAAAAATATCACTGAAATTCAGGTACATTTTCACAGCTTCTATTTGAATAGAACTTAATGATTTTAGCTTGTTTGAGGTAGCGCTCAATAGAAACTTAAAGTCTCAAAAGAAGCTTACCTGGAATTTCCAGTATCACCAATTAAAATCCTTCATCAAATCATTAAGCAATACGCAAGGAAAAGAATATGCACCTGATCAAAAATGATGGCCTAATTAAATTCAATCAGCAATTGCCTATATACAACTTTTTCTATCCACTGCAAGCACAAAACATTGACGGAACAGATCTCAAAGAGATTTTATCAATTTACAACCAACTAGATACCCGAAAACTAGCAAGCCGCGCACTCTATTTTCATATTCCCTTTTGTGAAACAATTTGCAACTTTTGTCCTTTTGTTAGAGGAATGTACAAAGGAGACGAAATAATTGAAAAATATGTTCAGGCTTTAATACGTGAAATTGAAATAAAATCACAATTTAAATCTGTAGTTGAAGTACCAATTGGAGCAATTTTCTTCGGTGGTGGTACTCCCTCCTTATTAAGCCCAGAGCAAATTTTAAGAATAGGAAATGCTATCCACAATTATTTTGATCTTAGTCAAATGCAGGAATTCTCCTTTGAAGCTGAGGTTAAGAGTGTTAACCGAGATAAAGTAGCTGCTATGAAAGAGATAGGAGTCACTCATGCTCGATTTGGACTTCAAAGTTTCAATCAATTCTATCGTGATTTATTTGATCTAACGGCTACATTAGACCAAATTTATAATGCAGTTGAAATCTTTCGTGAGTATCTCGAGTATATTTCTTTCGATATTTTGTATGGGATGAATGGACAAACAGAGGATGATTTCATTCGTGATTTGCAAAAAGCTATTGCTCTAGGTACACCAACAATAGATGTTTATCCAATTGATCATGTAGTTACCCAAATTAAGTTACACCAGAAGAGCAAGGAAGCCGGCTTATCTCCAAAAACAGCTATGAGTCGGTTTTCTATGAATGTTCTTCTTAATCAGTACATGCGAGCCAATGGATTTCTCCCTCACAATGGTCATGGCTATGTCCGTGCTACTGCTCAAGAACTATCAGAACAACCAGTTGTAACAAATTCTTACTCGTTTAAGTACCACGAATATGTATATGGGCATGATGATAGAGAAATTATTGGCTTTGGAGTTGGTGCCATTTCGTCTCTAAACAACTATGTTATTACCAATACATCAAACAGAAGTAAATATATTCAATCTGTTCTAGAGGAAGGTATTTGGGAAATGCTAGCGAGTAAACATGATAAGAACGCTGACGCAAGCCGAGGATTAATTCTACATTTGCCCTACCACGGTTTTGTTAAAAAATCACGTGTTGATTTGCAATCAGTTTATCCAGAAACTTTGGAATATTTACAGGAACTTGTAAATGCTGAATTAATCGAAGAGACGCCAGATGAATACAAGATAACCCAAGTTGGATGGTATTGGTATGTAAATATAATGTACTACCTTATACCTAAACATGAAAAACGCATTTTGAATAGCTTTATTGCTCAGCAACTTCGGCAGACTGGTCGAGAAGTTACGAAAGAACAAATCTTACTCATGGGATAGTACATTTAAATCTCGATCCTTATAAGTAGTATCTAAGGAGAAGAATAAAAATAGGTATGATTTTATTCTTCTCCTTGAGGGCTTATCTTTGCCCTATTTCTAGTATTAGAACAATTAGTGAATATTATGAATACAAATTTGAGTCTCATAAATATTTTTGAAGAACAATATCAACAGAACCCTTACCCACTTTACCATAAACTTCGCTCACAATATCCTACTTTTTGGGATGAACCTTTAAACGCATGGGTACTAACTCGTTACCAAGATATTTCAGAAGCTCTAAAGAAACCGCAATTATCTAATCAACGTTTAAGCTTAGATAAGTATATGTTTCCAGAAAAATTACATCATTTAATTGAAGAATCATTAAAAATAATTCAAAGACAAATGATTTTTAATGACTCTTCTACTCATAGCAGTTTGAGAGAAATTTGGTTATCAATCTTTTCTCCAAAAAATATAGAAAAATTTTCTACATACATTGAAGTAGAAACAACAAATTTGCTTGACGCGGCTTTATCTGAAGTTGGAAGAGAATTTGATTTTATGTCATGTATAGCTTTCCCCTTAGTATCTAACGTAATTTATAAGTTACTAGGTATAGATCTTAAAGAATTTCCTGAATCCGATATCTGTCTGATAGATTACATTAATTTTCTAGATGGAAAAGTTCAGTCCAGCAGAGATATATTAAAAACCCTAAGAAGTATTAGCTACCTTAACTATGCTTATTCAACTATTATTGAAAAACGACTAAAAGAACCTAAAAATGATTTGTTACAAAGCCTTATTTCTACGATGGATGAACATCAAATTTCCCAAAATGAAATTGTTGCAAATATGCTTTTACTAATAGCTGCTGGGCATCAATCTTCAGCTCATTTAATGGGAATTGCACTATTAGCTCTTTATCAAAACTCTCAAAACTATCAACAAGTTTTTCATAATCGTGCGCTTATTCCATCACTGATTACTGAATCATTACGTTACGATAGTCCTATACAAACAATTGGTAGGTTTGCTATCAGCGATATCAAGATAGGCGAAAATATTGTTAAATCAGGTCAAAAAGTTTTAATGAGTATTGGTAGCGCAAATAGAGATTCTGCACGATTTAATGATCCAGATCTGTTTATAATACAGCGCTCAAATAACATTCCATTATCATTTGGTCATGGAGCACATCAATGTATGGGGGCTGCGCTAGCAAAACTTGAAGCTAAAGTTGTGATTGATACTTTGTTAACTTGTCTTTCAGATTCGAGAGTTCGTGTTGTTGAATCAAGTTGGAGTATAGGAATTGCTTCTCGGGGTTTAGAAAAGTTAATTCTTAACCTCAATTAATAATCAAAATCTACTGGTTAACTACATTATGCTAAATCGCTATATTAGTTTATTACGCTCTAGAAACTTTTTTTTAATTTGGTTAGGACAAGTATTTTCTAAACTAGGCGATTCATTACATGAGATAGCTCTCGTTTGGGTTGCCATCCAAGTTTCTAAGAATGATTATTTTGCCATTGGTTTAGTTTTTTTTGTTCGGTTCATACCCTACTTGATCTTCGGAGTTGTGGGAGGCGTTTATAGCGATCGATTTAATCGAAAAATGATTATGATTGCTACCGATATTTTACGTGGTTTGTCTGTACTTCCTTTAACTGCACTAGTTCTAACTAATCAGCTTGAGTTGTGGCACTTAAGTGTTGTTCTACTTATCCTAACTGTCTTACGTTCTTTTTTTCAGCCTGCCTTACAATCTTTTATACCAGATATCCTCAAGAAAGATCAGCTTATACATGCAAATTCTCTTCTTCAAGCATCCTATGAGCTAGCAGGTGTTGTTGGACCAATTATTGGAGGTTTCCTGCTATCAGCCACACCAGCCGCAGTAGTTTTTGCTATCGATTCAGTAACTTTCTTCATTTCCGCTTTTTCCATATTTTTGATTTCTTACAAGTTTTCAAACAATTTAGAGGAAAGCAGTATAAATTTCGGAATTTTAAGCGAATTTAAAGGTACTTTGGATTTATTAGGACAAAGAAGAAACGTATTGTTTAGTATCCTTCTGTCGGCAGCAGCAATACTATCGGTCGCCGGAATTCTAAGATTAGCAATTCCAACCTACGTGAATGAAGTACTTGAAGGCGACTCTAAACTTTTAGGCAGCATTATGGGCATGATGGCTATAGGTACAATGATTGGAGCATTAATAGCAGGAAGTTTTCAAAATAAGTCTCATGAAAAAATAATGTTTTTTGGATGGCTATTGTATGGTCTTATGCTAGGATTTTTAGGTTTAATTCAGCACTCCTGGGCAGCTATATTAATAGCTCATCTAATAGGTATCTTTGGTGCAATAGTAGACGTTTTGTTAGTATTAATTATTCAAGTAAATATGCCTGTGAAATTTATGGGTAAAACTTTTAGTATTTTTTCAACATTAGCAAACGTCGGAGATTCTATATCCGGTTTATTAATAGGTTATTTACTTACCAAACTCCAAATACCATATGTTTTTGTACTTAGCAGTATATGTACAATACTAGTTGGCATTCTAGGATTATATTTAACTTATAAAGAAAAAAAAATTGGAAGGTTTTGGTAAAGCAATTATATTGTTTTTTAAAATTGCTAATTTTTAGTGGAATCCTTATATTTATTTTGAGTAGCTTAGAACGGCTTGAGAAAACCGTATGAGATGCCATAACCCACCTATAACTAAATCTAGATACAGTCTCGTTTTGAGACAAAGAAGCACCTTCTGTTACTTCAAAATAGTAACTGGATCACAGACTCTGCTTGCAATATTTTTCTAATCGCTGTAACCCACTTAACCTAGGAGATAATTCATCTAGGTTGGGTGGGTTACCGTAGTTCTACAAAATTTCTACATTCAAAGCAATTGATTGTTATATATCCTTACTAACTTTTCCTGCGCTTTCCTTAATTTACCTGACATTTTAAAGTTCTAGAATTTAGTACTTTAAAAAAATCCCTAATTTATTGGTATAGACGAATCCAAGCTAATATTAGACCCTTTAGATATAGAGATTTGAATCACTGCAAACCAAGCTCTTCAAAAGCTTAATAAAGGGGAAAACGATGAAGTCAGTATTATTAACAGCTAAATCCATTTTCAATTTCTTCCCTCAAGTCTCCATTAAATTTGAACAGCATAAGGAAATTCCTAAACTGCATAAAACAGAACTCATGCAAGAGCCTAATGACCGCTTTTACCAAGCGAACGTAGCAAAATCTATGAAGCGTCTTCAAGACAACTATTTTCTAGAACGTCGAACCTTTCTCTAAAGGTCTGCTACTAACAGATTCGTTGTTCTTTAGGCTAATTACATTCGTAGCGTTTGGAGCATCAGCATGAACATTCGTTTCCTTTCTCTTTTTTGCATCTTCATTTTTGGAATAACGTTACTAACGGCTATCAAAGAGGAACGCGCTTCTCCTGAAGTTGCTGGGCATCTAGTTGGAAATGGATGAGACAAATCAGAAGCCGCTTCCAAATAAAGGTTAATTTTTTAAGTTTGAAAACTCAAGGAGAAAGAAATGTATTCTTATATTCAGCCAACCCTACAGATTCTCGTGTGGTTTAGCCTTGGAGTCGCTGGCGTAACCAATCTTCAAGTTGACTTTTCACTAATTTCTGAGTTAAGAGTTGGTAATGGAGTTGTTTCCCCCACTTCCGAATCGACTTTACACGCTCGAGAGCTGGTACCAATTGAACCCATTCGCAGAATTGACCTAAACAAACATCTTTCTTAATGGCTGAAAAATGTTTGTTTCAGCACTCAAAACGCTTCTTCTGCAAGAACACATAACTTAAGTATATAGAGGACACCATGACAACAATCGCTGCACAAAAAGCTGTAAATGAATATCATGCTGAGATGTTATCAATGCATGGTCACAACATGTTCAGCTTCCATCGGAAATGGCATATAGATAACCCCAATCCAACTCGCCCTCAACAACCCGCTCCAGATTGGGGAACAGACATTGCATTTGGAACAAACTTTCTACAAATGCACCATGAAATGGTGAAAGCGACCGATGGCGAACCCAAAAGTCACATGGATCACCAGAGCCTTGTTAGCTAGTTTAAAGCAAAAGGGTACGACTTGCCTGCCGAATGGAATTCACTCACTCCTATTCCCAATGAACTAGCTTACGTCCCCTCTGTTGCCGAGATTAAGAAATATTTACCAAACATCAATATTTCAGTTCAAGATCTAAAACGCCTAACCGATGATCCGAAATTCCAACTACCCTCATATTTTACACGGGAGGGAATTCAACAAGGAGAAGAGCCTGAGACAATTACAGGCGCACGGAAATTAGCAGACTTCAAGAACGTAAATCAACTCGGTTGTATCATGGTTCGCCCACACGATCGTTGGCATATGACTATTAGTGGTGCTATGGGCAATCCTGCTACCGCAATTGCCGACCCTATCTTTTATTTCGGCGTTCACTGGCATATTGATAGGGTCTTCGATGAATACAAACTAATTCTAGCTGAGCGAGACATCCGACCTCTTGATAGAAGAGCACTTATGCGTTCTAATGCAATTCCAACTGAAGCTGTCCAAGTTCCTAACGAATTCACTCCTCAGCAAGTTCAAGAGTTGGAAGAGGCAGATGCACTGAGCAAAAACCTAAGAGAACTTCTTCTCAAAGCCGAGGATTAGAGTGAATTCCTAGAGAGGGCAAAACTTCAAGCCCTCTCATTTATTACAACTTGGCTCCTCCTACCGTCTCCTGAGCGAAGCTACATAAGCAGATGGATTTTTTCTATCTTCAAACATTTCTAGAGGGAAATACAAATGTAACCAATTACTCTTCTGCTAGTTGTGTTTTTGGCTGAGAAATGTCTTTATTGCAGGTTTGAACGATTAGTATTGCAGGTCGCTACAGAAGTGAGATCACAAAGGCGGTCGCCCTCGCCAGCTAGATGCCTCCTCGCTCAACATGGCTAAACTGCTCAGCTCGCGACTCAAACAATTCGGTTACTCAAATCTGTCGGACTTTGTGATTTTCTCGATATGATGAGGCGGCGTAGATTAAAGTGACTTGCCATCAGGAAACCTAGAGCGGTCAGTTGGCGCTTGAGCTTTGTTCTCCTCCAATCCGGAATACGTTGGAATAATGGCTTTTTGAGCCACTTGCGAAAAGGGGAAGCGATAGCGATCGCTCAATCCCGGATATGAATCACACAAGGCTTTCCCCCTGAATGGCTCTTCGTGTATAAGCGGGTGCTCCCAGCTTCGAGAGCGTATTGGCGACAGGTAGTGAGTGATGCCAGTCCTAATCTTGTACAACTTTTTTATTCGCCGTACAACTTTTTCACAGAAGAACTTTTTTATTCGTCTACATTGGCTTGGATGCACCGCCTGACCGACAATTAGGAGTATTATCGAGAACGGTTGTTCTAATAAATTTATGCCCCGGATTGTCTCTTGGGACACCTATGAGTTGATACTGACCGAGCCGCTGCCTCTGACGCTTCACCCAGCAGCGGTGTACCTTTCTCTTTTGGCACCCGGCTCTCGACCGACGATGCGTCAGTCCCTCGATGCGATCGCGTCTCTGCTCACGAACGGTCAGTGCGACGCGATGACGCTCAATTGGGCGGCGTTGCGCTATCAGCACGCGGCAGCGGTGCAGGGAGCGTTACTGGCCTCGCGAAAGCCGGAGACGGTCAGAAAGATGATGTGTGCCTTGAGACGGGTACTTAAAGAAGCGCTGCGACTGGATTTGATGGATGCGACTGCTTATGCCAAGGCAATTGATTTACCTCAGATTCGGAGCAATCCGGAACTCAGGGGCCGTGCCTTAAGCGAGGATGAAATCGCGGCGTTATTTGAGGCGTGCCACTATGACTCGACGCCTGCGGGTGTTAGAGATGCGGCTTTGATTGCGATTCTTCGGGTGGGGTTGCGTCGGGCTGAGGTGGTATTTTTAGAGTTAAAAGATTTTAAGGCGAGTACGGGGGAAGTGAAGGTACGGGGGGGTAAGGGGGGGAAAAACCGCACGGTGTACCTTCCAAACGATGCTATTGTACTGGTGGAAGATTGGTTGAAGGTCAGGGGACGATCTCCGGGTGCGCTGTTGTGTCCTACTTGGAAACAGGGTCGCATCCATATTAGACCGCTGACGCCCCAAGCAGTGCTGATGATTCTTCGCAAACGGGCACTGGAAGCTGAGGTCTCGCTGTTTTCTCCTCACGATTTTCGGCGGACGTTTTGCTCGGATTTACTGGATGCGGGGGTTGATATTGTGACAGTGGCTGCTTTGGCGGGACACTCTTCGCCTGAAGTGGTGGCTAAATATGACCGTCGGGGAGAGGAAACAAAACGAAAAGCTGTGGAGAAGTTATCAATTCCTAGCAAAGGGCGAACTACTCAATAGCGTAGTAGCATGAATCAGTAGTTATATCTTCGCGAATAGAGTCTTTACAGAGCTTGAAGAAATTGCAAGTGAAGCATTGGCTCAGGCAGGACGCTTTACAGAAGCATTCACCACTTTTAGCCCGCAACAGCTGAATGAATTTTTATGTGTTCTGTCCAGATGGGCACTTGCTTTTGAGAGGATTGAGCGAGGGCTATCGGTAGCAGTTCTGCGAGAGGCACTTCGCATTGCTGGGTGGGTGCATCCGATATGGCAGGGAATTTATGATGAGGGGTAGTACTGCATAGTAATGGTAAGCGATTAACCAAAGAACCTGAATTATTACAAACGAATCAATGAACTGTCCCAAGTGCCAATCTACTCAAACTATTAAATACGGACACACCCATTACGGCAAACCGCGATTCCGCTGCCAAAATTGTGGACGGCAGTTTGTCGAGAATGCTAGCCGACAACCAATTGATGAGGCAACTCGTCAATTAATTGATAGGTTGTTGCTTGAACGCCTGGCACTGGCGGCAATTGCACGAGTAACGGGTGTTTCTGAACGTTGGCTGCAAATGTACGTCAATCAGAAGTTCTATGAGACTCCAAAGACCATAGTCGTCACCCAAAAAAACCGGGTCGGTTGACGATTCAGTTGGATGAGATGTGGTCATTTGTTTGTTCTAAAGCCAACAAACAATGGATCTGGTTAGCTATTGATGCTGATAGCCGTGAGATTGTTGGGGTATTCGTGGGCGCTCGTTCTGGGCAAGCCGCAAAGGGGCTTTGGCAATCCCTACCGGCAGTTTACCGCCAGTGTGCAGTCTGCTACACCGATTTTTGGGAGGCTTATGAACAGGTGCTACCGAACCAGCGACATCGAGCAGTTGGCAAAGAAACGGGAAAAACCAGCTATATCGAGCGATTCAACAACACCTTGCGGCAGCGAGTGGGGCGCTTAGTTCGTAAAACCGGCGTTGCTGAATAGTGGGAGGAATCAAGCAGGAATCGGGACATCTCCAAATCTCAAGTAGTGAAGTAACAAGCGGATTGAATGTCTCAGCATTTCTTGGGATTTGGAATAACACAATGTTTTGCGATGTAATCGTGCTAGATAGTGCCGCAAACGTGTATTCTCACCTTCGACTCGTGTCATGTAGGTTTTGCTCACAATCTGATCTCCCGATGGAATAAATCCTGGATAAACACTCCAACCATCAGTGACATAGAAATAACATTGCCATGCTCCAACGATTGCCCACAACGGTGCAAACGTCTTTGCACTATGGTCACCTAACACCCAACCTAAAATGCCTGTTCTAAAGTGGTCTACCGCTGTCCACAGCCAGATTTTGTTTTTTTAGCCCCGACAAAGGTTTCCAGTTCATCAAGTTCACCGACTTGTGGAACCACTTCAGGATCATACGCATCAGGCAGGTGTTCTCCAACCTGTTTGACCCAGTAGATGACAGTCGTATGGTGAACACCTGTCACTCGTTCAATCCCTCGAAAGCCCATGCCATTGACATACATCCGTAAGCATTGCTGCTTGATGTCGTCACTGTATCCTTGAGCCATAGTGTAGCGCTCGATAAACTGACGGCGACAACTAACACATATGTAATGAAAGCTTACCCCTTCTCTTGCCGTTTTTACGGATATGAGTAGATTGACAGTCTGGGCATTGCATCAAAACCAACCCTAATTCATCCCTCTATTATGCAATGCCGTAAAACCTTGTCGTTCTCAAAAAAATTGAGCAATCATATTGGTGCGGTTTGGTACTTTGTGCATCATTACAATGCCTCCCTTCGTCCTTGACCATTACTATGCAGGACTACCTGATGAGGTGTTCCATACCTGAATTTTGGCTGAACATGAGAGAGTCGCGATCTCCCCTCCCCATCAAAACTCGCCAGCTGAAAGCGCGAGTGCATCCTGCAAACAGCAGATGGAGCGTTGCTTCAGGACAAGCAGATAGCAGTGATTGTGACCTCTAAATAGACAATATGGACTGAAATGAGGCGACAATCAAGGGTTGTCTCACTCAGGTCATACAGAGGAACGCAGTGCCAGTAAATGCCGACAAACCCCACTTGTGGAAGCCAGATATTGCCCAGTCGGTAGACTTCTACAATAGTTGGTTCATGCAGTTCGCGCCCCAAGCGTACCGCGACACTCGCATTGCCACCACTATCTCTGTCGAATCCGCCTTAGCCCGGACAGCCAATCTCACCAACATCATACCCGCTGTATTGCGGCAACATCCCTCTGTTCTGCCCATCCTACGCATGGCGACAGCACCGCCTATCGCCCGCGATCGCCTGATTGGTCTAGCGGGAGTTTCGCCCAACCTTGTCAAAAACATGGAAGAGAAACAGCGAATTCCACCCCGGATGAGCAGTACATTAGTTGATGCTGAACTTCATAAAATTAGTCAAATCATTGCAAGACTGGCAGACAAAGACATTTTTCCCTGGCTGGAGAACGGGCTGGAACCGACCGATACACAAGTTCACCGAGCAGCGACAATTGTTGCAGATCGTCTATGTGGTGCGCTTGCTGACCCGATTGTTCGCAATGCCCAAGAGCGCAGACAGCTGGCTACAATTAGGCAGTGGCTGGAACAGCGTGGCTATTCATACATTAGGGGAGGAGCTGGGTTAAGCTTTCAGACGATGCAGCCTGGAACTTTCTCGTTTCGCCTCAATATTCCGGTGAGCTTACAGGGAGGCATTAAACAGGTTAATATCCCGATTGACACTGTAATTAAGCCGCTTCAGTCCAGCCCTAGTGACTTACCGTTACTGATTGAAGCAAAATCCGCTGGGGACTATACCAATCCCAACAAGCGACGCAAAGAAGAAGCCATTAAAGTCGCTCAATTAAGACTCAACTACGGCAATAATATTCGTTTTATTCTGTTCCTTTGCGGTTATTTTGATAGTGGCTATTTGGGCTATGAAGCAGCCGAAGGCATTGATTGGGTATGGGAACATCGCATCGATGACTTAGCGTTGTTTGGAGTGTAAAACATAAGCGGAATGTCAGCGACTGAATTAACACGAGCATTGCTAAATAAGCAACTTGATTCTGCCAAAACCCAGACTGAGCGAAATCAGCTTGGTCAGTTTGCCACATCAACGGCACTGGCAACAGACATTCTGGAATATGCCAGAGGGGTATTACCATCAAACTTCAAAATTCGTTTTCTTGACCCGGCTTTTGGTACTGGTTCCTTCTACTCCGCATTATTGCAGCGATTTTCGTTATCACAAATTGTTTCGGCAGTAGGTTACGAAATTGATCCGCACTACGGGGATGAAGCGATTAAGCTTTGGGGTGACACGCCGCTACAACTCTCTATCGCTGACTTCACCCAAGCTAAACCTCCCAACTCTGACGAAGCTCTAGCTAACTTGCTCATTTGCAACCCGCCATATGTCCGACATCATCATTTGACCAGACTTGAGAAGCTGCGGCTCAAAAGGACAACGGAGCAGACATCCGGTATAAAGCTGAGCGGGTTAGCCGGACTCTACTGCCACTTCCTCTGTATTTCAGATGCCTGGATGGCTTCTGATGCTCTGGCTGGGTGGCTAATCCCCAGTGGGTTTATGGATGTGAATTATGGACAGCAAGTAAAGGAGTATCTGCTCAATCGCGTTACCTTGCTGCGCGTTCATCGTTTTTATCCTGATGATGTGCAGTTTGAAGATGCACTGGTGTCTAGTGCAGTTCTTTGGTTCAGGAAGGCTTTGCCACCAGTAAATCATGCTGTTGAGTTCACTTATGGCGGGAGTCTGACAGCACCAAAAGTGAGAGAGTTGGTTTCAGTGGAGGTGCTACGCCATACAGTCAAGTGGACTAAGTTTGGGCTGGGGTATAGTAGCAGGAATTCCAGTGGTCAGCAGTTGAAACTTAAGGACACCGCCTCTACTGAGGGAATGCCGCTTTCCTCTGAGGGCAGAAATTCCGAATTTCTGCCGTTGAAATTGTCAGACTTATTCACGATTAAACGGGGTTTGGCGACTGGAGCTAACCATTTCTTCGTGCTGACACCAGAGCAAGTTTCTACTCACCAACTGCCCCTTGAGTTCTTAAAGCCGATTCTACCGAGTCCCCGGTTTTTATCAATTGATGAGATTGAAGCTGATAGTGTTGGTAATCCCATTTTGGAAAGCAAGCTGTTCCTGCTGACGTGCAACTTGCCTTTATACGAGGTGAAAGCCAAGTATCCGTCGCTTTGGAAATATCTCCAGATGGGAGTAGAGAATGGAATTAGCGATCGCTACCTGTGCAAGCATCGCTCCCCTTGGTACTTGCAGGAAAAGCGTCCGCCTTCCCCTTTCCTCTGCACCTATATGGGGCGTCAGAACACCAGCAGAGGTAGACCCTTCCGATTTATCCTGAATCACTCAATGGCGACGGCAACCAATGTCTACTTGATGTTGTATCCGAAACCAGCTCTGGAGAAGGCACTCTTGAAGAAGCCTGAGTTGCTACGGTTGGTGTGGCAGGCTCTCAATCAGATGGATGATGAGACACTGATGGGTGAGGGTCGAGTGTATGGGGGTGGACTGCATAAGCTGGAGCCGAAGGAACTGGGTAACGCGATCGCAGAGAAATTTCTTGAGATTTTACCAAGTTTAAGCTATGTAGCAAATCCACTGTCGGAGCCGTTACTGTAGTTGGAGTTCATTCATCGTCTTTTTCCTCCCTACTGAGTCACTCCAGTTGCTCCACATACTCCTCCAGAAGTAGTTCAGGAATCAGCCTGATGACGTTTTCCCCATCTCAGAATTTCCATGCCTTATGGATACCAATGCCCACTCAAACACAAGGGTTGATTTCTGTCCCTCTCGTAAGTTGTGGCGCGGGCGTCGTATTCCACTGAAAATTGACTTGGCAGCTTTCTCGCGAGAGCCATGACTAGAGTTCCGTGGCTACTAGGCTGGTTGGTAACGGGATACCAAACCCCAAGGTATTATACCAGCTCAAAGCTTTCCTCGCCCGTGGTGCGGCAACGTAGAGTTCTATGGTTGCCCAATGTTGATGAGGGGACGCGGGTTGGGCGCTTTTTCTGTGATTTTAAACTCCTAACCCCTGGTTGCCATACTGAGAAAGCAGACCCGAATTCAAGCTTAAATAGGTACTCGCATAGCTGAGCAGTACCTATTTCTTCCGATGACGAGCATCCGAACCTTGACCTAGACATTCAAGCCGCCCACCCGATGGAACCAACCCAACAATCAGGCTCTCAATCAAACATTCCACGTGGGGCGTAATCAGAATATGGATGTTGGGTATTCTGAACTTGAGAGGTAGTGACTTACTCTCAAGCACGATGCAGAGACACCCAATTATAAGCAGAGAGATATTGAAAGTGAAAATTGAAGTAATTGACGAGAAATCCCCACATTTACAAACCGTCATAGCACTGGGGGATGCCAATAAAAAGACTCTTGGCTTTCTTGGTCATACTGCTTTTATTGATCATGCGAGACGCGGGAATATATTTGTAGCTCTCGATTCTTAAGCGGAGTGCATCGGCTATGTGTTATATCGGTATGCCCAAAAATTCAATCGCCATAGCTTAGTTCATCTGTGTGTCGCTCCAGCACACCGCCGTAAAGGGGTAGCCAAATTCCTTATTGATTACCTTAAACAAGTAGCCAAAGAATCTAATGGGATTGGGTTACATTGCCGTCGGGATTTTAAATATGCAAAAATGTGGTCTCGGCTAGGTTTTGTTGCCAAACATGAGAAAAAAGGAAGGAGTAAGGATGGAAAGCGACTCACATATTGGTGGTTCGACAACGGTCATAAAAACCTATTTTCGACTGCTTCTACACAGAAACTTGAATCAAAACTTTGTGTAGTTATTGATACCAAAATATTTTATGAAGTTTATACAGACAAAGAAAGTAATTTTCCCGGATTGGAGAAGAACTTGGATCAGGCGCTAACTGAGCGATCTACGTCTTCTGATGACTTGTCAGTTTAGCCCACCCCCAAGTTTTTCCGCCCAATTGACGCTTCATTATTTTCGGGATAAAGCACTGTGGGGTAACACTCGTAGCACTTCTTCTACCGTCGTTACCCCAGTTGTT
>NZ_JAMPKC010000043.1:0-33375 GCF_039961975.1 Trichocoleus sp. DQ-A3 | reverse complement strand
TCTCGATGACCGCATTGAATCCGGTTGTTTAGCAAACGCGGCAAAAACAACTTTAAGGCTAGAACCTTTGCTGAGCGAATGTTTCGACCTCTCTTTTCTGTAGAATTCAAGACGTTTAAATCGTTAAAACCTTTGATGAGTAAAGCTTTCACCCAGAAAAATCTCACGATTACAACTCTCATCAGCTAAAAATCGTTGCATCTGGGCTGACTCTTATTAAGTGCATCTCGCAAAGGAAGCGTCGCGTATCCGATACGGGTGAACTTAGGCTGATAGAAGTTAACTGACAAAAAGAACCGTGCCGGACTCTGCAAAACGTAACCTTGTAAGACTTCAAAACTCGATTACTATTAGTGCGCGGTGCTATCAGGGCTAAATAATCTCGTTTGTTGTCCGGTCGGGCTTGCTTAATCAGCGGTCTGGATTCTCATAGCAACTCCACCTAAAACAGTATTTGGTTGGATGAATCCAGTACCAGTGAAACGCTTATGAATCCGTTAGCCGCTGGTGGTAACTCCACCGAAAAGAGTCCAATTAGGCGGAGTTTAGCTTAGCTCATTCTGGCATACTGAATTAAGTAATTCAGTATTTGAGTATGACGGTTATCTCTTTCATTAATGAGAAGGGGGGCAGCACGAAATCCACGTCTGCCCTTCATTTTGCTTACTGGCTAGCTACTAAAAAAAAGAAAAATGTACAGGTTGTTGATGGCGACCCCCAGCGATCGCTTTCCAGATGGCTCAGTTCTATGGAAAGCACAATCCCGGTAACTGCCCTAACCACTCCCGACGACTTACTTGACCAAATTCCAGTCTTCGCTGAATCGGTAGATTTTTTGGTCGTTGATGGGGCAGGAAGTTTAGCCGAGTCAACCAGAGCGATTCTGTTTCGTACCGACCTGGCTGTTATTCCATGTCAACCAAGCAAATTGGATCTGGATGCCGCAGCTGATACTGTCCGGTTAATCAAACAGGCTCAGTCAGTTCGGGGTGGTTTACCAAGGGCAGCAATCTTCCTGAGCCGTGCCCAGAAGAATACCAAGTTAAAAACTGAAGCGATCGCGGTACTTCAAAAGATTCCTGACCTAACAGCCCTGAAAACAATTGTTCACCAGCGGCAATCTACGGCAGATGCATTTGGGCAGGCAGCAACCGTTTGGGATTTACCTGGAAGTGGAGCTGCTGATGCGGCGGCAGAATTTGAGCAATTATTCAAAGAAATTCTGAGGCTTGTGTAATGGCTAAAAAACGTAAGCCCCTAAATAATGACGACGATCTCGCCAAGCAGTTCGTTTACGGGCAACCAACCACTCCACAGCCCGAACCGAAGAAAGATAACCCAATGCCCCCAGTTGAAGCCCCGCCAAAAGAAAGGATGATTCGCGTTACCTCCGATCTGACCGAATCGATGTATCGCAAGCTGTCAATTTTGGCGGCAAGAACCGGGAGGAAAAAAGTCGATATCATCCGAGAGCTTTTGGATGCTGCATTACAGGATGTAGAAGATTAAGCTACTGCAATACTGAATTACTGAATCAAGTGCCAATTGGCACTTGAGAGAATGCGATCGCACCCACACGAAAGCATCCTTTTCTCTAGCACTAAAATTTTCAATAATCCTGCTCCTCCTTCTTTTATTCAAAGTATCGGGGTGCAGTTTGCAAGCACTCTCGTTCTTGATTCTGGCGACGATGCTCTCACATCAATCGATAATATGTTTGCAGCACAAGGGATTGGGTGACATGGCTATTGGGATGCTACCCTAATTTTGCATTGCCTATCGGCATGGTTGACGAGTTTCTCTCGTTAGTGGCGTTGCACTGGGAGCCAGTCAATTTCAATAGGGATACGCTCTACATCAATCGCTTGAAGCCAAGTATGAGTTTAATTCATCTATTCCGGGGTTCTGAGTTACGCTCTCTACGACAGATGCGAGTTTTATCTGAGTGAATATGACCAAAAAACGTCCACAGAAGAAGAAGACAGCCCTTACCGATAAATCAAATATTCTTGCGGTTCAGCCGTCTCCTCAAAAAGTAGCGCCAGAGAATGTACAACCCAGTACTGCATCTATTGAAAACCCTATTGATGATGCCGCATCAACCCCTGTGCCAGTAGAACCTCAAACGGTTGACTCCTGGGAGCCTTCCCTTGACACCTCATTAGTTCCTGTAACTTTCGACTCTCCCCCAACAGAGGAGCCAGTTCCGGAACCAAGCGATTCCTCTGCCTCTTCTCCTAATGCGCCGCGCGCTTTCTTCCAGGCGGTAGGCATTCTCACGGTTGAGGTCACTTTTGAAGCGGAAAAAACTTTTGTGAGTGTCGGGGGCAAAACCTATCCACTCTATTATTCCAGCTCCCACAAGCAGGCTTACATAGCGCTCAAAAAAGAGATTGAGACAACTGGCATCTCTCAGCAGAAGTTAATCGTCTATCCCCGAATTACTCATTATCCTGGCGGGAAACAACCATACTCTCTCACGTTTCAACTGGTTGGTTTTGTGAAGCATGGAACGGCTGAATCCAATACTGGGGTTTCTAGTGACCTGCAAGATTTGGAGTTTAAAATCTGCGGTTTATGGCAATTCATTCCCGTTTGCCGAATCCCGTGCATTTCCGTGTTTAAGAACTTTAATCAGGAACGCCTTGAGTTCATTAAATCGGCAGAGGTGGACAAAAAAGTGAATTTCATGAAGGCTTCTCACCTTCCTGTGTTCTGGAAAGATGCCCTTGTGCCTCCATTCCGTTTCAACCCCAAGTTAAACAAAGAAACTCAGGGTAAAGCGTTCTTTGTTCAGATTAAGGCTCGGTTTAACAGTGAGCGGAATACTTTTGAATTCATTTCCCTTTTAGCAATCCCTAGCGCTGAACCTCCTAAATACTTAAAAGCGGGTAAGAAGGATAAGTTTGAGGTTGCCAAGACAAGACTGGAGGCTTCAAAAGCTCGTCAGCGAGATGATGCACGTTCCCATAATGATGCTGCTCACTCTCCCCGTAAGACTCCTTCTGCCCCAAAGCCAAAACCAAAGCCAAAAGTGGTCTCTCAGCCGTAATTAGTGTTTTGTGTAACCATCTCATCTGACCCACTTCAGTGCTGGTTGTCAGGTGGTCTACTCAACCCAATGGAGTTTTTAATTGCACTGCTCTCCAGCCGCGTAGATATCAGTAGGGAGCCGCAGCCGTTAATTCTCTGTTTTTCAAAATAACTAGTACCGTCCTTACTTTCCCGTCTCTATTAGGAAGCGCTGCTCAACGAAAAATCAACTTGAGAAAACGCGATCGCACAATTCGAGATTAATGAAGACCCACCTCAATTAAGTTCCAATTGAAACTTAAAGCGGCGATCACTTGTATCAAATCTATACGTTAAATTTTTAAATTTTACTAAGGCGCTGATTTGATACCCGTATATAGCTTGAAGAGGAGTCTACAAAAATAGACTCCTCTCAAATGTAGAATAAGAGTGCTTACCCGACTGTTAATTGTGGCAAAATTGCGTAGTTACAACATCTAAATATTAAACATTGCTTGTAACACTACTAACTGATTGCTTCTTTTGGCAGCGTTTCAGAAACGAAGCTGCACCTAAAGTACCAAACGCCAGTAAACCTAGCACTGAATTTGGTTCAGTTACGCTTTCGGTTTCGGCTATTAACACGCGAAATCGTGTATCGAGATTGTCTTGTAGATTACCGTTAGTGATTGCAACACCACCTGGATACAAATCTCCTAAATCAGAGGCAATGCTCAAACCCCAGCGAACCGTATCATCTTCTACAATCGCTGTGTAAGTATTACCCGCTGTTAAAGCAATAGAAGAAAAATCCACATCAGCATATCCCTGAAATCCATTAACAAGATCGTCAAAAACTCCGCTTCCTAAGAAAACACCACTTGTTCCCTTGTATAGGCTCACGGTTATAGAAAAATCATTTGGTGCAGCAGTTGGATTAAAATCTCGAATATAAAAGCCTATGGATTTAATGGAATTATCTTCTGCTGTAAACGTTTGACCAATCGGCGAAAAAAACAGTATTTGATAGGCACCATCAGTTTTATCTTGAATGATAGAAGCGGCTGAAGCTTGTCGCACTTCCCCTAGCATTCCTAGAGCCATAAATACTGCTCCAGCAGTAGCCAATACTAAACTTTTCATACCTTTGAATACCTCTATGTATTTTAAAAAAACAGGTTTTGCAGACTGTATCAGTCTATCCACACAGGCACAGGCAGTAGTAGTAAAAACAACCGTTTGAGAGACTGAGTAAAATTACGAGAATTATGCCTTTTTTGTCAGTTACGTGCAGTCAGAATTAATCAGTTCCTTTAAGATAGGCTAATTGATTTTTTGGAGAATATATCAGATAAGTCCTACTGGTATTATCATATTTATTATGAGTTGCTGCGTAGCATACTCTTCCAACCTCCAGTTCTGGTCCGCTCCATTGCGGCTCTGGAGAATAATACCCCCCTGAAGCTGCCACATTCATTGAGTCACAATCTTCTGGGAATTTCCGAACTACGAATTTTTTCTCCTTGATAAACTGCTCAATATTTGATGAGTTCACATTGAAGCGGCAGTAGTAGGAATAACCGTCAGAGGCATCGTTTGGGTTATTGTTTACACATTGGAGGTTAGACGCTTTTCCAACAAGACTCGGATGTTGAAGGTAAAACCCAGAATAAGTTGGAAAGGCACTACCCGAACCTAATAGACGTGGAACAGCGAATATAAGGAGTGCAATATAACCATAGAAACAAAGGGGAAAAGCAATGACGCAAGCAGTAAGTAATCGAAGTGATAATTTTTTCATTACAACTCCTAATTTAGAATTTTAGAGAACAGGAAGGCTAGCGAATAGAACTGATTGCAGAGGGATTCTGCCCCTACGGCAAAATTCCAGTCATGCCATTGATGATGACTGCTTCAAATGTGGTGCTAGTTACGAATCAAATCAAGTCGAATTCAATTGGAACTCCTCTTTGTGAGAAGGCAGTGAGCGCACCCGTGAATTTTTTGCGGGGAGATTGCTACTTAAGAGTTAGTTCTCAAGCACCTGATTGTATTTCGTCCTCAGTCAGTCCTTCTTTGGGGAATTTGTTTAATCCGTCATTATTCGTTACAAACAGGATTTCACTTTCTGCTCTGTGAGGAGTCCACTTTACCGCTGATGAATTATGTCTGATTCAAGGTCTGGGGTGATTTTAGCCGCTTATACCTCTTCAAATCCCCAAGGAGTTGGTAATAGATCGCGCACGCAAACTTTTTCTGCAATCTTGCAGTAGAGAAACTTTGCGCGAGTGACACAAAGAAAGTCTTGATGTCATTTAATTTGGCACTGTGCATCAATTTAACCAAAACACCCTCTTAGCTGAGTCACTTGTCCCAATAAAAGACTTCTCTAAATGGGACAATGGGGTACTTTTCGGACACTGGAAAGAGCATCCTGGTCGCTAAATTTTTAGGGGTTTAGATGGGACAGTTAAAGCTGTATCGGGTTGCCATTTATTGTCGCGTTTCCACGGATGAGCAAAGTTGCGAGCGCCGCGAAAGAGACTTGGTTAGTTACGTACAACTATCGGGTTTGGAAATTGTGGCAGTTTATAAGGAGACAGCGTCAGAGGCGCTAGACCTCTTTTGCGCCAGATACTACCCCCCGCCGTTCGTTATAGCGCCTTGTTAGGCTCATGACCCGACAATGAAGGTGGACAGATTTCCATCTTTTGAATTAAGCCATGCTCAATGGTATAACGATGACCAACGTGCTCATCGGCAAGCACAGCTCCGGCAAGATCGTGCACGACCTGATGCACCTCCACCAAAACCTGCCCAGCATCCTCCGGGCAAAAGGCAACCGGCTCGACGTGTGGATTAATTTCGCTCCACTGCTCCGTCCAGTAAGCGCGGACTTCTTCAGTCCCACGAATAAAACCGCCTTTGAACGCTTTCGGCCAAGCCACGTCGGGAGTCATGAGGGCGAGGGCGGCATCAATATCTCGCGCGTTGAAGGCAGCATACGCCGCGCGTATCAGTTCAATTTCTGGTGCAGATTTATCTGACATAATAGGTGTGGTGAAGTATATGCGGCAGGGCTTTATAGCCCACGAAAAATCAAGCTTTCGCCCCAGTTTGACACAAGAGGGTTAGACTGCCATCTGTAAGCGATCGCTAACCCCAGTACTTTAACAACGCATCTTCCCCGCTCCAATTGACACAACTCAATCTCCCCCTTCAACTTCTGCCAAAGCCTCAGCCAGTAGAATTCGCAGCACTTCAGATTTCTTTCTGCCAGTGCGATTGGCAAGATTGGTAAGACGGCGGTGCATTTCTGGCGAGAGGTCTAGGCTGACTCTAATGGGTCGCTCTTTGGGTGACTCCTCCTTTTGTAATTTTTCCAGCAGCCCTCCAGGTTCTGGAACGGGTGGGGAAGAAGACGGTTTTTCATCTGCTGATTCAGGCTCTAGTTCGCCAAAGATAAATTTGTCAGCAGCTGCATTCAAAGTCTTTCGGGGTTTCTTGGGAGTCATTTGAGTAACTTCAGAATTTCCTTGAACAAAGATTCAAATTCCTTGGCTGATTCTTCTCCCCCTCTGACCTCCCAGATCGAGGTCTCCTGGGAGAAACAGTCAGAAATTGCCTGTTTTTGGTGAATCACTGTTTTGAGCAGCGTGACGTTAGGAACTTGGCCCAGAACATCTAATGCCTCTTTCTTCAGCCGAGTTCCCTTGAATGCACGATTGAGAAAAATGACGGGTTTAGGCAGACCCCCAGAAATTTTTTGAGCGGATTTAATTAAGCGAAGTACATCGCTAGCTGAGTGCAGGTCTAAGCCGGTAGGTTGAATGGGCGTAGCGCAGATATCGGATAAGCACAAAATCGCTCTGGTGCCTTCACTGGTATTGGGCGCACCGTCAATGACCAAAAAATCTGTCTGTTCTGATAAATCTGGGATTTGCTCAATTAAGTCGTTGGCATCTGAAAGCTTAACTGTGGGAATGGGGAGTTGCATTGAAGAAAGCCACAGCGAACCGCTGCCTTGTGGATCGGCATCCAAAAAGCTGACGGTTTTCTTTTTTCGGTGTAACCAGACAGCGAAGCTGACGCTGGCTGTGGTTTTTCCACAGCCCCCTTTTTGATTGCAGAAGGCAATAACAGACATAGGCCTAGCTACTTAATTCAGTTACTCAACTCAATTACTCAACTCAAAAGCTTAAAGTAACTACTTGCTTGACCCGTAAATTCAGTATGCCAGAATAAGGGGTTTAGACTCCACCGAAAAGGACTCTTTTCGGTGGAGTCAGTGCCAGCGACTAACAGATTTATTAGGGTTTCGCGGTTGCTGCGTTCACCCAACCCCATACTGGTTTAGGTGGAGGGTGTTATTTGACGGATGCTCTTTCCTGCCGCCTCTCCCGCATCAAGCTCCAGTAACGGCAATCAGTATTTATCTATTCCCTAAGCTGCCGTTCCGCTTATCAACAGATTTTGCAGACTTCCGGTTGGCGTCTTTATGTTTGAATCGAAAATTCCTCTGGATCAACTCCCAATTTACCCAACGAATGGCCTCACGAGCTGAATTAACTTCCTGTGGTACGCGCAAGCTATGAACCGACCCAGTGCTAGGGCAAGTCATTTTTAATAAATGAATTGGTTCTATATCGATATTGTTATCTATTGTTAATAAAGTATATTCTTGCCAAATATCTAATTCAGTTGCCTGTAACTCTTGGCAAAGCCTATCATAGCCAATCTCTTGAATTAATACTCGACGAAGTTCTGCATTCTGCTCCTCTAAAAGCCATTGAGATTGCTATCTTTTAGGGTGTAATTCCCCATATTTTGCAGGTAAGGTTACGCCGTGATATGAGTATAATCTATAGCCATCTGCAAATTGAAGGGCGGGTTTGCCAAGGGCATGGAAGAGATTTTCACTGTCAAAAGAAAGTTTGATGGGGCGCTCGCACACAAAACAAACTTTCTCATAAGGAAATATCCAGCCGCAGTATTCTAGAAGTTGGTTGAGGCAGTACAACGCTTGCTGAGTCTTGTTGGTAACGACGTAACTAAATTTAGAGACACAATATTCCATCAGGCTAATGGCTTCAACTAAGTCTTCAGGAGTAAGGTAGTTATATTGATATAAAACGTCACCACCTAACTGGGACTCCTGTTGCTCCTTAATTTCCTGCCCTAGTCGAAAATACATTGCGTCTTGCAGAGCTTCCCACAGCACTGGGCTAAATCTTTCCTTTGTCGTTTGGCACAGTTGTTCTTGTAATGGTACTTCCCAGTATTTATGTTTAGCTTGATATTTAGCTAGAGATGTTAAACCTGCTTTGGGGCTACTGCAAAAAACGATCTCAGGTTCGGCTTGATATATAAATGCGTAAGCTTCTTTTATGGCGCAAAGGGCTTGTTGATAATCAATAGAAGTTGTTGAGAGAGTACGCCATTCTTTATAGATAGATCGCACCGGGGTTAGGTCACTAATTTCATTTAAGTCTAGTCTCAGTTCAGTCAAGTTGGTGAGGGAGTATAGCGGCGTAAAATCATTAATAAGGTTGACTTGAAGATTCAGGTCAGTCAGGTTGGTTAGATTTGATAGTGGCTTTAGGTCACTAATAAGGTTGCTGCCGAGACACAATCCAGTCAGATTGGTGAGAAAGGATAGCGGCGAAATATCATTAATTTGGTTGTTGCTGAGACCCAGGGTGGTCAGGTTGGTAAGAGAGGATAGGGGCGAAATATCATTGATTTGGTTGCAGTCGAGGCTCAGGTCAGTTAGGTTGAGGAGAGGAGATAGTGGCTTTAGGTCACTAATTAGGTTTTCGTAGAGGTTTAGGTAAGTCAGTTTGGTGAGCGAGGATAGCGGCTTTAGGTCACTAATTTTGCAGTTGAGAGTCAGGCTAGTCAGGTTGGTGAGAGAGGATAGCGGCTTTAGGTCACTAATTTCGTTGAGACGGAGATCCAATTCAGTGCAACTTAAAAGTATTTCATTGGCTTCATCGTAGTCATCAGTGCCAGCATGCTTTAACAGCACTTCAACTGTATGCTTTTCCTCGTCTGAGAGGCTGTCTCTGTGCCGACACCAATCGGCAAATGCAGTGAAATTTCTGGTCGGATTTGGCTTGTGTGTGGACATAAGACAGTAATTTCCCAGTTATTTCAGTTATGCATCCAAAGCGCGTTCTGTTCTCCAAACCGCTTAGCCATTTAATATACTTTTTTTAGTTAACCCAGCCGATTCTAAATGGCGAGAGTAAGTGTGAATATTCAATCTTCGCTCAACCGATGATGCACTTTTGCTTTGTAGTCGAGAAATACCACTGATGTGCGACTTGATGACTACGATCGCTACTTTGGACTCCAACATACTGGCACAGGCTGAATAGGTTCGGGAATAGATTTACTATTTAGTTGCATTTCTTTCAAATCAAATCAATGTCTTACAATTCATTTATTAACTGTCTTATGACGCATAGATAAAAAGACGAGTTATGAGACACGGTAACACCTGATTTGAGGCGCGTTGTATCAACCTCAGAAATGTGTCTCGTAAACGGTCAATTCTGGAACGTACCAGTCCCACCGTGATTCATTCTTTCATTCAGCAACGCCAAAATCTGCTTGTTAGGGATCATTGTAGGTGGGATGATGACCTCAAAATAGCTGCACGCTTCCCCAATGACTAATCCTCCTAATACCATTGCTCTGACGGCTGATAGTGAAAGGCTGGATTTGAAAACCAAACTTGCTTATGGAGTTGGAGAACTCGGAAAAGAGATTCCGGGCAATATCTTGGTATTCTTCCTACTATTTTTTCTCACAAATGTAGCTGGGTTAAATCCTAGTTTGGCTGGAAGTGTCTTACTCGTTACCAAAGTCTGGGATGCCATCAACGACCCTCTGATTGGTTGGTTAAGCGATCGCACTCGTTCCCCTTTAGGGAGGCGCTACCCTTGGATGTTGTGGGGAGCTATTCCCTTAGGAATTTGCTTCTTCTGGCTTTGGTTTATTCCACCCACTACGAATCAGTGGCTACTGTTTGCGTACTACAGCGGGATGGCTCTGCTATTGGACACCGCTGTGACAATGGTGGCTCTTCCTCACGGGACTCTCGCTGCCGAACTAACTCAAGGCTATGACGAACGCACCAGTTTAATTAGCTTTAAAGCTGTCTTTAGCATTAGCGCTAGTCTCCTCTCCCTAAGTTTGGCTCAGGCGATTTTTGCCAAGATTGCTGACCCTTCCAAAAAGTATCTAATTCTAGGTGCTGTCTGTGGGGGAATAATTATCTGTTCCGTTTACCTCTGTGTTTGGGGTACCTATGGACGTTACAAGAGAGTCCAAACCGAACGTAATCAGGCAGCTCAAGAGCCATCTTTACCCCTATGGCAACAAATTCAGATTGCTTTCACCAATTTTCCATTTTTATGCGTTATCGGTATCTATTTGTGTTCCTGGTTAGGTCTACAGCTAACAGCGGCAATGTTACCGTACTTTGTAATTAACTGGATGGGGCTGCCAGACCGACATTTTACCCAAACAGCACTAGTTGTCCAAGGCACAGCCCTCAGCATGACATTTTTCTGGAGTGCAGTCGCTCAACGAGTCGGGAAACGAGCGATTTACTGCATGGGGATTCCCTTTACGATTTGTGCGTTGATTGGATTCTATTTTCTACAACCGAGCCAAGTGGGATTGCTGTATGTCTTGGCGATCATCGTAGGGCTTGGTCTGTCTACCGCTTACTTAGTACCTTGGTCGATGCTTCCAGATGTTGTAGATCTCGATGAACTCAACACCGGACATCGCCGAGAGGGAATTTACTATGGCTTTGTTGTGCATCTGCAAAAAATCGGTGTGGCGATCGCACTTTTCCTGGTCGGTAAGACCTTAGACTGGTCTGGATTCATCTCTAGCACTGCCGGACAGCCGCTTCCTACTCAACCTGATTCAGCCCTATGGGCAATCCGCCTGCTACTCGGTCCCGTGCCAGCGTTAGTGTTAATTGGGGGTTTGGTTTGGGCATACTTCTATCCAATTAGTCGCCAAAGGCATAGGGAAATCCTGCTCGCACTCCTAGAACGCAGGAATGCGTAGAGCAAATACAGCGTCGCTCCTCTTGTACAGTGACTTTTTAATTGTCGTGGAGACATATTAGTGTCCTTAAAGCAGCAAAGCTAGACTTAGCTGCTTTTGGGCTTGGAGCCAGGGCACGTAATCGTTTGGAGCAGAGGATAGGTCGCTCGCGCAAACTTTGTGTGCAATCTTGCACTAGAGCGACTTTGCACGAGCGACACAAATTTGGCTCGATGTCATTTAATTGGGCACTGTACATTTGTCGTAGCGAGCGCTCCACCCATCCCGATCAGCACCCAACATCAGAATGTGATCTTTTCCGACTTTTAATCTGACTTTTTCAAACCGACAAGCAGAGAGCTAGCTCTTATTCTGAATATATGAGCGATGAAGCCGCGAGTTGAGAAGACAAAGCAAACTGACCTGCTGACGATTCACAACTTCCTCAACCCAGGCCAGATTCATACTCAGCTTTACTCAGGCTGCCCTTAGAAGCAATCAACCCAAAGCCCCTGCTTGACCTAATGCTTTCGAGGCAACCTGACCAGTTTAAATCAGCCAAACCGTTTGCTCAGACTTGTAGCAAGGCTACAGGTGGCTTTGGGCTGGGCGAGGAGCAGACGTTCAACGCTCATACACACATACACAAAAAAGGAAAACAAAACAATGGCAGTTATAGGAACCCCAACCAATGGAAGTGACTTTCTTTTTGGTGATAGCTTAGATAACTTCATCAATGCTTTAGACGGCGATGATCTTGTCTTCGGTCAAGGAGGCGCTGACTTACTCATCGGTGGCAATGGCAAGGACGAGTTGCGAGGTGACGATGGCAATGACTCCCTCTTCGGTGGCGCGGATAATGACAAACTTGTAGGTGGCAAGGGACAAGACTTCCTCTTCGGTGGTGAAGGTAATGATGTTCTGACCGGCTACTCGTTTCTTGGTGTAGATGAAAAAGACGTTCTGAGTGGCGGCGGCGGAGCCGACACATTTGTGCTCGGAGATACGATTGGCTCTCACTACCTCGAATCCGGTTTTGCCACAATTACCGACTTCAAATCCAGTGAAGGTGACAAAATTCGGATTAACGGCAGTATCTTTGATAGCAGTTACACGCTGACAAAGACCCAAAATTTCTCTGGTGGTTCCGCACTGGATACGCTCATCCACAAAAATGGTAATCTCATTGCGGTTGTGCAAGACACGACCAATGTGTTTGCTTCCTTTGACTTAGTTTCTGCGTAGGTGACAGGTTGTTTAACTTTCACTCAGGCAAAAGAGATAGAGTCCTGTAGGATAGCTCTTTTGCCTGTCCAATCAACTAGTAGAACATGGCACAAGTAATCTTAAGGATAACCTCGATACCATCAGCGAGCTGATGAAAGCAGGTGACTATATCCTGCAAGTGTGCCAAAGCATCGGCAAACTCCGGAGATTATTCAGCAAACCCAGTGAAAGTTTCTCATCGAAAATAAACATCTCTTTCACACAAAAAAACGCTCGTAAATTGAATTAGCCAAATTCGAGCCGCCTTGAATCACCAGGGATTACAAGGTGAGATTGCGGAAACACAGCCTCTTGATGTTTGGCGCTCAGTCTCTGATGAATTGATTCAAAGAGAGACAATCATTTCCCATACCGCTATTGAGTTGAATCGGAAAAGATAATCATGAAATACGTCCTGAAAAAAATCTCGCAAAATAAGCAAACTTACTCCAATTTGCCCTTATTTCAATATATGCGCGACTCCAGTTTTACTGAAGAAGAGAGGCTTGGTTTCTACCCTTGCATGGCGCACTTTATTTTGAGCTTTGGGGACATCAATAAGTACATGCTACGAGAGGAACCAACAAGCAATACATACCAACACCAAGTAAATATGCATACCTATGAGGACGATCATCATTGGCCTTGGTATCTTGAAGATTTTACTAAGCTCGGTTTCGATCATCTGTGTAGCCCCACATCATGGATGCGTTTTCTCTGGAGCGACGAAACACGCCAAAATCGCATCCTGACTTACCGACTTGCTGTTCTCATTTCCGGGGCAAATGCAGTAGAACGTATTGCCATTATTGAGGCGATTGAGGAGACGGGAAATGTGCTCTTCAGTACGATGCTTAATTTAGCGAAGACAATTGAAACCCGACGCGGGATCGAGCTGCGTTACTGTGGAGAATTTCACTTCAGTTTAGAGTCCGGTCATTCGGTCGGCAGCGATCACAGCGAAATTGCTAAAATTCTTTTGGATGAGTCAACCCAAGCACGTTGCCTCTCTCTCGTTGATGAAGTTTTCGCATTATTTGAATCCTGGACACACGAACTTCTTGACTATGCGAAAAGACATTCGTTTGTTCGTCTACCTTCAGCAATCAAACTCAACAACCATCAATTTACATAGTGGATACATTGGTTGAGTTGTTTGCAAGTAATACTTTAGCTCAAGCTATGCAGAAATCTAACTAGAATCAACCCTTACAGAATCTGCTTTTAGTGTCCCCTTTTTTACCCCAGTTGTAGAGACGTTGCATGCAACGTCTCTACAAGGCTTTAGCCTCGTAGCATACAGTCAGCTTGCTTTTGTAGTTTTTAATACGATACAGCAATGATAGAAAAAATGGAGCAGAACCGCATAAGTTTTCTTCCTAACATCGACATCTTTCAAAGCATGCTACTTGAGATGATTCAGAAGGAGTGATGTTAGTATCTCCAAATTTACAACCTATATATCTGAATCCAAAAGCTAGAGAAATCTGTCAACAGTTGTGGAATGGTAATAATCACTCAGATAGTTTACCCCCAATTATTTATGATATCTATCGTCAGTTAATCAGGAACTTCAGTTTTGAAGATAGAATGTTTGTAGTAGATTGCCAGGTTACCGGAGAGCAGACGATTCGTATTCGTACCTGCCACTTTACTTCTTGCAGTTGACGACGAACTTAATGTGACTTCTGGTAATCGTCCGTGGCTGTCATGATGGGTATTACACTTTACTAGTCTGGGGTTTGGATATTCGATAAATAGGAATAAACGCAAAGAAAGTAGGAAACTGCTACCGCTGCTGAGCCTATCAGAGTACAGGTCAACTTCAATTGGAAGTTACTTTTAAAAAACATTTGTGATTACACATTCTTGAAAACTAACACGTGAGAACAATTGTCGAATGACAGATCATTTGTCGTCTTAAAAAATTTTTGTCGTTGAGCGTTTCTATCGCTATTAAAGCCTAGATATATTTAAATGAAGAAATGCTGTATTTAAGACAATTATGGCTTTAAAGAGGAATCCTTACAAAGTGTTACTTAGCCCATAACCCCCTACTGGAAAAGATTTGAAGGATTTTTGGATTAACGATACTAATGTGTTAACAGCGACAAATAATTTGTTATCTGACAGTTCTGTTCGCGAGGTGAAATCAATGCAGATCGCACAAAATTCACTTTATATAATCTCGTCGTCGTCACCCTACTTGTTCAATAGCTCCTAACGCTTTGAGGGTTGCTTTTTGAGCTTCAGTCAAACCAGTTGTGCCGCTGATGTTCATCCCTTCGTAGAGACGAGGCGATCGCAAGGTATCTAAACATTCTCCTGTCTCGACCTGCCAAAGCTTAATCGCGCCATCGCTGCTACCGCTTGCCAAAATCTCACTATCTTCTCTACAAGCAACAGACCACACCTCCGTCTGATGTGTCAAGATTTGAAGGCATTCCCCCGACTCAACATCCCAGAGGCGAACTGTTTTGTCGAGGCTGCTGCTAACGACTAATGGGCGGATACTGTCTGCCGGGCAAAATTGAACCGTCCATATAGGAGCCGTATGACCTTGTAATGTTTGACATTTGCCCGTTTGAACGTCCCATAATCGCACTGTCTTGTCATCGCTGCTGCTAGCAATCGTGCGATCGTCGGGCGCATAAGCCACTGAAAAGATCATGCCTTTATGTCCCTGTAGGGTTTTGAGACAGTCGCCCGTCTCGATATTCCAAAGCTGAATCAGCTTATCCTCGCAGCCACTCGCTAACGTCTTACCATCCGAGCTAAACGCCACTGTCCAAGCGCGAGTGTTGAGAGGCAGCGTGGTTTTGCATTCGCCGGTGTGAATGTTCCAAAAGCGAATAACGCGATCGATGCCGCCGCTGCACAACGTCTGACCGTCGGGAGAAAAGGCGAGCGTGTAAACGGGGTTGGCGATTGCGGCGCTGCTTTGCAAGACCCGCAGCGGTTGACCCGTTGCCACCGCCCACAAGCGAATCTCACCTCTGTCGTCACTGCTGGCGACCATTTGACCGTCCGGGCTGAAGGCAACCGCCCAGATTCGATGTCTATGCCCTCTCAGCGCTCTGCTAAAGGCAGCGTGAGCAGTAGAAACATCCCACAGTCGCACGGTGGCATCATCACTGCTGCTGGCTAAAACGGGTGTTGTGGGGCTAAACGCGATCGAGCGGATGTTAGCGCTGTAGCCGTGCAGCGTTTTAATCGCCTCTTGGGTTTCGGTGTTCCAAAAAATTACGGTGCGATCGGGGCTGCAACTGGCAAAGCTGTGACCGTCTGGATGAAATGCAACCGACCAAACCCAACCCGAATGCTTTTGCAACACATTCAAACAGCGTCCAGTCTCGATTTCCCACAGCCGCACGGTGCAGTCAAATCCTGCACTGACCAAGATTTGCTGATTTGGACTAAAGGCGATCGAAGCCACTGAATCGGTATGTCCTTGAAGCATACTGAAGCAGGTTTTGGTTTCCATATTCCATAGACGAATGGTGCGATCCCAACTTCCACTCGCTAGCGTTTGACCATCTGGGCTAAAGGCAACAGCGCGGACATAAGCGGTATGTCCGTGCAAGGTGTGAATCAGCTGTCCAGTTGCTACCTGCCATAATTTGATGGTTTGGTCATAACTACAACTGGCGATCGTTTCACCATTGGGACTCACCGCAACGCCAATGACAAAATCAGTATGTCCAACCAGCGTTACACACTGCTGGGTTGCGATATTCCACAGCTTGACTGTGCGATCGTTGCCACAGCTGATTAACGTTTCACCATTAGGGCTAAAGGCAACAGATACAGCCCAGCCTGTATGTCCCTCAAACGTTTTACAACATTGACCTGTTGCCAAACTCCACAGCTTAATGGTGTGGTCTAGACTTGCCGTTGCTAAAAATTCACCATTAGGGCTAAATGCAGCGCAGGCAGTCCAAGAAAGATGTCCTTCTAAAGCCAGCAGTTCTTGATAAGTTGCCGTTTGATAAACTCGCGTCTTACCATCAATCAGACCAATCGCAAATTGCTCACCGTCAGGACTAAAGGCAATCCAGGTTGCTCCATCGAGAGCATCTGTAAAAACAGATTTAGCTAGATCAGCATTGGCAAAATTAGTACGATGTAGCATTGTGCCAACCAGATATGCCTGCCAAATACTCAGGTGCGAGAAATCGTAATCGTTTAGGTCAATTTCAAGCGATCGCAGCAGGTTAATAATATTTCCTCCTGCATAGCCCTCTACTCTAGAAGACTGCGATCGCAGCGTAGACAAAATCCTATCAAGGTGATGTTTAATCTCTTTTTTCGATCGAAATTGATTCACCAAACTTGCTGTCAGCGGTGCAAGAATAACGCGGATTTGACTGTCACGAATGTAGTCTTTTTCCTGTGCTTTGATCAGAGTATGACTGATGAATAAATCAGGATTTTGAGTATGAATTTCTTTGCAAACGCGATCGATTAGCTGTTCGGTTACATACTCCATCACAACGGGCTGTAAGGTAAACCGTCCAGCGTTCTTCTCGATCAGCGATCTCTGCCGTAACGAAAGCAAAACGTCAAGTAGTTCTGTTCTTGAACTGTCGTTAATAAAATCTTCTCGTAACTGAGCGATCGAAATCCATTCGCGAGCGATCGCTAACCAGTACATTGTTTGCTTTTCAAGTTCACTGAGTCGTTGAAACTGTTCGTCAAGTAGCAACGTAATGTCGCCAAACGCGATCGTGCCCTGCTCTAAGAACTGCGTAATGTTGCCATCAAAGACATCTCGAATGGTTGCCAAGACAATTTTTAGCGCCAGCGGGTTGCCTGAATAAGAAGTTGTTAAATTTTGCCACTCGTCAGAATTGCAGATAAAGCCGTCTGCTTGAAAGAGCGATTGAACGGCTGCTGTGTTCAGTCCGGTTAGGGAGAGCGATCGCACAGGCAAAATTTCACCTTCGAGCGGAAAGAGTGTTTTCGGCTTCTCTCGACTTGTTAATAATAAACAGCTTGAATGATGTTCGCTCCCGATGCGCCTCAAGAATTCGTCGTACTGCTCGTAGCCCGATCGATACTGTCCTGCTTGCACTCCATCTAGAATGGCTTCGACATTATCAAACACGATCAAGCAGCGCGAAGAACGCAACCGCTCAATGAGTTGAGAAATCTGCCCATCCAATGATTCAGCCTGAGTTACTTCTTGCTGATTAGCAAAAAATTTAAGTAGCTGAGTGAGAACGATTTCAATCGGTGGCGCATTGCGTAACGATTGCCAAACTAAATACTCAAACTTATTTTGAAGCTGTTCGGCTAGCTTTGCTGCTAGTGCGGTTTTACCGATACCACCCATGCCAATGAGTGCAACGAGCCGACAGCGATCGGATTCAATCCATTCATGCAGCAGCGCCATTTCTGCCTGACGACCGTAGAAGATTGAGACATCAATCGACTCTCCCCAATGCTGATATTGGTTCGTGTTAACAGACAAATTCGATTGCGCAAGTAACGTGGGTTCACTGTCTGCTTGTGAAGAAATTGCTATATCTTTCTTGCTTTGATTTGCTAAAGCAGTGTGTTGATTTTGAGCAAGCTGCCGACGTAGAACGGATTGAATGTTTTTCTTGGTGACTGGTTCTTCAAAAGCTTGACTGAGTTGAAACCAAAGCTCTTGTCCAATGTTGCGAATGTAGCTCGTGTCGTAACCGACCTGCTTAGCAATTTCTGGATAAGTTAATCCTTGCCAACTGTAGCAGAACACTAATTCATGAATATTTTTGAGCTTCTGCTCTTTAAGCAGTTCGTTTAGCAAGGCTAAGGCTTCCTCAGAAGTCATGAGTGAAGACCTCCTAATATAAATGCTCAGTATTGTATCTGTATTGTCAAACTAGAGGCAAATTTGTAAAAGATTCTGCTTTAGCGATTTACTCCTAAATTTGACCGTTTGCCAAAATACTCGCTTAAAAATTTAGCAGTACCAAAAGTGTACTTTGATACTCCATTCGGAAATTTAACTCAAGTAGCACTGATTCGTTCACTTTAACTCAAGCAACTCAAAAGATTAACGATTGCAATCTTCGGGCTTTAACAGTAGAACGATCAACTACGATGGTAATTTGAGCAGATTGATTCACCTAAGTGCTGCCTGCAAGGACTCTGTTTATGACTCCTGAGGAAGCTATTGTTTCGCTTGATGCCCTGCTGCCCGGACAAAAACTCAAAGACCTGCAAGAGGATGTGTTTCGCTACACCTGGCAGGGCTGGACTTATGCTGAGATTGCCGAGCAAATTGGCTACGATGTCGGACATGTCCGCGATGTCGGTGCGAAGCTATGGCAGCAGCTATCGATCGCCTTCGGGGAATCTGTCAATAAAAACAATGTGCAGGCGGTTGTACGCAGGCAAACACTACAGCTGCGATCAGCAACGCTTGACTCACCTGTCGAGATTCCTTCAAGCGGGAGCGCAACATCTTTAGAGGGGATCGCTCCACCTCAGCCTGCGATCCCGGCTCGCCAACACTGGGGAGAAATTATTGATATCCCCGTTTTTTACGGTCGCACTGAGGAACTGAATCAGCTAGAGCAGTGGATTGTCACGGACCAGTGTCGTCTGATTGCCCTAGTAGGAATGGGCGGCATCGGCAAAACAACCCTGGCAATCAAGCTGGTGGAACGGCTACAAGATCGATTTGAAGTTGTGATTTGGCGATCGCTCCGCAACGCTCCACCAATTGAAGAATTGTTCACAACCATTATTCCCCTACTATCTGAGCAAAAATTTGCATTGCCCACAACTCGCGCTGAACTTATTGCGCTGCTGATGCAGCATTTACGCGCTTCGCGCTGCTTGTTGGTTTTAGACAATGCTGAAACAGTTTTAGAGCAGGCGGCGATCGAATATGGAGAACTGTTTCAAAAAGTCGGTGCAGAACGTCACGCAAGCTGTTTAGTGTTGACGAGTCGAGAAAAGCCGAAGCCGTTTGATGCGCTAGAAGGAAAAACGCTGCCCGTCCGCACGATCGCGCTGAGTGGATTGCGGCTCGAAGATGTGCAGGCGATCGTCAAGGCTGAAGGTTGTTTTTATACTTCGGAAGCCGAACTGCACACGCTCGCTGAATGCTATTCTGGCAATCCGCTAGCGTTAAAAATTGTTGCAACAACTGTGCAAGATTTGTTTGACGGCAGCATCGCACAGTTTTTAGAACAGGGATTGATCTCGTTTGGCAACATTCGTACCCTAATTGCTGAACAGTTTCATCGTCTCTCAGAACTCGAAAAACAAGTGATGTATTGGCTGGCAATCCACCGCGAATGGGCAGGACTTGCCGAGCTGCGATCGGATCTGATGGCGGAGCGATCGCAAGTCCAGTTACTTGAAGCTTTGCAGGCGCTTAAACGCTGTTCTTTGATTGAGCAAACAGCAGGACGATTTACGCTGCAACCTGTGGTGATGGATTTTGTCACTGAGCATTTTATCGAGCAGGTGTATGAAGAAATTAAGACGCAGAATGTTCGCTTGTTCATCAGCCATGCTTTGATCAGAGCAGAGGCGAAAGACTACGTGCGCGAAAGTCAAATTCGCGTCATTCTTGCGCCATTTATCACCAGGCTATTGAATGAATGGCGATCGCAAACTGCGGTTTTAGATCAACTCGATCGCCTACTTGCCAAACTGAGAGTGGAGTATGGAACTTCAGCTGGATATGGTGGCGGCAATATTATTAACCTGTTGAATTATTTAGACATTGATTTAAATAATTACAACTTTTCAGGTTTGAGTATTTGGCAGGCATATCTACAAAACGTAAGTTTGCGCGGCGTGAACTTTACCGATGCAGATTTAGCGAAATCTGTGTTTACCGAGACACTGGCAACACCCGCCGCTGTTGCTTTTAGTCTGGATGGGCAACTTTTGGCAACGGGTGATCTCAATGGTGAAGTGCGGCTATGGCGAGCGAGCGACGGCAAGAACATTCAAGCATTTCGCGGTCACACAAGCTGGATATGGTCACTGGCGTTTAGTCCTGATGGCTGCACCCTCGCGAGTGGCAGTGACGATCGCACCATCAAGCTGTGGGATCTCAACACGGGGCAATGTCTGCAAACGCTCGAAGGACACACTGGCTCGATTTGGTCAGTGGCTTACAGCTCAGAGGGTCAATTTGCCAGCGGTAGTGAAGACCAAACAATCAAGCTGTGGGATTTGGGCACGGGGCAGTGTTTGCAGACCTTGAAGGGACATACAAACTGGGTGCGATCAATCGCCTTTTGTCCAATCCTGCCGATTCTAGCAAGTGCGAGTGACGATGCCACGATCAAGCTTTGGAATCTGCACACTGGAAATTGCGACCGCACCTTGAGCGGACATATTGGTCATGTCTGGTCGATCGCCTTTCGCCCAAACAGTTCTGTTTTAGCAAGCGGCAGCAGTGATTGCACCGTGCGATTGTGGCAAATTGAAACAGGCGAATGTTTGCAAATTATGCGCGGGCATACGAACTGGGTACGATCGATTGCCTTTTGTCCGCACGGACAACGCTTGGCAAGCGGCAGTGAAGATCAAACAATCAAGCTGTGGGATCTCGATACGGGTCAGTGTCAGCGGGCGCTTAAAGGTCATGCGAACTGGGTGCGATCAATCGCCTTTAGTCCCGATGGTCAAACGCTCGCCAGTGGCAGCGGCGATCACTGCGCCAAACTCTGGGATGTGGTGACGGGAAACTGTCAGCGGACGCTCAAAGGCTATACCAATCGTGTCTGGTCAGTGGCTTTCAGTCCCGATGGTGAAACTTTAGCCAGCGGCAATGACGACTACACAATCAAGTTGTGGAATGTCGGCAGTGGCAGGTGTACCCATGTCTTACAAGGGCATCGCAACGCCGTCTGTGCGATCGCATTTCATCCTAATGGCAAACTGCTCGCCAGCGGCAGCAGCGATCAAACCTTGAGGCTGTGGGATTTGCGATCGGGGCAGTGTTTGCAGACGCTGCACGGGCACACGAGCCGAGTTTGGTCGGTGGACTTCAGTCCAACTGAGCCACTGCTTGCCAGCAGCAGTGACGATCACACGATTAAGCTGTGGGATCTCAACACGGGGCAGTGTCGCCAAACCTTACAGGGTCATACAAGCTGGGTTTGCTCGATCGCCTTTAGCCCCAATGGTAAGCAAATCGTGAGCGGCAGCTACGATGAAACGCTCAAGCTATGGGATCTGGAAACGGGCGAATGTCTGCAAACTTTTGAGGGGCATACGATGTGGGTGTGGTCAGTATCGTTTAGCCCAACGGGTGAAACGATCGCGAGTGGCAGCGGCGACGATACCGTGAAGCTGTGGAATTTGCAGGGACAGTGCGACCGCACACTGCACACGGATTCTAATCGGATTTGGTCAATCACTTTTAGCCCTGACGGAGAATATTTGGCAAGCGGTGGTAGCGATCGCACGGTGAAGTTGTGGAATCTAACAACGGGCGAATGCGTCCAGACGCTTAGTGGACACACCAGCCTCGTCTGGTCGGTGGTTTTCAGTCCCAATGGTCGTTCGCTGGCGAGCGGTAGCCAAGACGAAACGATTCGACTTTGGGATTTGGAGACCGGAACTTGTCTCAATCTCCTCAAGGCTGATCGGCCTTACGAGCGCATGAACATCGCAGGTGTCACTGGACTGACTGAGGCGCAAATCGCCACGCTGCGCTCGTTAGGAGCGATTTTAGAGTAATCTAAATCTCGATCGATTCAAGGTAGGGTGATTAGCGTTTTTGCGATCGCTTGGTTTTGTCGTGGCGATCGCTCCACCCATCCTGCTCAGCACCCGACATCAGAATGTGATCTTTTCCGACTTTTAATCTGACTTTTTCAAACCGACAAGCAGAAAGCTAGCTCTTATTCTGAATATATGAGCGATGAAGCCGCGAGTTGAGAAGACAAAGCAAACTGACCTGCTGACGATTCACAACTTCCTCAACCCAGGCCAGATTCATACTCAGCTTTACTCAGGCTGCCCTTAGAAGCAATCAACCCAAAGCCCCTGCTTGACCTAATGCTTTCGAGGCAACCTGACCAGTTTAAATCAGCCAAACCGTTTGCTCAGACTTGTAGCAAGGCTACAGGTGGCTTTGGGCTGGGCGAGGAGCAGACGTTCAACGCTCATACACACATACACAAAAAAGGAAAACAAAACAATGGCAGTTATAGGAACCCCAACCAATGGAAGTGACTTTCTTATTGGTGATAGCTTAGATAACTTCATCGCTGCTTTAGGCGGCGATGACGTTGTCTTCGGTGGCTTTGGCAATGACACTCTCAATGGTAACGATGGCAATGACTTCCTTACGGGTGACTTTGGCAATGACACTCTCAATGGTGGCTTTGGCAATGACGAGCTACAGGGTAATGAGGACAATGACACTCTCTTCGGTGGCTTTGGCAATGACAAACTCTTAGGTGGCACAGGCAATGACACTCTCTTCGGTGACGCGGGCAATGACACTCTCAAAGGCTTCCTTGGTCTCAATGGAAATGAATTAGACACCCTAACTGGCGGTGGCGGAGCCGACACATTTTTGCTTGGAGATAAGGCTAGTTCCTTCTACCTGAACGTCAACGGCTCTAGTTTTGCCACAATTACTGACTTTAATGCCAGTCAGGGTGACAAGATTCAGATTAACGGCAGTATCTTTGGTAGTGGTTACACGCTAACCAAGAGCCAGAATTTCTCTGGTGGTTCCGCACTGGATACGCTCATCCACAAAAACGGTGACCTCATCGCGGTTGTGCAAGACACAACCAATGTGTTTGCTTCACTTGACTTTGTTTCTGCCTAGGTTGCAGGTTGTTTAACTTCCACTCAGGCAAAACAGCTAGAGTCTGGTGGGATAGCTCTTTTGCCTGTCCAATCAACTAGTAGAACATGGCACAACTACTCTTAAAGGCAACCTCTATACCATCAGCGGGCTGAAGGGAGCAGGTGACTATATCCTGCAAGTGTGCCAAAGCATCGGTAATACGCGGTTTTGCATGAACCTCGATCGCTCAACTGCTTAATTTGAGTTAGGTGGAGCGATTGTTCAAAAGAATTTTACTCGGCGATCGCTCCACACAACCTGTTTTCATTCCACATCGCGATTTGGGTTCTTCAACTCTTATAGCCCAACAAACAAAAGCGTTCCGGTCGATTAACTGCTCGGTGGATCATCTTTGACGGAAGATTGACCTGCAAATGGCTAATCGAATAGCTAAAACCTTATTCTTCAGCACAGCCGTTAACGTTCTGTTCGGCAATGCCGCTCATTTGCCCACCAAACTTACTTGAAATTTAGGAGCTTTAATATGATTCACCACATTTCGATCGCAACCCATAATCCGCTTCGTGTCGCTGAAGTTTTAGCCGAATTGCTAAATGGAGAAGTTGTTCCATTTGCTTCTAATCCAGGTAGCTATGTTGCCCTTGCGTTTGACGCTTACGGCACCCTAATAGAAGTGCATCCGCGTGGATTGGAACTTCGACCAGGAATTGACGAAGCCGCCGTTCAGCATCAGGTGAACCCTCACCCCTCTGCTTACACTGCAACTCATGCCGCAATCTCAGTCTTAGTTAGCGAAACTGAAATTCGCTCGATTGCAGCTCGTGAAGGTTGGCGGGTCGAGCGCTATAAACGTGGCGATGCCTTCTTTGAGGTCATTGAGCTTTGGATTGAAAATCATCTGCTGCTAGAACTGCTGCCGCCTGAGCTTTCGGCTCAATATCTTGCCTTTTTAGAACCGCGATCGCTCAAGGAATTTCTGGTAGCAACAAGCTAGTTCAACGGAGTCATGCTATGAACAACACTCTACTATTTTCTAATTCGCTTCTCGAAGACTTTTGAGATATTTTGAAATCAACGTTACTAGCCAGTACAACATGAATCTTCTTCAGCGCTTTTTACAAACTGCACTGCGTCGATATCGCTATGTAGTTGTGGCGATCAATGGCATCGGGTTAGATTGTAGTCCACAGTAATAAAGCACCTAGAAGACCAGCATTTTTGTAGAGATATCTATCATGCAAGTCTCGATTCAAGGTCTTTTTGAAACACATCTGACGGTGAGAAATTTGGCAACCTCGATCGCTTTTTATCGAGACGTGGTTGGGCTGGAGTTGGCTTACCTTGTACGCGATCGCGCCGCTGCTTTCTTCTGGATTGGAGGGCGGGGGCAAGCGATGCTAGGTCTATGGGAAGTAGGTGATGCTCCAAACGGAATGCGTTTGCATTTAGCGTTTACAAGCACGGTTGAGCAAATTCTTACTGCTCCATCAGCATTAATATCTAGTGATGTTGTTCCAAAAGGATTCTACGGCGAACCTGTTGAAGAACCAATTGTTATTGGTTGGATGCCCGCCCTCTCGCTTTATTTCACCGATCCAGACGGGCATTTGTTGGAATATCTGGCAATGCTGCCGCAAGAGCCTTGTCCTGAAGTAGGGATAGTTCCTTACAGTCAGTGGCAGCTAAAGTAATAGTCGCAGTAGTTATAAAGTTTGAGAAAGTGCAGCCCAATAAAAGAGTAGAGGAACAACCTGCGATCGCTTTCAGCAACCGGATACACAAGAAGAACTGCTCGAAAAAACTTTAATCTTCAACGGCTATGAACGATATTGAACAATAGAGCTAGCCCTTGAAAGGCTAAAAAGTGAATTGCACTTGTATGTAAATGAAGGAGAATTATCACAATGTCTACCGAATCCAACAAAGCAATCGTTCGGCGCTTCTACGAAGAAGTTTTCAATCAGCGCAACGTCGATCTTATTGATGAGCTAGTTTCGCCCGAATTCAACAATAACGATCCAACTCCGGTTGCTTCTCGCGATCCTGAATCGATGAAACAGTTTATTCATACGATCACAATGGCATTCCCCGATCATCACCATCAGATTGAAGATTTGATTGCCGAGGGCGATCGCGTCGTTATGTGCTGCACTCTAACCGCCACTCACAAAGGCCGATTTCCAGGATTTCTAGAAATGCCACCAACGGGAAACTCAATTTGTCAGAGACAAATTCATATTTTGCGAGTGCAAAATCATCAGATTGTAGAGCATTGGGTGGTACGAGACGACATGGCAATGATGCAGCAGCTTGGTGTTCTTCCAACAGGTATATCTGTTTAGCAACATAACCTCATAAAGATTTGCCCCTAGTCAAATGAGAACAGCTTGAAATAAAGAGAAACCCACGATGATTCATCATCTTTCTATCGCCGCTCAAAACCCAAAACAGGTTGCTTATGTTTTAGCAGAGCTGTTTCAGGGAGAAGCCTTTCCGTTTCCTGATGCTCGATATCCTGACAGCTACGTTGCCCTGACTTTTGATATGCATGGAACCGTTGTTGACGTGCATCCCTTCACGACTGAACTCATTCCTGGCTCTCAAGATGACACGATGTTTCAGCGTAGACAAAATCCTGATGCATCTCCCTATACCGCTACCCATGCAGCAATTTCAGTCCCAGCTAGCGAAGAGCAAGTTCGGGCGATCGCTGCTCGTGAAAATTGGCAGATGAGGCATCGCCGTGGCTTGTTTGAAGTAATTGAACTCTGGATCGAAAATCGCGTTTTGATTGAGCTGTTACCGCCTACGATCGCTTCTGGTTACCTTACTTTTATGGAACCCCACAGATTAAAGCAATTCTTTGCCGCGAAAGCTGCATCCACTGAGCAAAAAACTTCTCACCAATCCGTTATCGAGAGAGTTCACAATGAAAACTCAACTGTTTGAAGACGTACTTCAGTTCTGGTTTCCGCCGTCATTTGACCAGGATCAAGCAACTTTAGTTCGTCAGTTTCATTGGTGGTTTCGTGGAGGTGGAAATGCCGATATTATCCAGCAGTTTGCGCCTTTGCTAGAACGGGCGATACAAGGTGAACTAGATAACTGGTCGCACGAACCGCGATCGCGACTGGCATTAATCATCGTCCTCGATCAGTTTTCGCGAACCATCTATCAGGGGACGGCTCAAGCATTCGCTCAAGATTCAAAAGCTTGCTCATTGGCATTAGAAGGAATCGAGATCAATCATTACGCAGCACTTGAGACTCCCTGGGAGAAAACCTTCTTCTTTCTGCCGCTAGGACACTCTGAAGATCTCAGGAATTTGGAACTCGTAACCAAACTGGGAGATAACCTCATGCAGGAAGCCTCGCCGAACGATCGAGCCTTGCTAGAATTCTCAGCAGAACAAGCGCACCGACATCGGGAGGTGATTGCTCGATTTGGTCGCCATCCCCATCGCAATGAAGTTTTAGGGAGATTATCCACTCCCGCTGAGCTTGAGTATCTGGCTACAGGTCAACTGGTGCATACGCGATCGTTTCCGCCTCACCTACAGCAGCTACTTTAAAGCAGATGTCTGTACTTGAGTATAGAAATAAGCAACCTGAGTTCGGGATAAGTTGAAACCCGAATTCTAAGGTCATAGAATTCAGCCGGTTTTTACGTAGCTCAGTCATTTCAAGCAATCATTAACCCTTGAGCGTCCTTAACCAGAACTGACAGCTTGGGAAAGCTGAAATCCCCTTTATGGCTTAGTTTTAGCAACGGACAAAAAAATGGTCGTTAAGGCTGAAAAGCTTGCTAGCCAAAGCTTCTGTCGAGCAGGCAATTTAGATACTTGGTGCCTCAAACTGCCCCATTTTGAGCCATTAATGGGACAGTCTAAATTGCAAAGAACGATTTTGTGCCATTTCAGGTTTCTACTGTTCAATTAGGCAATCACCGAAAATGGGACAATTACCTTTGGTGCTTCACTAACGATCAGAATTTTTCCGCTACTAATATCAAGCCTTTATGACCAACGACAATAACGCGAGCGCGATTTTGAGGCACACAAAAATCAACGGCATTTAATAACTTAACTTTGACTACATATCTAAAGACTGAAGTTCTTGAGTCACTTCATCCAAGTACCATTTGTTTCACTAAAGAAGACCACGAACATTCTCAAACAGCCAAATGTCTGGACAAAGTTTTTTAACAGCACTGATAAAAACAGGAAAGCCATCCCGTGAGTCTTTCAGACCTTTTTGTTTATCTCTCACACTAAACGGACGAAATATAGCGAAGCTGCAACGGGCAATTGAGTACAAAATTACTATGTCAGAAGTGACATCGCTTGCATACTTTAATCTGTCCAGAAATCCTTAAAGCGCCCTGGAGCTAACTCAATGTAGCGAACCGTATGCTGAATGTTCTTATGTCCCAAATAAGCTTGAATCACTCTAGTGTCATGCCCTTTGGAAGCGAGATAGAATCCACAGGCGTGGCGTAGCATGTGTAGATGAACTGGGAAGGGTAATCCAGCTTTTTCCCCAGCTATATCGTCATCCTCGACTTTCCCGACCGGCGATCACGTTCTTCGCAGCGGTTTAAGCATTCTTATCAAGAAAACCAGAATCCTCGATTGGAGTTGAGAGAGGATTTTCTTCTAGTCCTGAATATCCAGGTCTTACCACCAGGAAAGGCGATCGCTCACTTCAGCGAACAAGACTAAATTTAAGAGAGTGTCGATCTTCAGCACATTAGGTCTACTGGAGTGGAATTAACCTGGTGTGCCGAGAACAGTTACAAGCTGATTGGGTTCCAAGGCATCTGTTGAGCACATCAAACAGATAACAGGGGTGAGGACAGCGCTGGATAGGTTTATCAGTGAGGTTTCGGCTGAAGTTTTTGGGCGGTTGGCGTTGGTTGGCGGGAAAACACCAACCCGTTAGCGGGAAAATTGAGCAGAGAAACGAGCAACTGAAGTGTGTTCAACACCTTACGGCATCTCTCGGTATAGTGACTAAGTTGGCAACCATTTCGGTGCGCCGAAATCCCGTGTTTAACCCCTTACGGCATCTCTGGATGAGTCACGGGTTTGCTGCACTTCCTACAAAGTTCAACGCCTTACAGCATCAGTGGAGGATAAATGACAACTTCAGGAAAGCTTGAAATCACGATTAAAATCAGCGAATTTCCAGCCGATATAAAAACGGTTGAGAATGGCTGGAAGTCATTTGAAATTGACTGTGACGGGCGGCTTGTCAGTGTTACTGTTAAACCGAAAGTCTTTAAGAAGTTAGAACAGGCACAAGCCGAGTACCCCATGTGGGTGGCGGCGATCGCCGGAAAGATGGTAGAGACGAGTGAAAATGGCTTTGTGCTAGTGGAGCCAAACATCCAAGTTTTTGAGAAAAAGCCAAAGGAGCCAAAAGAGGCACTTGGGGTGGAGTGAGGCACGATCGCGCTTCAGCATCTAAGTGATCGCATTTGTCACCTTCGGGCGATCGCTTATGGACTGCCCAAAAGTCCAACTTTTTGCTTTCAGATACCCAAAGTACAGAGCCAGAGGTGGGCTTCAGGACTAATCACCCGCGTATCATTGCAGATTTGATTAAACGGTTTGACACCGCCAAGGATCTGGAGAAGCAGTAATCTGCCAAATTCTGGAGGATTCGCTCTAGCGCGATCTCGCTCTAGATCAATCTTTGTAACCCTTTTATAGGGTGTGTCGTGCATCCCACAAGACCTGATAGCGATCGCTGTCTCGACTAACGACTCCCTACCGAGTGAAGCTAGAATTCGGAGCGCCGAATTCTAGAGAGCGATCGCACTCAAGATTTGCAACTCCTTGCTGAATCGGAACAACTGTGGACACCAGAGGGAACAAACTATTATTTACAAATTCAGGGTCACGGATTTTACTTGATAATGGTGATAGTAGCGCAGGCATAAGCAAAAATCATCGATTGCGCCCGAAACCCTGATTCTCTCGTGAAGCGGATAGAGCGGGATTGATAAGCCCGGTTGAATCCGGCAATCCGAAATCTTTCAAACAACGCTAGAACTATACTTTTCGGCATCTATTCCACGAAATCCGTCTTTCGTGTAATCTGGGGATTAACTAGAAAATACCACCATGAAGGTTAGCGGCAACGGGCAAGGAAAAATCCTCACCTCAGATGAATTGAGGCGGTTGTTCACCGATGGGTTTAAGTCGCCACGCGATCGCGCTTTGTTTGGCATCTGTCTTTTTACCGGGTGTCGGGTGTCGGAAGCACTGGCGCTCCAGACTACTGACATTAGAAGTGGAACGTTGACTTTCAGGAAGTCTACCACGAAGGGAAAACTGAAAACCCGCGTTGTGGACATTCAACCTGCACTCGCGGCAATACTGGCAGAATACCAACTCGCTCAAGCAGGGGCGCTGTTTCCGTCTGGGGTCAGAGGGAAGGAACACCTGAGTCGGTTCATGGCTGATAAGATTCTGAAGGATGCGTGCCAGCGCATCTTTGTCGAGGGAGTCAGTACCCACAGCTTCCGGCGCACTGCTCTGACTCAAATGCACAATGCCGGGATACCGCTGAGGCACATTCAGGAGATATCGGGTCACAACGACCTGGGTACTTTGCAGCGGTATCTAGAAGTATCGCCAGAGCAGAAGCGCAAGGCGGTATCGATGATTGGTTGGTGAAGGTTTTTGGGTGCGATCGCCTGATTATTTTTGAAAGGACTGGTTTTCACAAGCGATCGCGACCTTTGTATGTTGGGCGATCGCTGGACGTTTGATGAGGGTATTCTGAAGGCTTCTGGCGTTCAGACGCAAACCGCAGAGATCGCCCTGACAGTACCGAAGGTGAAGGCTCTTGCAGGGGAGGATAGCTTGGCATTCACGTTTTGTCGGATTACGGCACACAACTCCTGCCGGATCAAGTGGCGGGTTCCAGGTCAAACAATATGCAGTCTGAGCGCGAGCATTCCTCCTAACACCACCAATCCGAGCGCCCGACGGAAGTAGTTGACCCCATCAAACAACTCCTGCCACGCCCAGGTGAACAAAGCACCGAACCCCACTAGATCAAATCCTGTCTGGAGATTGCCGATGGTTGCTGGGATTGTTCCAAACTAAGCTGTATGTCTTTTTCCCTAGCCTGGTGTTGGATTAAGTGGATAGCTTCAGGTTCGGGCAAAGCTGCCAGCCGAATGGTGCTGGTAAAAGGAGTGGGTTCTCGACTGGTGATAACCCGCGTCACCGTAGCAGGCAGGTCGTATAAAAAGCCGAGCAAATCCTCCTGCTGTTGGTGAGTTTCCAAGTTATCTACAATCAGCAGAGTTCGCAACTTTTCTAGGCAGTTGTGAATCTGCTCCCAAGCTTCCTCAAAACTAGCTGTAGGGGTATCGCAACTGGGCAGAGTCCGGGCAATGGCTTGAAAAATTTTCCCCAAAGTTCGCTCTTGCCGAAAGTGCATTAAGATGCGGCAGGCAGTAAGCTGTTGGGTTTTGGCAGAGGTAAAAATAATCGACTCAAACCTGGGAGCATCTTGGCTGGCTTGTAAACAATAGTGAGCAACGTCTAAAAGTAAGGTTGTCTTGCCCATACCACCCATGCCTTCTAAGGCAATTCGAGGCGTGGGATGCTCAAACGAAAGCCATTCCAACAGTCTTTTTACCTCAGCTTCACGCCCTACTAATGTGGTGTAGTCACGCGGTGGAAGGTTGTGGTAGGGATGTTGGGGAAATTTCAGCAATTTAAAATTATCGCCTTGTCTCCTGCTCTCGCTGGCGTTGTCTTGTTGTTGGTAAAGTTTTTGCTGGAGAACTGCCCTGAGGTTGGTTTTACTCACTTTTTCTCCTAGTGCGTCGGAGAGATGTTTCCAGAGTTTTGGACCAATGTCGTTTTTCAGGTATTCGAGGGTGTAACCTTCTGCATTGGCAATTTGAGGATACTTTTGACCTTGTTAAGTACCCTGCAACACAAGAACTTCAATATTGGAAAGGTGTTTGCCTGTGGCATTGAAAACGGCAGCGTCCACCAATCCTAGCACCTGTTTGAATGGAATATCCTCGTTATCTGTTTGACTCATGCGGTATATCTTACCTTTTCTCTATCTTTTTGGAATACACCAAATCCAATTTTACAATCATCTGACTTTCTCCCTAACTTTTCCTTGCTTACAAAGAGTGCTTCAAGCTATTAAAGAACAGTTTAGGTTTAACCAAATCTAATTTGTAGGGAACGATGATAGCGCTTTTAATCTGACAACAATCCTTTTTTTGCAAACCGCTGAGGGCACAGAAGACCCAGAGGGAGAAAAAGCGATCGCTTAACCTACCATCTTGATTCATGGTGATTGCACTAGAGACTAGCCTTCCTCAACTCTCCATCAATTTGGCTTGCGATCAATTTTTCTCAATAACAGACTTTACTATTGCGAAAATACGAATTTAACTGTATTGACTTTTCAAATATTTTGTGGATTGTTACTATTTTATATACGAAGTTATATATATTGACCTATCGAATATTTTGTGGAATTTAGGTTGCATACATAAAAGGGAGTATTTATCAATCTATCTAGTTAAAGATTGAGCAAAGTCATTGCTTATTCTTTTAAAGATTAATTTTTGAACACATTTACAAACATACGAACTTTTATATATCGACACTATTGAGCCAATTAAGCATACTGAATAGCGAGTAATGAATTGAAGCTTAAATAATTAATTATTTGACAATATTTACTATTCAAATCATCTTTATTCACAAACTTAACCTCGCCTTTTGAAGGATTAGATTTTATGGATTTCCAAAGTTTTTCATTTAAAGCAAAAAACTTTGGGGAGAGGTGTTGTTACTGTTTTTTTAACATCCCTCAAAATCAGACTATCTTGTAAATTTCTATTGAGAAAACAAGAATAAATCAAAAGCTAGAAAGCAGAAGGACAGTCTTAAAAGTGAATCGCCATGAGATTAATTTTTTCATAAAACACTGGGAGAATTATTTCCATATGTACTCTTTTAATGTAATTGAAACCGATAAATTTTTAGAAATTGCAAGAAACATAGGCATGACACTTAGAAGAGAAATTAACCATCATCAAAACCTTGATGAAGTTGGGCAAGTCCTGGATGGAATTGCCTTTATTGATTCCAGGCTAGAAGATTACCAAAGTTTAGTTGCTGGAGTTGCGCCAGGAATTGAGGTGGTTGTCCTCGACTCTAGACAGGATGGTGTGGAGCAGATTAGTCGGGCACTGGCGGAACGGCAGAGAGTTAGCAGCGTCCACATTGTCTCTCATGGTGCTTCTGGTGCAATTTATATTGGCGATCGCGAACTCAGTCTAGAAACCCTAAATCACTATGGAAACGAACTTTTAAGCTGGGCAGATTGGCTAGCTCCCAATGCTGAACTGTTAATTTACGGTTGTGAAGTTGCAAAAGGCGATCGCGGACAAGCCTTTATCCACCGCTTGAGTGAGTTAACCGGAGCCTCTGTCCACGCTTCAACGACGAGGGTTGGTAACGCAGATTTAGAGACGAATTGGAGGCTTGATAGAACGATACCTGTTGCTAATCGACAGAGTCGCTCACAGGTAGAACCACAGCTTGCTTTTTGTAAAGAAGTTATTGAAACATATTCAGGAATTTTTATGGCAACTTTTAAATGGAGTGGTGGCGGTACAACTAATAACTGGACTGAGGCAGCAAACTGGAGCCTCGTTAGTGGCACAGGATCAGATGCAGACGGTATTCCTGATGCAGATGATGTGGCGTCTTTTGATGGGACATCGACCAAAAATGCCACTATTAATGGCAATGTCAGTATTCAAAATCTTCAGGTGGCGGCTGCTTATACAGGAAGCATTAGCCTGGGTTCAAATATATTGGCGGTTTCAGGAGGATTTGCGATCGCAAATGCCAGTAGTTTTGACTCAGGGACAGGAACAGTACGCTTCACGGGAAATCAGACTGTAGACAGCACAGCAGCACTGTACAACCTGGAAATTGCAACCGCTACTGGTAGTCTAACTCTAGTGAAAGATTTGGTGGTCAGCAACGACCTCACCATCACCGATGTCAATCAAATTGCCGGCAGTGGTGGCACCTTCAACATCCAGGTGAGTGGAGATGTCATCACCAACGATGCCAACTTTAACAACAGCAACTCTGCCATTCAACTGGTAGGCAGCACCGACCAGAGTATCAGTGGTACTGGGGTGCTGTGGAACCTTGACATTGCCAAAACGGG